>JAQUSF010000001.1 GCA_028715215.1 Candidatus Zixiibacteriota bacterium
CAAAACGGCAGGGACCGCCGGCGCCCGGCATGAAGACAACCGAACGTTCATGGTCGAAATCCGGCGACTTGATTTTCTTTATCATATCACCGGTCGTAACAATACAGGGGAAGCATTCTTTCCCGGTCGTAAATTTTTTACCGAACTCGAGAGTTAAATCATCAGGTTCATCAAGTACTTGCACATTTAAGCCGCACCGCTCCATGGCCGCCCTTACCGGGTAAGCATGGTCGCACATATTGGGGATATAAATAATTTTTTCAAAAGGATGAAAGCTGTCCGTGATGAAATTGAAATCCGAGACCGGCGGTTGATATTGATAAAAACGAAGAGAATCAAAAAAGGCTTCGCATCGGGTAATCAAACCGGCATCGGCGTTGTGTTCATCGACCTCGAGCTGAAGGTACGGTTTACCCGACATTATCTTGCGGAAAAAATGAGTTATGAAGGAATCCGGTCCGCACCCGAATGAGGTCAGATAAATAGGGAAAAGATTGGGGTGTTTCCTGACGAATTCCGAAGTGGCCAGTATCCGTCGCCCATACAGCCAGTACATGTTGCCGTTATCATACCCGTTTTCATCAACCGGGAGAAAATCGAGCGGGATAGCCTTGTAGCCCAGATTGCGGATTTTATTGGGAAGGTCCAGGGAAAGGTAAGCGTCATTGCTGTTGTAGGGCCGACTTACCACTACCATGGCTTTTTCGTCCTTACTCAGTTCGGCTAAAAACTTCTCCCCTTCGCTGCGCAAATGCTGGCGATAAGTATTGTAAGCACGCAAACCGGCTTTTATACCTTTAGTGAGCTCCCGGTCGGAGAGCTCAAGGTCGCGGGCCAACTGTCTGAAACTGAATTTCATGTCATTGATGTCATGACTCATTGACACCGGGCTGCTGACAAACCTGACGCCGGTGTGTTCAAAATCGAACCGGGCTTTAATGGCTGAACCGATGGTCTGCACGTACGGACAGATATAACCGCCATCGACGGCTTTCTCCTTTTCCTCGGCGACCCTGATAATCGACGGCAGGAAAATGATATCAACCTGTTTGGTCAAGAGATTGGCAATATGCCCGTAAACCATCTTAATCGGGAAGCAGGTTTCAGCGCTGAAGAGTTCCAGGGAGTCCTCGACAATATCATGGCCGGACGGGTCGGAATTAACCACTTTGAAATTAAGGATTTCAAAAAAAGCCCGCCAGAAGGGGAAAAATTCAAAGAAATGCAATACCCGCGGCAGGCCCACCCGGGCGCGGTACCGGTCAGGTTGCCGCACGGAAATATATTGCCGGTGCTGATATTTTTTACGCAGGGCAAAATAATCAGGCGGCAGTTGTCGTTCATCTCCGGTTTTAATCTCGTACCTTTCGCACCGGGAACCGTAATAAAGCGGGGGCTCGTTTTCAAGGTCAACCTGGTGAATCTCGCAGTGGTTGGAACATTCCTCACAGATAAAGGTTTTAAGCTGGTAGCTTTTCTTATAGATATCGAATCCCTTGAACGAGGTCTTAAAACCCGGTTCTTTTGTTTTCTCGATCGCCAGGATGGCGGCACCGATAGCCCCGGTAACATCGTGATGAGGGGGAACCGTAATTTTTTTGCCGGTAAGTCTTTCGAAAGCCGCCACCACTCCCTTATTCCAGGCCACCCCACCCTGGAAAAAAATATGCTCACCGATCCGACGGTCTTCGACTACTTTGGTCAAATAGTTACTGGCGATGGAATAAGCCAGGCCGGCGACCAGGTCATCGACCCTGGCACCGCTGCGCATATGACCGACCAGGTCGGATTCCATAAACACCGTGCAACGTTCACCACAGCCTACCGGACAGGTGGCTTTCAAAGCTCTTTCACCGAATTCCGATTCGATATTGATTTTTAGTTTTTCCGCCTGTTCCTGGAGAAATGACCCGGTTCCGGCTGCACAGACTTTATTCATTTCAAAATCCACCACCGCCCGATTATTGATGGAAATATATTTTGAGTCCTGCCCGCCGATTTCGAAAACCGTGTCAACGTTTGGGTCAATACTGACGGCGGCGGTTGCCTGGGCGGTAATCTCATTACGGACAATATCGGCACCGACATAATCGCCGGTTAGATAACGGCCCGAACCGGTGGTACCCACGGCTTTAACTTTCACGCGGTCGCCGACTTCACGGCTTAATTCCGCCAGTCCCCGGCGGACCGCTTCAATCGGCCGACCTTCGGTCATCAAATAGCGCCGGGCAATAACTTGGTGGTCTCCATCAATCAGGACCAGGTTGGTTGACAGGGAACCGACATCAATCCCCAGATAAACCTCAAGACCGTCGATATCTTCAGGTTGCTTCTGCAGAGTAATATCATAAAATTTACTGTCCGGGAAATTGTACTGCAGAGCTTCACGTCCCGACCGGTCCACCTCCCGGTATTTTAAATATTCTTTTATTTTCTCCGGATTAAAAGAATCAACTGCCGCCTTGTTTTCTTCCGCCAAAAGCGCCGCACCCAGAGCTCCCATGACATTATAATGTTCAGGGATAATCAACTGACCTTTTTCCAGGTTTAAAACTTCGGTAAAAGCCCTGATCATGCCGGGATTAGCCGCCACACCACCTTCAAAAGCAATTGGTTGCATCAGTTTTTTCCCGCGGGCGATGGTGCTTTTAAAATTACGCGCCACGGCAAAACAAAGACCGGCGACAATATCATAATCGGGGGTAGCGATTTGTTGAAGATGAATCATATCCGATTTGGCAAAGACCGAGCAACGACCGGCAATCCGCGGTGGTTTGGTAGATTGTAAAGCCAGTCGGCCGAATTCTCCCTCGATTGATATTTTCAGCCGGTTAGCCTGCTGGTCAAGAAACGAACCGGTACCGGCGGCACACTGGGCATTCATGGCGAAATCAAGACAGGTTTTCGTTTTACCGTCCAGAAGAAGAAATTTGGAGTCTTCCCCGCCCATCTCTATCACGGTCTTTACTTCCGGGGCGGCATAAAAATTACCGGCTGCAATGGCGGCAATTTCACCAAAAATCTGACCATGTAATATTGTCTGAGCGGTTTTGGCTCCGATACCGGTTAAACCCAGGTATAAGGAACTTCCAACCAGTTCCGGAAGCTGCCCTATCAGTATCTTATAGAGAGTTTCAAATGGGCCGGCTTCTTCAAAACGACGATAAACCTTCCTTACCAGCTGGTTCTTATCCATAAGAACCAGCTTGATGGCGACAGAGCCAATATCTATCCCTAATGTTTTATTCTTATCTTCCATGAATACCCTAATAAAATAAACCGCCTTCAGATTGGCAAGTTTAAGTTACGTTTAAAATTCGGTTGTCTTTGCCATTTATTACGTTATATTCCCCATCTGAAATTGAGGATAAAATGAAAATCGTCATTCAAAGAACTACCGGCGTTGAAATATGGATTGATAATCGGCTTCACAGCACTACTCGAAATGGTTTGTTGATTCTTTTCGGCACCCGGGTCGGGGATACGGAAAAAGCCTGTGGTATTCTGGCTGACAAGGCCGTCAACCTTCGGATTTTCGAAGATGACCAGGGCAAGATGAATTTGTCCGCATTGGATATCGGGGCGGAAATAATGGTGGTGTCCCAGTTTACGTTATATGCCGACACTCGAAAGGGCCGCCGACCGGGATTCGATTTAGCCATGAAACCTCCAGAGGCTGAGAAACTCTATAACCGTTTTGTCGAACTGGTAAAAGCCAGCGGCCTGACAACTCAAACCGGAGTTTTCGGAGCCCGGATGGATATCAGGTTTACCAATCATGGTCCGGTAACTCTCATTCTTGAAAATGAACTTTAAATATATTCGACAACTTGCTGACAGACGGTCAATTATCCTGGGCTCTGGCTCTCCGCGACGGTACGCCCTGCTGAAAGAAACCGGCATTTCTTTCAATCAAAAAACTCCTTCAACGGAAGAAAATATAAAACCGGGGGAACATCCCTACCAGTATGCCCGACGACTGGCGGAAGAAAAAGCAGTCGCGGTTTCCCGGCTGGTTCGTCCCGATGAAATCGTTATCGGGGCTGATACGGTAGTGCTGATTGATAAAGAAATTCTGGGAAAGCCGGCCGATGAAGATGAAGCCTTCCAGACCCTGATGTATCTATCGGGGAAAAAACATGAAGTATGTACTGCGCTGGCGCTGGCTGAGAAAGGACAGGTACTGGCTTCCGCTTATGAAATAACGGAGGTTTATTTCAACTTTCTAAGTCCGGAAAAGATTAAAGAGTACATATCCACCGGTGAACCCATGGACAAAGCCGGGGCGTACGGAATACAGGGAATTGGGGCTTTTTTAGTTGACAGGATTAAGGGAAATCTTGATAATGTCATCGGTTTTCCCTGCAATTTACTGGAGCGGCTGGCCGGGGAAACAATTGATAAATTACAACTATTTGACTGATAATGAATGAAATATATATAAAATTTGGACAAGCACTTAAACACGAACGAGAAAATAAAAACATATCCCTGGCCGATTTATCCGAAGAACTTAAAATCTCCGAAGAAAATTTGAACTACCTTGAACTCGGCGAGGTCGATAAACTTCCCTCCGAACTTTATTATAACCTTTTTGCCAAATCGTACGCCCGGGCACTGGGTATCGATTATAACCGCACCATCGAAGCCATTAAAGAAGACCTGGGGGAAGCGATTGAAAACAACATCGAGAAAAAAGCGGAAATAACCAAGGAAGTAAAACCTGGACCAACCTCCGGTGAAGATGCCTTAACCGCTGAAACCAACTGGTTGAAGAAAAAATTCCTGACTCTAATTCTGGTCGTCATAGGTATATTCATATGTTTTATGGTTGTTTATAAATTATTCCTTGAGGGAGAAAACACCCGGTATTCGTCCTCAGAACCCGAAAAATCGAGCCCAACGGTGAAGGATTCATCTTATGACACCGGTCATTTGGAGAATGACCTCGAAAATTTCCAGTGGAATAAGCTTGATTATCAGGAACCATCTCCCTTAATCATGACCCTGACCGCCCGCGAGACATGCTGGGCTTCGGTTTTAACCGACGGTGACACGGTCCTGTACCGCAACCTGGTGCCCTGGCGAGAATATAAAGTAGAAGCCAAATACCGGATAAGAATATCCCTTGCTCAACCTTCACTGGTACAGATAAAAATAAATGATGTCGAAGTGGACTTAAGAGATCCCGAGAAACACAAGATTTCCGGGGTGGAAGTAAACCAGGCCAACCTGGCTTCTTATCTTAATCCCACCCTGCCGGATGGGGGTACCGATTCAACCGGAATTATAAACCAGGCCGATAATCAAAAACCTGCCGACACGGGCGCTTCACATTTAAACGACCATTAGGCGGTGGAAAAGAACTATGAAGAAAATAAAAAACATCCTCGCCCGCTGGCAGATTAACAGTTTGAAAAAAAAGCTCGAACAACAACCGGTTAATTTCCCCACCGACCTGCTTACTCCCAAAAGGATACTGGTCTGCCTGCCGTCCAGTCTACGTGAACTGACCCTGGTCAAGCAATTTTTACCCACCATAAGCAGCCTGTTCAAGTCGGCAGACCTGACTCTCCTGGCCGCTCCCGGGGTAAAAGTCGCCGATATTTATCCTCATAAAGGTTTTCAGATTTTATCACCGTCTTTTGACCAGCTCACCTGGGCCGGACTTCCCAAAAAATCATACTTGCACATGTTACAGGATTACAAGTTTGACATGATTATGGATTTGAATTTCAGCCCGTCCTATTTTATTCCGGCGGTGCTTCTTCATTTTCCCAAAGCCGTTCGGGTGGGACGAGGAAACTATCTGGGAATGCCCTTTTACAATTTAGAAATAAAAACCAAGTACTTACGGGACGAGCGAAATATTTATCGCTCCCTCCTGGAAACCCTGGCCAATATTACCAGCAAACAGCCGGAAATTCCCCGGACCAATCTCAGCAGTTAGATTCTTGGAGGCAACGTGCATCTAAAGCGACTCGACATATTAGGTTTCAAATCCTTCGCCAACAAAACCTCGATAAAGTTTTCCAGCGGGATAACGGCTATCGTCGGCCCGAACGGGTGCGGCAAGACCAACGTCCTGGACGCTCTGCGGTGGGTGCTCGGTGAACAGAAAGTATCGCTCTTGCGCGGAACGAAAATGGAAGAGGTTATCTTTAACGGTACCCGCGACGTCAAACCGCTGGGGATGGCCGAAGTATCGTTGCTGATAGTCAATGACCGGGGGGTTCTACCGACCGAATACAATGAAATTCAGATTACCCGCCGGCTGTTCCGCAGCGGCGAGTCGGAATATCTTCTGAACAGGGTACCCTGTCGGCGCAAAGACATTCTTGAATTATTTTTCGACACCGGCATGGGTGCTCATTCCTATTCCGTAATTCAACCGGAAATGATCGATGCCGTTCTTTCGGACAAGGCTGAAGAAAGACGGTTTTTATTTGAAGAAGCCGCGGGCATCACCAAGTACAAACAGCGCAAAGAAGCCGCCCTGAGGAAACTCGATGCCACCGAAAACGATTTCCTCCGTCTTAAAGATATCTACGCTGAGGTCAAGACCCGGGTCAATTCGCTTTACCGGCAGCATAAAAAAGCCGAACGCTACCAGATGCTCACCGATGAAATCAAAAAGTGGGAACTCTATCTGAGCTCCACCCGCATAAAAAATATCGAAAATGAAAAACGGGAAATCAAAGCCCGTTACGACCGCCTCATCGATGAAAAAACCGCCTGTGAAACAGCTCTCGACCAGAATACGGCCCAGCTTGAAATCGACCGCAAGGAACTTCTGGATATCGAACACCAGCTGAATGAAGTCAGCTCGGAAGCATATAAGATATCCGAACAGGCGCACCTTCTCGAAAAGGAAATCACTTTATATAAAGAGAAGAAAAACAATGCGGTTAATTTGATACAAAAGAATGAAGCCGACATCGAAACCCTGTCAAATCGCATGGAGAACCTGAAAAAACAGGCGGAGAACAATGTCGCCGACCTGGAAATTCAAAAGCAACTGCTGGAACAGATAACAGTCAGGATGAGTGAGGCTGAAGAAGCTCAGGCGGAAGCCGACCGGAACCTGCTGGCTGCCCGGGCACGCCGGGAAGAAGAAAACAAACGCCTGCTGGAACTCGAAGGCCAGTTATCATCGGGTAAAGCCGAGGGTAACAGCCTGCGTGAACAGGAAGAAGACCTGGCCGCTCAGAAAAGCGACCTGGAAAAGAAAATCAGTGATATTTACCCCCGGCAGAGGAAAATCATAACCGAACTGGATACCCTGAAAAGTAATCTGGACAGCTTTATAAGTCGTAGAAAGGAAGGCGAGGCTCGCAAAGCGGAAATCAATACCCGGATTGAAGACCTGGTAAGACAGGGAGAAGAGCTGGCACTGGAAAGCGGTAATGTCTCGGCCTCTATCGAAGCCTGTGAAGCCCGCCGCAATCTCTGGCAGGACATGATGCTGCATTATGAAGGCTATGAGTCGGGGATGGTGGCAACCATGGAGAACCGGCAGAACTGGCCCGGTATTGCCGGCTCGGTCGGTGAGAAATTCATTCCTCAAAAAGGTCTGGAAACAGCCCTCGAGGTCGCCCTGGGGGATATGGCAAAATGCCTTATCTGCCGTGACCGCAAAACCGCGGAAGATATCATTGCTTTTTTGAAACGGGAAAAGAAGGGGCGCATAGGTATCATGGTCCCGGATACCGGCACCATCAATCCGGCGGTGAAACGGCCGGTCCTCGACCAGGAGGAATTTGTCGGCTGGCTGGATACCTTTGTAACAACCGACAACGACCTTCAATATTTAAAAGAAGCCGTGTTGTCACATACGGCCGTCTATCGTTCCGGCGCCAATCCCGATGAGATTCTTAAACACCTTCCTTACGGCTTCAGTGCCGTATCCACCGACGGTATCCTATACAGCAACAACCTGATAAGCGGGGGTTCCGAGGATGATTTTTCCCTGTTCCGCCGCAAGGAAAAAGTCCAGGAACAGGAAGAAATACTAAAGGAACTTATCCGAAAGCTTCAGACGCTCAAAGACGATAGAAACCGTTCGGTGGCTCAACTGGCCGCCGCCCGGGCGGAATTCACCCAATTACTGTCCGCCATCGAGGATACGACCGAAGAAACCGAGCGGATACAAAAAAGACTCGGGGAACTGGAATTCGAAAGCCGCACGGTTAAAAGCGAACTAACACGCCTGGAAAATGAACACCAGAATTTAGATATGCGGCTGGTAAAAGTACGCAACCGTCAATACAGCCTGGATCTCGATTTCAACCAGCTCAGCAGCAAAAAAGATGACCTTCTGGATAATATGAACCAGGCCGGCAATCGCCTGGAAGACCTTGAAAAAACAGCCATGGATGCTCTTGATAAGGTTTCCAAGCTGCATGTTTCCCTTATCGAAACCCGAAGCCGGGTGGAACAGGCGGAAAACCAGCAATCCCACCTACATGAACTGATAAAAGAAATCGATGCCACCCTTTTAATCAGGCGGGAGGAAATCGACCGGGCCCGAACCGATATCATTCAGGCAGACGAAAAAATCACCACGAACGAAGCCAGCCTCAAAATTATCTTCGAGGACCAGGAAAAGCTCACCATCCGCCGAAAAAGCCTGTACGACGTTCAGACAACCCTGTTAGACCAGGTTACCACCAGAGAGAAAAATATCAAGGAACATCGCCGGCAGAAAGAAGCCCTCTCCGACGAAGCCCATCAGTATGAAATCCGATTGAATACCATTGAGTCGGAAATAAAGGCAAAACGGGATAAGTTCCTTGAAGAATACGACATCGACATTAAGACCGTGGAGATTGAAAATCCCGACAACCGGCTGACAATAGAGGAAGCCCGTGAGCAACTTCAGGAAAAGAAGGAACGCCTTAAAAAATTCGGCGCCGTGAACCTGCTGGCCCTGGAAGAATACCGTGAAAACAAGGAGCGGGAAGAATTTTTAAGCGAGCAGTTAAACGATTTGACCACAGCCAAAAACGACCTTCGCACCACCATTAACAAAATCAACATTACCGCCCGTAAACTGTTCGGTGAAACCTTTGAAAAGGTTCAGAAAAACTTCCAGAGTTTGTTCGTTGAACTATTCACCGGCGGCGAAGCGGATATTCATCTGTCGGTGCCGGATGACCCGCTGGAGTCCAATATAGAGATCATGGCGCGACCGCGCGGCAAAAAGATACTTTCGATTTCTCAGATGTCCGGGGGCGAACGTGCCCTGACAGCCATCTCCCTTTTATTCTCGCTTTATCTGGTGAAACCTTCCCCGTTCTGCATCCTTGATGAAATCGACGCTCCCCTGGACGATGCCAACTGTCACCGTTTCCTCAAAATAATCAAGAATTTTTCGCGGGATACGCAGTTCATCGCCATCACGCACAACAAAATCACCATGGAAGCCGCCAACAATCTGTACGGTATCACCATGGAACAGCCGGGGATTTCCAAACTGGTGGCTGTCAAATTCCTCGAAGAAGCCGAAGACACGGGCGGCACGGTGGTGCAATATGTCGAGGAAGCGCCGGAACCTGAAGAAATAGACAATAACCACCAGGATACCCAACCCGTTACCGAAGGCGATTCTGAAATACCTGAAACAATCCGCGGGAGAATGAATCCCAATATTGTTATTCAGGATAATGAAGAAGAATAAATCCCGTCAATGTTCACACCTTTTGAAAAACTGAAACAATCGCTCGTCAAGACCAGGGATAATCTTCTGGGCCGTATATCCCAGGCAGTCAGACGCCGCCGGCTGGATGACGACCTGCTGGAGGAGATCGAACAAATTTTAATTGAAGCCGACGTAGGCGTAAAAGCCACCCTGCGGCTCATCGAAAGCCTCAAGACAAAGGCGCGGGAATGCAAACTGACCGAAGGAGAAGCCGTCATGGCTATCCTCAAGGAAGAAATCGGCAGCATCTTATCGCCCCGGGAAATAACCGACGTCCCGCCGGATGGGGTACGGCCGGTTATCTGGCTTGTAATAGGCGTCAACGGCGTCGGGAAAACCACCACCATAGGCAAGCTGGCCACGTATTTTGCAGGACAGGGCGAAAAGGTGATGATAGGCGCCTGCGACACCTTTCGTGCCGCCGCGGTGGAACAAGTGGCTATCTGGGCGGAGCGCAGCGGAGTGGATATAATAATTTCCCAAAAAGGAGCCGACCCGGCGGCGGTGGCTTTCGACGCCGCCAGTGCCGCTCGAGCCAGGGGCGCCGACCGCCTGCTCCTGGATACCGCCGGGCGCCTGCATACCAAGACCAACCTGATGGAAGAGCTGAAAAAAATAAAACGAGTAGTGCTGAAAGCCGTTCCCGGGGCTTCCGTTTACAGCAAACTGATAATCGACGGCACCACCGGCCAGAATGCCCTGTCCCAGGTCAAGGTCTTCACCGATGCCGTCGGCTGTGACGGTATAATCATCACCAAACTCGACGGCACCGCCAAGGGCGGCATGATTATCGGCATCGCCGAAGAACTGAAGGTTCCGGTTGATTTCGTCGGCACCGGCGAGAAAGTCGATGACCTGCAGCCATTCGACCCGAAAGAATTTACCGAGGCTTTGTTTACCTGATGAAAACTTACGAAGTCATAACCCATGTTCGCGAGGAAATGGTCGACATTACCGCCCTGGTAAGTCAGACGGTGACCGAAAGCGGTTTAAATTCCGGCCTTGCATTTTGTTTTGTACCCCATACCACCGCCGGTATCACTATTAACGAAAATGCCGACCCGGATGTCACTCGCGATATTCTTTACAAATTGCAAAAGGAAATTCCCCGCCACGACGCCTACTCTCACACCGAGGGTAATTCCGACGCGCATCTCAAAGCCTCCCTGATGGGTTTCTCCCTCGCGGTTTTATTCGAAGATAAAAAACTGGTGCTCGTCCGATGGCAGGCGATATATTTTTGCGAGTTCGACGGTCCGCGCCGTCGTCATCTTATTATCAGGACCGTATCCGGTGATTAAGATAAGCATTGTTACCCTCGGAAAAGACAAAGAGCGCTGGCTGACGGAAGGCATTGAACATTACCTGAAACTTCTCCGCCGCTATGCCCTGGTTGAGATGAAAATCCTCCCTTCTCCGAAAATGCCCGCCGCCCTCTCCCCCGCCGAAGTAAAAAAGAAAGAAGCCGATATCTTCGAAAAAGAATTCCAGGAAGGTTTATTTATCGCCTTAAGTGAGCATGGTGAGAAAAAGGACTCAAAGCAGTTTGCCCGTTTCTTACAGGAAGTGCAGAATCGCGCCCGGGGCACCGTTTATTTTCTTATCGGCGGTCCTCACGGCCTCGATGACCGCCTCCTCAAGCGGGCTGACCATATTCTTTCATTGTCCGGAATGACTTTCTCCCATCAGCTGGTCCGCTTAATACTGCTGGAACAGCTTTACCGGGGTTTTTCCATTCTCCACGGCACCGCTTATCACAAATAAAAAAGCGTTCTATTTTACTAGAACGCTTTTGGAGGAGGAAAGACATGAGGGGGATTTTTATTTCAGAAGAATCATCTTTTTAGTCTCGCTGAATTTACCGCATTCCAGACGGTAGAAATAAACACCCGAAGCCGTCTTATCGTTGTCGGAACTGGTACCGTCCCAGGTCACTTCATTCGTGCCGGATTCACTGTAACCGCTATATTCCCGGACGATTTTACCGGTAACATTGAATATGGTCAGATGCCATTCCGCCGCCACCGGCAGGGAGAATTCGATCCGGGTCGAAGGGTTAAAGGGATTGGGATAGTTCTGACTCAAGATAAAACCGGCCGGTAAAAGTTCATTCTTGCTGACAGCCTTGTAAGGCTGACCATGGTAATCGGCGATTTCCGCTTTAACCAGGTTCAGCATACCTTCACCGCTTATGGGGATTTCCATCAACTGGTGGATACCCGGTTGAATCCTGTGAGTGCCGATATTATAAACCAGAATTTTAAGCTGATTGTTTTCCACTGCGTATTGTATCTCCATCCCGGCGGCATCGGCTGACAGACACGGTTCACCGATATCGACACTGCCGTTGATATCGTAGACAAAACAGGCGGCCCCAATCGTACTCACGGCATCGGTGGTGACACAGACCCGTTCGTTAACCTGCTCCGTTGTCACCAGAAGTTCTTCCTGGTAAGGTACTATTTTCGGATACGGGTCGGCATCGCCGATAATAATCCGGACCAGGTAAACCAGGTCGGCTACTGTCAGGGTAATACCGTCGGCGTTGACATCGGTGGCGGCGATCTGTCCGGCCAGATTGATATTAAAGACACCCAGGCCGCGGACGAAGTAACTTGTGAACAGGACCGCATCAGCAATTTCATAAGCGATGTTGTTAAGGTTAATATCACCCCGGTCGTCAAGCGAATCCGGGTGAGTGATGCAGATACCACCGTTGAAAAATTCGATACAGCGCAGCGGCACTCCTTTTTCGGTACCGGCCAGGCAGGCATCATAGGCACCCAGTTCCGGGGTACGCAGACCATCCTGGTTGATATCCTCGTCCCAGATCAAGATACCTTCAGCGTTGTATATCCGGCTGTCCATAAAGAGGATGGTACCGCTTACATCGGAGAAAGTATTGTCGCCGCAGTCGTACCAGATGAAGGAAATGGGTATAAAGACATCGCCCAGGTTCTGGTTGTTGGCTATCTGGTACTCGATATAGACAAGGACACCGTCAGGTCTGAGTGAAGACGCGGGGGGATGATTCGGACCGTTATTTATATCAGCAATACCCACCAGGCGCAGCAAGCCCTGAGAACCGCTGACGACCCGATAGGTGAAATATTCCCAGGCACTGATAGCCGAACCGGCGATGGTGGCGTTAATAAACGTCAGAGCCGAGACATCATATTTCAAGAGCAAGTCGAAACCGGCGATGGCGTCGTTGGTTTCAATATCAAGTTCAACCAGCTTGCGCAGGCCCACCGGGGTGCAACTGCCGCCGTCGATGTAAACTCTCAGACAGACATCGCAATCGTCCCTGAGCGTGACATGTACCAGCAGAGTATCCTTTACCACCTGGCAGCCGTCATCGGCTTCAAAACAGAAGGCATATGTGTTAATTTCCGTCGGCCGGAAGGATATTACCCCGCTGTCCGGTTGAATATTAACGAAGGCGCCTTCCGGACCGCAAACCTGCGATATGATTACTTCCGCTTCAACATCGGTGGCATAAATACCCCTTATCACTATCAGGTCGGTGTCATTGGGGCAGCGTTCCACGGTTATATCGTCGGGCAGGAACAAAAGCGGCGGCTGGTCGGCGTTAACGTTTAAGACCGTCGACGGAGAGCAGGTATCGCTGCCGCACATATTACTGCCGATAATGGTCAGCGGATAGGTCCCGGCGGCGCTCACCGGCACACAGACATGACCGGCCGTGTAGTACGCCCCAAGCTGAGCGGGCAGTATAGTAACATCAACCGCCGTACCCTGAACATCTATCGGGAAACAAATCGTATCCGGTTGAGACAGGCACAGGAGAGTGTCAATATTACCCGGACAGGAAATCTGAGGGAACTCGAACCGTTCCACATACAGCGGGAAACTGCAGGCGGTATCATAACATAGAGCATTAACGGCAATGGAAACCAGGTAGGTTCCGGCGGTATCGACAAATACACCCACTCGTTTATTAGCGGCTTCATAGCGGCCGTTGGGCAAGATGGTAATTTGAGCATCGGCGGGTGTTATATTAAGCGGGAAATAAACGGTATCGGGCCAGCAACTCGAGAAATAAAGCTCTTCCGGACACCATTCAATTTTGGCTGAGTCGCCCATAAGGAAGGACACTCTCAAGGTATCGGCATCCATGGTATTACAGGCATCGAAAGCGGTAACGATGATATTGTAATCACCAAAACCGCCGTAATCGGCCGGGTTAAAGCAAACCAGAGTGTCATCGAAAGTGCCATGGGTGGTTTTCATGCTGTCGAGATTTCCATCGGGATCGAATACGCTGAATTTCACGCACACCGGGAAAAGCTCACATTCGACGAGAGTGGTGTCATTTCCGGCAACCACCAACGGCGGGGTATTAAAGTCGGCTTTGATGGTGAAATCGCAGGAGACTTCCCCGCACCGCCCCTTAGCCGTCAGGGTTATCCGTCTTTCGCCTTCCTGCCTGACCGGGATATATATCTTATTACCGACAATATACGCTTTCACGGCAGCCGTATCGGACACCATGACCTCGGTAACGCTTGAAGATATCGTAAAGGAATCAACCAGGGTGGTGGTATCGCACAGGAAAACACTGTCGCTTGCCGGACAGGTAATCGCCAGCGGTTCAAGGATATCAACATTCACGATGAAGGTACATGAATCTTTATTACACTGAGCTTCAGCCACCAGGGTTAAAGTATAAGTACCGCTGGAATCGGCAATGAAACAGAAGTTGCCTTCGCTATAAGAAGTCAAACCCACCGGATAAGTTCGGATACTTTTATAACCGTCACCAACATCCGGCAGCGGCGTACCTACAATATCTACAGGAATACATACCGAACTCGCCTCACATAGAACCGTGTCAATCGGTCCCTCCGGACAGATGACATCGACAAAATCGCCTTCATCAATGGTAACCAGAAGAGAATCGACCGTTACGGCGTCGCAAGTATCAGTCGCCCTAATATGAAGCCAGAAAACTCCGAAAGCTTCCGGAATGAAGCAAACCCGGTTATTTTCAAAGTCATACCAGCCGTTGGGCCAGACCTCCACACTCTTCAGGTTGTCGTCCGGGTCATCTACCATTCCGGTAAAACATATTTCTTCAAGGGTACAGAGTCTGAAGACGGGAGGGGTGATATCCACATTTATAATCGGAGCGCTATTTTCAATCACCGTAATTTTTATTTCATCAAAACCGGAGGCATCGCAGCTGTCATAAGCGGTAACCCGGATGGTATAAGTACCCGGGGTATCGGGTGTCAAGCAGGCGGTTTGATAATAAGCGTCATAGACCGCTCCGCTGACTACTATACTTTCCACATTCCTGTCTATATCCGTAACCGCCACCGGTACACAGACCGGCTGTAACCAGCACTGCAGATAGGTGGCATCTTTGGGCAGTCTTACCACCGGTTTACTGTTGGTCTGAATGAAGACCGTAAACTCACAGGTATAAGTAGAACAGGCGGTCGTAACCTCCACCCTAATTTCGTTGTCAAGACAACAGTCGGAGAAGAAACAAACCGACTCGGTCGCGGCATCATAGGTAACATTGGTGCCATATACTTTCACGCTGGCGCCTTCCGGAATACCTTTGATGGGGAAGCAGAGATTCTCCGGTTGACATAGAAATACGGTAGTATCGTTCGGACACTGAATGGAGATGCTCTGCTCGGTAAGAATCCGGACAATGGCTGTATCCATCGCTTTAAGACCGCAGGAATCAGTGACCGTCAGGGTAATGACATAGTTCCCGCTGTCGTACGGCACAAAACACAATTGACCGTCTTTATATTTGCCGCGATTGGCAACAACCGATGCAATATTGTTATCCGGGTCGGAGAAAGTGACCGGCAGACAGACGTAGGTCGGGGCGCAAAGGAATACGGTCGTATCGGGCATCGGGCTGATAACCGGCGGCCGGTTGACCGTCACCGTTACCAGAACCGTATCATCACCGAAAGCTTCACAGGCATCGACCGCCCGGACAATTATACGATAAGTGCCGGCGGTGTCAACGGTAAAGCAAACCTGGCCAGCATCATTTATATATCCGTTCCCGACCGGGTAAACGCTTACAATATTATTATCGACATCGAAAGTATCAATATCCAGACAGATATCGGTCGGGGCACAAATTAACGTGGCAAAATCATCGCCCAAATCAACGGTCGGGGCGATGTTCCTTATCACGGTAATATAAATATCATCCTCAACGGTATTGCCGCAATCATCAAATACTTTCAGAACCAGATGATAGGTGCCGGCGGTATCGAACCCAAGGCACAACTCCTTAGTATCTCCATTAAAAGTGCCGTAATTCAATTCATAACCTATAATGTTGAAATCACCGGGGATTATTTCAACCTCGAAACAGAAATCTTCGGGACCGCACAGGAATTTATTAAAATCTTCACCCAGATTCACCACCGGGGCGCGACCGCCGTCGATGGTGGCGGTGAAGTTACAGGTATCGGCACGCGGTTCGCCCTCGAACTCGTTGGCCACGATAATTTCCACATCATACTCACCGGGTTCACTGACTTCAAAACAGACCCGGCCGTCGATATACTGGCCGCGGCTGACCGACACCGTAATATCCGTTCCGGTTATTTCATCGATACCCACACAGAACATCTGCGGTTCCAGCAGGCAGAGCACGGCCATGGTATCATGGCAGACGACACCCGGTGGTACGTATTCGTTAATCACGAAGGTCAGGTTACATTCGTCGCTGCCGCAGAGCGCGGTGGCGGTCACGTTAACATGATAGGTACCGGGAGCGGTTATTTCCACCGCCAGGGTATCGTTCGCCCAGGTTCCCCCCGTGACTTCCACCACGGCATCACCCGGGGTTATCGGCAATTCATAACGGATGGTGGTCGGGAAGTTCTCCATATCCATTGAAAGGGGTAACTGCGGACAGTTTTCAATAACCACGGTCGGACCCTGCACGACGGTTACTTTTACGGTATCTTCAACCCGGGCACCGCAGGTATCCTCGGCGAAGACGACAATATTCTGTTCGCCATACCGGGTTGGATAGAAATACACAATACTGTCGTTTATCTGCCCCGGGTTGGCGCCGTAAAATTCAATATTATTATCCGGGTCAAACAGGTGGAATTTGACCTGTATTTCCAAACCCTCCAGGGTGCAGACGGTGACGGTTGTGTCAGCCTGCACTGTCAGCTCGGGCGGTTGATTAACATTCAAATTAACGGTAAAGGCACAGGTATCGGCGTTGCACGGGCCGGTGGCGATAATCTCCACCGGGTACACACCGGGACCGCTGGTGGGAATATTCAAAAGGGTATCGTTAACAAAGTTCGCGACCTGGGGGCTTATTTGAAGGTCGGTGTAATCACCTATAATTTTAACGGGGATATTAACCGAGTAAGGGGCGAAGCACTCAAACAGGTTTATTTGTTCATCCGGACAAACGATGAAAACCGAGTCGGTAACGGTAATCTGCCGGGTTACGACACAGGTATCATTATTACAGCCGGCATAACCGATAACCGTAATTTCATAAAAGCCCGTGGTATCAGCCATGAAACACAGCTGACCATTTTCATAAAAGGCGACATTTTCAGGATAAACCCCGATTTGATAATTCAAACCGGTAATATTCAAATCATGGCAGAGCAACTGGGAACCGCAGATGGTGGTATCGGGGAGGTTACCGGGACATTCGATATCCACGTAGTCCCCCTTCATAACGGAAACGGTAAAGTAAGCCGTGTCGGCGCTTTCACACTCATCGGTCGCGATAACCGAGAAGGTGTAATTTTCAAAAGCGGTCGGGGTGAAACAGATGCGGCCGTCGAGCAGTTCGCCGAACGGCTCGACAATAACAGCGGTTATGGCATTATCGACATCATAAATATTAACAGGTACGCATACCGTTTCCAAATCACAAAGAACGACGGTAGTATCTTTCACTTCGACCACCGGCGCCTGATTGATATCAAGAGTAACGCTGAATTCACAGGTATCGGCATTGCAGAGCCCGACGGCAATAACCCGGATCTCATAAAAACCGGCACTGTCAACAGGTATATTCAAACCCTGACCGGGGATATATTCCGCTGCAGCGGGAATTATATCCAGACCGGTGTAGTCTCCATAAATTTCCATCGGTATATTAATTGAATGCGGTATCTCACATTCGAACAGACTGTCACTGTCAGGACAGACAATTGAAACCGGGATTAAAATCTCCACCGGAACGGTCAGGATACAGGACGAGGTATTGCACTCGGCTTCCGCCGTAACGGTAATTTCATAAGTGCCGGTAGTGTCGGCACGAAAATGAATTTTACCGTTATCATAAAAAGCAATATCCTCCGGCGCCACCGTCAGATTAGAAAAAACGCCGGCAACGGTTATATCGATATCGACTGTGTCACTCTGGCAGAGCTGAATCGGTTCGGTTATCGTTGGACAGGTTACCCAGGCGGAATCACCGATTTCAACCGTTACGCAGATATCCCGTGCAGTAATCACCCCGCAAAGGTCGGCAGCTTGAACAGTCATGCAATAGTCACCGGCCCTGTCCGGAATGAAACAAACCGAGGTATCGGTGTTGATATAAAAAGGTGACCCGACCGTTATTGAACTGAGATTGTTGTCGGGGTCGGTAATACTGAGAGGAATACAAATTTCTTCAAAAGAACAGACCCGGAAAACCGAATCTTCGAGAGTATATTCGATTACCGGAGGACGGTTGGTTGCGACCGTTACAACGACAGTATCGCCATCGTAAGCGCCGCAGGAATCATAAGCGGTCACACTGACCACGTATTCGCCTTCGGATTCGGGCGTAAAACAGGCGGTCTGATAATAGTCATCATACACCGCTCCTTCGATCAGAACGCTTGCAACATTACGGTCGATATCTTCAACGCTGACCGGAAGGCAGACCTGTTGAAGCTGGCAGGACCAGAAGGTCGTATCGTCGGGCAAACGGACCGCCGGGGCGCTGTTGGTTTGAATATCGACTGTAAAACCGCAGGTGTAAGTACTGCAGGGAGTGGTTACTTCCACCCGAATGTTATTCTGCAGACAGCAGTCGCTGAAAAAACAGACCGAACGGGTTTCCGGGTTGTACGTGACATTGGTGCCGAATACTTTCACCGTGGCGCCGTCGGGTATGCCCCCGATCGGGAAACAAAGGTTTTCCGGTTCGCACAGAAAAACACTGGTATCGCCGGGACAGACCAGGTGGACATCGTCACTTACCACCGTAACCGTACAGGTATCCGTAACCACGTGATTACAGCTGTCGGTCACAGTCAGGGCGATTTTGATATCGCCCAGATTATAGGGGACAAAACAAAGCCGGCCATTTTCATAAGTACCGCGGCTGGGGACAATGCTCATGATATCATTGTCAGCATCAGTAATCGTGACCGGCAGACAGATATAGTCAGGTGTGCACAGGAAAACCGTAGTATCATTAAGGCTGAAAACCGGCTCGTTATCTTTAAGCTGGATCGCGACGGTAATAGTATCGGTAGCCACCAGGTTACAATAATCCTCGAGGTAAACGCTCAGCTTATATTCACCGGCCTGAGTCGGAGTAAAACAAATTTCTCCCGTCGCTTCGTTAAAGTAACCGCCATGGCTGATATAAAGATGCTTGATATTATCATCATTAATATTGGCTTTAAAACAGAGCTCGGAAATCTCGCAGAGCACCAAGCTGGTATCCCCGCTTATAAACTCGGCTACCGGGGGGCGGTTTACCTCAACCGTAACCAGGGCGGTGTCAACATCCGTAGCCCCGCAGTCATCCCGAGCCGTTAAAATAATCGTATAGACACCCGACGTATCGATTTCGATACATATCCGGGGAGGAAGGTTACTGTCATAATATCCGTAATTGAGCATAACCGTATCAAGGTTATAGTCGTCGTCGCTGACTGAAGCTTCGAAACAGAATATTTCCGGTTGACACAGGAATATATTCTGGTCGGCGAGGGGCTGGATGACCGGCGGTCGATTGCCGTTGATTACCACCGGCACCGTACAGGTATCAGTAGCGTTGCAATAATCACTCACCTCGATAACGACATCAAAACTCTGCGATTCCTCGCCGATGACACAAACTTTTTTATCGTCCATAAAGGCATTGCCTTCGAGAATTCGATAAGTCAGGGGACCGAACTCGGGGTCATTGGCACTGACCTCGAAACAAAACGTATCCACGGCGCAGGTATTGAATTCCTGGCTTTCCGGGCACAGGGTAAAATAAGGCGGTAGATTTATAATCACCGTAACAATGATGGTATCCGGCAGACAGGGTGGGGTTATTTTATCAAGCGGACACTGGTCAACCAGGCAGTAAATAAACCGGTAAACCGCCGTGTCAACATCGGCCGGCATAAAACAGGTCTGACCGGAGGTATCGTTTAGCGGCGTAAACTGACCGAGGTCATCAATTTCAGTGATAGTCACCGGACCGCCCTCGGGGTCACGCGCCACCACGTCGAAACAAATTTCCACCGGTTCACAAAGAATAATAGTCGTATCGCGAGTCAAAAGTTGCGGGGGCTCATTAAGGTAAACATAATCCGTAACGGTCGCCGTATCAGCTCCGCAGGGGTCATAAACAGCCACCTCAAAGGAAGTCACTCCGGAGGAGGTCACCTCGTAACTTATTACACCGGTATTTTCATCAATCGTTCCCGGTCCGGACAGCTTCTCAAAACGCAGTTCATCATTATCGGCGTCAAACGCCGTCACCGGCAGTTCGCGCTGGCGTTGACCCAGGCACAGCTCCTGTGAAAATTCCTGGTCTTCAATTACCGGGGGCGTATTCACCGTAACGTCAAATACCACCGTATCGACATCGATTATATTGAGACGGTCCTTCAATTGCCAGATAAAGACATAGACACCACTGGTCGCCGGATAAAAACAGACCTTTCTGGTGAACGAACCATAAAAGGTCTCAGGGGGGAAATCCATCGGACCACTAACCAGACTTAGCACCAGGGTATCGTTTACTTCCGGGTCATTTCCAATAACATCAAAACAAATTTCTCCCGGTGTGCAAAAGAAAACGGATGAGTCCTCGGGTAATGTCAATACCGGAGGACAGTCCGGATCCAATGCGAAGACGGAAGATTGAATTAAAAGGATAAAAAATAATGAAGTTATAAGAATACTAAAGGTAGGCCTGAACCTAGTCATCTCTCCTCCAAAGAATTGTCAGCATATAAACTAACTTCCTCATTAAGCCGTTTATCATGCCGCCCGTGTATGCTCAAGACCAAACTTGTTGTATGTAACAGGCTTAAAACAGCTCCAAGGAAGTAGAAAGTAGTAAAAAAACGCAGTAATATGCTTTTTTTTCTTAGCACCTAAATATACTACCTACAACAAATTAGTCAAGAACTATTACTTCATTTTTAAGATGACGCAATAAACAGGCCAATTTGATAAGCTATTGTAAAACCTTAAGTTATAATGGGTAACAGGGGTCGTTTTGATACGTGGGCGAGATTATATGAAAATATTATATAATAAATGTGATTTCTATTGCCTACTGACATAATATCTGCATTATAAACCGCCCCACAAACCGGAAGTCGATGCGCTTATGGTTCTTACCGGGGTTTGATCCGGGGCTATATTTTTTTATCTTCGGGCAAAAAAAATACCCTGTTTGATTTATCCATGAATTCATAAAAACAGGGTAAATTTAATAGCTGAAGGTTTATTTGTCGCCGCCGAGAATAATCGGCAAGCTCCCGGCATCATTCCCGACTATCACCACCTTGGTATTGGGCGATTCGGCGATTTTCAAGGTTGCCTCTATGCCCTTCCACTTTAAAAGCGACTGGGTAATCCCGGCACTGACAATTTGCTGAAAATCCGCGATACCCTTGGCTTCGATTCTCTTGCGTTCCGCTTCAAGTTTTTCCTGTTCAATGGTGAACTGCATCCGCTGGGCTTCCTGTTCGGCGGTCAGTTTAAAATTTATCGCCTCCGAGATTTTTTCCGGTATGGTGACATCGCGAATCAAGACATTCTCTATGTTGATAAATTTATCGTACATCTGGGTTCGCAGGGAATCGACTATTTCCCTGGTCAACAACTCCCGCTTGGTGGAATAAATTTCTTCGGAGGTATAACGGCCGGCTATACCGCGGGCGATGCCGCGCACCGAGGGTGCCACCAGGACATCGTAATATGCCGGGCCGACCGTTATCTGCAACGAGTCCAGCTTAAACGGATCCGGTTTGAAAAGGATGGAGACTTCG
Organism: Candidatus Zixiibacteriota bacterium; assembly: GCA_028715215.1. Taxonomy (GTDB): domain Bacteria; phylum Zixibacteria; class MSB-5A5; order GN15; family FEB-12; genus JAFGNW01. The sequence continues at coordinate 21,970 of JAQUSF010000001.1, forward strand.
ATCCTGATAGTCGCCCCATCGGAGGACAGTACCACCAGGCTCTCCTTACGTTCCTGAGTTTGAATTTTATAAACAAAAATGTTATTCCAGGGGAAGTGCCAGTTGAAACCTTCGGAGTAAATTCTACCCATTTCGGTGCCGGAACCGAACTTGTTGAAAAACACCCCGCGGTGTCCCGAGGGAATCTGGGTGCCGCATCCGACCATACCCAGGGCGAAAACGGCTATCAAAATTAACGGCAACCAGCGTCTTGGTCCTGAAGACATAAATCCTCCTTTACTTATTTTTAAAATTCAAGCATCCTTGCCTTATTATTTCTTCAAGAAAATACTCAGAACCTGAGGCGGTATTCAACAAAAAAAGTAACAAAAAACATATCGTGATTTAAGAATTGCTTCTATAGTGATAAATTAAAAATTCAGCTCTCATTTAACGCGATACGGCACACCCCAGCAACCGAGGAAGAAAAACTCGTCATCCTTAAGAACCTGCATGAAAATCAGTTTCCATGTTCCTGAAGTTTCATAAGGAGTACTTATGGTATCCACATATTTTTTCCGGTTATCAGAAGTGAGACCGTTATAAATCATGGGGCGGGTAAAATAACCGTCCTTATCTTCAGCGGAGATAAACGGTATTCTGCGAACGTTTATTGACGGATTAGCGGTTTCGGTACTGATAACTAAATTACTGCCGGAATTGATTTGATTCAATCCGCTCAATTTCTTAAAATAGTAATTATTATCAAAACTTAGAGATGAATCGGTATACAGGCTCCCGTCACCGTAATAGGTATTATTTTGAGAGTCCTTGACCGTAACGGTAAGCGGGATCTGGTTTCCCTCGGCGCCGTTAAAACCCCATAACAGCCAGCCGACATAATCATGCGAATCGTTACCGAGCTTGAGGAAAAAACCATGCCGCTTGAAGCGCCGGTCGGAGATGATTTCCTGAAGCGTATCACCATTATAGAGACGCAGGGTCCGGACGGTCATTCTATCCTCGATTACCACCACTGCTTCACGCAGAAATCCCAGCGAGCCGTAATCGGCAACGATATAATCTCCGTTATTATCTTTGCCGTTTCCCAAATCACCGGGGAAAACGACCTCAAACTGCTGCCGGGTTATGGCGAGCATGGTGTCACGATAAACCGCGCTGTCGAAAGGCAGGGTGTACGGGTCGGGATTAATCAGATTTGTAGTGCGAAAAAGTTCCCGGGCGGTTTCAACTTCGTTTATGTAACGCCGGATCTCATCGGCGTCCACGATATAGGGAACATCCTTCTCTTTACACCCGGCGGTTATCATCAAGGCACTTACGAGGGCTGATAGAACAACCCCTCTGAAATTGATACTGGTATTCATAGTTAACTCTCTAAAAATGACGTATAACTTATTTTTTTCGTTTATTCATTTTGGCCTGCGCCTTAAGTTCTTTTATTTCATCGCGAATCTGTATGGCGGTTTCAAAGTCGAGATTCTCGGCGGCTTTTTTCATAGCCCGGAGCATAAAAGCCAGTTGATCCTCGTGCGACATCATTTTGAAATGTTCCGGTTTCTCGAACGTTTTTTCTTCAACCGTCCGGCTGTCGGCAAACTGAGTGGAACGCAGAATTTCCTCGCGGGTCTTGTATATTGTTTCCGGGTTGACGTTATTCTCCCGGTTGTACATAAGCTGTTTTTCCCGACGGCGGTTGGTCTCCTCGATGGCTTTCTGCATGGAATCGGTGATTTTGTCAGCATAGAAAATAACCTCCCCGTTTTTATTGCGCGCCGCCCGGCCGGCCGTCTGAATCAGCGAACGAGCCGAACGTAAAAATCCTTCCTTATCGGCATCGAGTACGGCCACCAGCGATACTTCGGGCAAATCCAGACCCTCGCGCAGAAGGTTCACCCCCACCAGGACATCAAACTGATGCAGACGCAAGTCACGAATTATTTCCGTCCGGTCGATGGCATCGATTTCACTATGCAGGTACCGGACTTTGATTCCTGCTTTGGCCAGGTAATCCGTCAAGTCCTCACTCATCCTTTTAGTCAGGGTAGTCACCAGGACTCGTTCCCCGCGGTTGTTGCGCAATTTAACCTGTTCCATCAAATCATCCACCTGGGTGGCCAGGGGTTTGACGGTGATAAGCGGGTCGAGAAGGCCGGTCGGCCGGATTACCTGTTCCACCACCACCCCGCCCGATTTTTCCAACTCATAATCTGCCGGGGTTGCCGAGACATAAATGACCTTGTTCACCAGATGCTCGAATTCCTCGAAAAAGAGAGGCCGGTTGTCCAGAGCCGAGGGCAGGCGGAAGCCGTGTTCAACCAGCACCTCCTTGCGGCTTTTATCCCCGGCATACATCGCCCGCAACTGCGGTACGCTCTGGTGTGATTCGTCTATTATCGTCAAAAAATCCTCCGGGAAAAAATCAATCAAAGTATAAGGCCGTTCGCCCGGTTTACGGCCGGTCAGAAAACGCGAGTAATTTTCTATGCCGCTGCAATAACCTATTTCTTTTAACATCTCCAGGTCATATCTGGTTCGGGAATCCAGCCTCTGTGCCTCCAGAAGTTTATTAACCTCCCGGAAATACGCCAGCCTATCGGCTAACTCCTGTTCGATACCCACAATGGCTTTTTCAAGCTGTACTTTGGAGGTGACGAAATGTTTGGCGGGATAAATCGCCGCCCGCGAACGTTCGTTTAAAATTTCTCCGGTCAAAGGGTCGATTTCCGTAATACGGTCAATGGTATCCCCGAAGAACTCTATCCTGACGGCTGTTTCCCGGTAAGCCGGGATAAGCTCGACAGTGTCACCCCTGACCCGGAAATTCCCCCGGCTGAAGTCGATGTCGTTACGGTTATAATGTATATCGATAAGGCGGCGGATGGCTTCATCACGGTCAACTTCTCCGCCCACCTCAAAAATCTGAAGCTGTTTTTTATATTCTTCCGGCGAACCCAGGCCGTAAATACAGGAAACCGAGGCGACAATTATGACGTCAGGCCGTTCTAAAAGGGAGGCGGTCGCCCGAAGTCTCAGCCGGTCGATGTCTTCATTCATGGACGTATCTTTTTCGATATAAGTATCGGTCGTAGGCAGGTAGGCTTCGAGTTGATAATAATCGTAATAACTGATAAAGAACTCCACGGCGTTTTTTGGGAAAAAAGCCTTAAGTTCGCCGTACAACTGAGCGGCCAGGGTTTTATTATGTGATATTACCAGCACCGGCCGATTATAACGGGTGATGACGTTGGCAACGGTGAAAGTTTTACCCGAACCGGTTACACCCAGGAGGGTTTGATGTTTCTGTTTGGTTTCAAGCCCGGACACCAGTTCCTCGATAGCCTGGGGCTGGTCTCCTTTTGGCTGAAAACCGGCTTTTAGCTGAAACATGGTTTCGCTTCCGGATTTTACCTCATTTATTCGGGGCATTTTCCTATTCATAAGTAAACCATATAATATAATGTAAGACCGGCGGGGAACAATCAAAATTAACATGAACTGTCTGTTGGTAAAGCGAAGGTCTGGAACCAATTGTCCTTAAAATAGTTTAAAAGTTGACGCCGTGGGGTAAAATGGCTATGATAATAGTTTAAAAATTGCCTTGACTTGACGGCTAAATTGGTTACTTTTTTGGGCTTAGCTTTAAATAGTTGGTTATTTCCAATTCCTGGAGGATTATTAAAAATGTACGTTGTATTTCAAGTTGCCGGTTTTCAGTTTTCTGGAGAAGAAGGCGCACTGTTAAAAGTTCCCCATCGAAAAGAAAATCCGGGGGACAAGATGGATATTTCAGAAGTCCTGCTGATTAAAGACAATGATAAGGTTCTGGTCGGTACTCCCTTTGTCGACGGAGCGCGGGTGGAAACCGAGGTCGTAGCAACCGGTAAAAATGACAAGGTTTTAATCTATAAGTACAAAAAACGGACGAAATACCGCCGCACGCAAGGGCATCGTCAGGATTATACCCGGATTAAAATAAATAAAATCATCGCACCCGGAGAATAATTTCTTTGTCTATCCTTTTAAAGAATAGATATCTATTTATTCTACTAATATCATGCCTGCCTGGTATCGGCTTACCGATAAACGTTCAGGCTCAGGGTAACTATCCGGTGGTTGAAATGGAAGTGGTCGGTAACCGGGTGGCTACCAATTCATTGATAATGGGTGTTTCCTCGATTTACAAGGGTTCTTCGCTCACCCCCACCGATATCCAGGAAACCATTCACCGCCTGTACGGTTTGGGGATTTTCTCCGATGTTCAGATTCAGGCGGAAGAAGTTATGGGGGGAGTCAAGGTATACATTATCGTCAAAGAACTGCCCAAACTGGTTAGCCTCGATTTTTCAGGCAATAACAAGATAAAAAACAAAGACCTCAGGGAGAAACTTGGCCTGGGGGTGGGTGGTTATATCTCTCCTTATTTGATTCACCGGAAAAAACAGGATATCCTTAAAGCTTATTCCGAGAAAGGGTATTTTCAGGCTCAGGTTTCACATAAGCTGGAGTATAACGAGGATTCGACTGAAGCCTCGCTTAAATACCTGATTAAAGAGAATTCGAAGGTCAAAGTCGAGAAAGTGGTTCTTACCGGGAATAAGCGGGTTGAAGCCAATGACCTCATCAAGAAGATGCGCAACCGAAAACGGGGTTTTTTGAAAAGTTCCGATTTCGCCCAGGAAAAATACGATGAAGACCTCGAAAAAATAATTAAAGAATACCATAATAAAGGTTTTGTCGACGCCTATCTGGTCAGTGATTCCACCGTTATTGATACGGCCAGCAACCGCATGACGGTATATCTTGAAGTCTATGAAGGCCCGCAATATTATTTCGGCGAGGTGTCGTTCCAAAATAACCAGCAACTTCCCTCTCATATCCTGAAAAAAGGCTTGAAATACGACGAGGGTGAGATTTTCAACCAGGAAAAGTATCAGGAATCAATCTATGAATTATATACCGCTTACCAGGAAATAGGCTATCTTCATACCCGTATTCTCGATGAAAGAGTCACCCGTTCGGATACTATCCTGGATATCACATATAACATAACCGAAGGCTTGCCGTCGCATATCAACCTGGTCAAAATCGTGGGCAACGTAAAGACTAAAGACCGGGTTATCCGGCGGGAAATATCCAGCCTTCCCGGCCAGGTGTTCAACCGGTCACGCCTGATTCGCTCGGTTCGTGACATTATGGCGCTTAATTATTTTAACAATGTCGAGCCGGTCCCGATTGACCTGCCCAGCGGCGATGTCGATATCGAGTTCAAGGTGGAAGAAAAGCAGACCGCCCAGGTATCAGCCGGCGCCGGGTATAACAGCCAGGACAAGCTGGTCGGTTCCTTCGGCATGGGTATCCCCAATCTTCGCGGTAACGGCCAGAGTCTCAATTTTAATATGGATTTCGGGACCAATCTCAGTTCCTTTTCGATATCTTTTACCGAACCCTGGTTTATGGGGCGTCCCACCCTCCTGGGCACAAATATTTATACCTTGAAACGTCGCTGGTACGATGATTACACCGAGGCTCGTCAGGGCGGTTCGATTCGGCTGGGCCGCCGCCTGCGCTGGCCCGATAATTACTTCCGCGTCTACGCCTCTTACCGTCTCGAAAGAAACCGGTTTTACAACTATGACGAGACCTACAAAAACAATAACTCCTATAAAGCCGTCACTTATTTTGACCTTAACAACGATGGCCGTTATAATGTCGACAGCGGTGATTTTATCGTCAACGACACGGTCTACGGCCCCTATCCTGGCTCCATCATCGAATACTTCGAAGAATGGAACACCGCCTCCCGGCTTTCGCTTAATATCATCCGGGATTCCCGTAACCTGCCCCAGTTCGCCACCAGCGGCTCGGTTATTTCCTATACCTTTGAAAATACCGGCGGTATTCTGGGAGGATTCTGGAAATATCAAAAACACTTATTTTCTATCAGCAAATTTATACCCCTGTTTTGGGGCATGGCGATTGCCGCCAAAGTCGATTACGGGGTGGTCACTTCACCCGCCGGCGACAACCGCATCCTCGTTTCCGACCGGTTCAATCCCGGCGGCACGGCTTATGACGGCATCGTCCGCGGCTACGACGACGGCGTGCTTACTCCCGATTCTCTGGTAACCCAGTCAGATACTACTTTCCGCGTCCACTATCTGTCCGAAATCGACAGCACCTTACTGGTGGATACGCTTTATACGCCCTACCGGGTACGCGTTCGCGGCAAATACATGCTGGTAACAAACATCGAATTACAAATACCTGTCGCCCAAAACCAGTTCTATGGATTGCTTTTCTTTGATGCCGGCAATTCCTGGCTGAATGCAGACGATATCAAACCCATCACCGGTCTGTACCGGGGGGTGGGTTTCGGATTTCGTATCGTTATTCCCGGTATGGGAACAATCGGTTTTGACTTCGGCTATCCCCTAGACCAGTACCGTAATGAAAGTAAAAGCCTGAAACCCCATTTCCAATATGGCACAACTTTTCGATAAATAATAACAATAATATAATGGAGTGAAAATTATGTCTAACCGAAAAAAGTCCTTCCTTTCAGCCGTAATCGTCTTTCTAATGGTTATGAGCCTGACATCGATGGTCAGCGCCCAAACCGCCAAGATCGGTTTCGTGAACGATGAAGAAATCAAGAAAAATTACAAGGCCTGGCAACGGGCACAGGAACAGTGGGACCTGGAGAGAAAAGCCTGGGACGATGAAGCCACCACTAAACAGAAAGAGCTGGAAGAACTGGTCGACGAATACGAAAAGCAGAAACTGATACTTTCGGAAGATAAAAAGAAAGAAAAAGAAGCCGCTATCAGAGCCAAACAGGAAGCTCTCGATGCTTACACGCGCCAGATATACGGTCCCGGCGGCACGGCTGAAAAAAAACAGGAACAGCTGGTTGGTCCCCTGCTGGAGGACGTCAATAAAGCTATCGAAGCCGTTGCTCTTGAAGGCGGGTATGATGTCATTTTTACCCTGCAGAGCGGCCTGGGTTATATCAATCCCTCTTTCGAAGTTACCAAGAAGGTTTTAGAGTATCTTGAAAAAATGGAATAACCAAAAGTATACCCTGTCCGAGATTGCGGAAAATGTCGGCGCTGTTCTTGAAGGAGACGGCGCCCTGGAAATTTTCGGCGTTGCGCCCATTGACAAAGCTCACCGTGGAGAGATCAGTTTTATTGCCAACAAGAACTACCTCAAATATCTCGAAACCACCGAAGCTTCGGCTCTGGTTCTACCACCGGATATAAAATTTACCCGTCTGCCGGTTCTTCGCCATGACAACCCCTATCTTACTTTCGCCCGCATAATCGACCTTTTTCACCCCGACATGCGTTTTATTGAGCCGGGTATAGACGCCAGCGCGATTATTGAAAACGGCGTTCAGATTGACCCCACCAGCGGTATCGGTCCTTTATGCCATATCAGCCGGGGAGCCACAGTCGGCTCGAACAACCAGTTCCTGTCATCCATTTTTATAGGCGAAAATGTTTCCATCGGCAATAATTGCCTGTTCTATCCCGGGGTAAAGATTCTGGCTGATTGTCGCATCGGCAATGACGTGATTCTCCACCCCGGTGTGGTCATCGGTTCCGACGGATTCGGATTCGCCTGGTCAGGCACCGAGCATAAAAAAATCAAGCAAATCGGCTGGGTGGAAATAGAGGACGAGGTTGAGATTGGCGCCAATACCACCGTGGACCGCGGTGCTCTTGGACCTACCCGAATCGGCCGCGGCACAAAAATCGACAATCTGGTGCAAATCGCCCATAACGTGGAAATCGGCAGATGCTGTATAATCGTATCTCAGGCCGGCATCGCGGGCTCGACCAAAGTCGGTGACGGTGTTATAGTAGCCGCCCAGGCCGGTATTATAGGGCATCTTGAGATTGGCGATAAAGCCATAATCGGCGCTCAGGCCGGTGTAGCAAAATCGGTCCCGGCCGGAAGAGCCGTGCTGGGCTCCCCGGCCCGGGATATAATGGAGGAAAAAAGGATTATGACCCTTCAAAAAAGACTGCCGGAACTTCTCAAACGCATCAAGAAGCTCGAAAACAGTCTGGGAGAAGAATAAATCAGGTTATATAATGCTCTTCAATATCAGCGATTTTATCCCAGTTCTTTTCCATTTCACGGACAAAGACCAGCATCGTTTCACAGTCATGATTTTCAGCCCACATTCTTATCTCGCATAATAAGCCCCATTGCTGGCGGTTGATAATTTTCAAATCGGTAATATCACTGTTCAAATTGGAAATCGCCTTATTGAGTGCCTGCGCTACGACTTTTAAACTATTGTCACCCCGAAGAAGCAGGGTTGAAGAAAGATCCCCTTCAGCCAATTCCCTGATGCGGTACAGAATTTGTTCCGCCGGTTCGACGACCTTTATCGAAGGCAGGATGGTAATAATACCGATAGCCGTAATCGCCGCCACTACCGCCGAAATCATATAGGGCATTAAAGTAACTGCCGCCAGCTCGACCCGGTCGCAAACTTCTGCCAGGACCTCGCTGTTTAACGAGCTGTTGAACCAGACAATTATAACACTGGAGATAAAAACCGCTGAGCCGGCCATTATACTGATTATGGAATAGATGCGGCGCTTAAGAAAGGTCTTATTGGCACCAAAAATCAGATTGTTGGTCATGCTAAACCCCCATATGAATTTATACATGTTTTTTCTCCGATAATTCATACAACCGGCATGCCACCCAAAGAACTTCTTTCAGGGGTTTATTCATCTCATTGATTAACATAAAATTAGATAAATAACTAATCTCATGCAATTGCTGCGTAGCTATTAAATAACAAAAAAAAAATGTATAAATTTTGAAAAACCATAAAAAAATTGAACAAAAAAAAACGCCCTGTTTTCTACAGGGCGATATGATAAAAACTGTCAAGGGTCAGACTTAAAAAGGAAGGTCATCATCATCTCCGCTGCCTGTTTCAGCAGGGGGAGCTTGATGATTGACCGGTTCCGGAGTGGTGCTATCCTGAGCGACCTCGCCCCGGGAGCCGATAAACTGGAAATTTTCGACAACCACTTCGGAGACATATTTTTTATTGCCTTCCTTATCATCGTAGCTTCGATTATCAATCCGGCCTTCAATATAGATTTCTCTTCCTTTGCTCATGTATTCCTTGATAATTTCAGCGGCTTTACCCCAGGCAACAATATTATGCCAGGTGGTAACCTTGTTTTTTTGACCGTCGGCACCTGTCCAGCTCCGGTCGGTCGCCAGGGAAAAAGAAGCGACCGCCTGCCCGCCGGGTGTATAGCGAAGTTCCGGGTCTCTGCCCAATCGACCGATTAAAATCACTTTGTTTACGCCCATTTGTAACCTTCCTGTTTTTTAACTTTCGGTGAATATAAATCGCCTGTTCTTAAGTGTCAAGCTGACATATTTTATCTTGAAAGGCAATCGCAAATTGCGTATTGTTTAAAAAATATTTGGAACTAATTATGAGTTATAAATTTAATCCTGAAAAAGCCCTGTTGACGGCTAAACGTTTTATAAACGGAAAGCTCCTTGAAACCGGTCTTGAAGGTTACGTGATTGGATTATCCGGCGGCATCGATTCAGCCCTGTCGGCATACCTGGCGGTAGAAGCTGTCGGCGCATCCAGAGTTCTTGCTCTTTTATTACCTTACAAAACTTCATCGAACCGTTCCACCGGAGACGCTCTTGAATTAATCGATAAACTGGGGATAACCTTTCAGCAGATTGACATTTCGCCCATGATTGACGCCTATTACCCAAAAATAAATGAGGAAAACCACCTCCGGGCTGGCAATAAAATGGCTCGTGAAAGAATGTCCATTCTCTTTGACATGGCTCAAGCCACCAAACGCCTGGTCCTGGGGACCGGGAACCGGACGGAAATTTGCCTGGGCTATACAACCTGGCACGGCGACAGTGCCTGTTCGATTAATCCCATCGGCGAACTGTACAAGACCGAAGTCCGCCAGCTGGCAACATATTTGGGCATCCCCGACCATATCATCAAGAAAATCCCTACCGCCGACCTCTGGCCCGGACAAACCGATGAAGGTGAAATCGGGGTGAGTTATGACGAAATTGACCGAATCCTTATACGGCTTGTTGACGACGGCGTAACTTCAATGGCCGTCCTTGAAAAAGAAGGTTTCAACGTGGTCGATATCAGCCGGATTGTTTCCCTCATCAACCGTAATGCCTTCAAACGATATCCGCCTGATATCGCTCCTTTGGGGCGGATAGAAATCCCCCGCTTCATCGAGTTAGGCGAATGAGAACGATTCATGGCAACTAACCAGGGACAACTTTACCTCATCCCAACCCCCATTGGCAACCTGCGTGATATGACTTTACGAGCCCGGGAAATACTCGAGCAGGTTGACCTGGTCGCCTGTGAAGATACCCGGGTTAGCGGTCTTCTTCTTAAAAATCTGGGTCTGAAAAAAAAGCTTATCAGTTATCATGATTTTAATGAAAGTCGCCGGGCCGGGCAATTACTCGAAATGCTAAAAAAGGGGCAATCCATCGGCGTAATTACCGATGCCGGTTCACCGGGGATATCCGACCCCGCCTATCGAGTGGTCAGAAGCGCCCTGGAAAATAATGTCAATATCGTTGCCCTGCCGGGACCGACCGCTCTTATCCCGGCGCTGACAGCTTCCGGGCTGCCGACCGACCGCTTTTTTTTCGAAGGTTTCCTTCCCCCCAAAAGCGGCGCCCGCCACAAACACCTGGAGAAAATAAAAAATTTGGAACATACCCTTGTCTTTTACGAGTCACCCCACCGGGTACATAAGACCCTTGAAGCCATGCAGGATATCCTGGGCGACCGACCGGCCTGCCTGGCACGGGAGATAAGTAAAAAATTCGAAGAGTACTTAAGAGGAAGAATAAGCGAAATTAGGACCCGGATAGAAAATAAGAATGTCAAAGGTGAAATCGTATTAGTTGTTGCCGGAAATCCCGCTGCAGGTAAGCAAAAGGACAGCCGTGAAGCGTCATAAGCATATCGTCATTTATCCGTTTGACTGGCTGGTCACGGGCTACAGCCTGTTCATGTTTATTTTAATATTAGTGATAGGCCGACCGCTGAACCAATATCATAACACCCTTATCTTTTATGCCGCGATAAGTATCATTGCTGTTCTTATCATCCGCTATACAAGAGAAGGGAAAAACCGCCTTCAGGATTTTTTGCGGCTTATCTACCCGGCGCTGATGTTTACTTTTTTTTACGAAACAGCCGGGAGCACGGTTTTTTTGATTTTTGACCGCTTTTACGACTGGCAGTTAACCACTTTTGAAAAAATGCTTCTGGGGGTCAATCCCACGATCTTCATCGACCGGCACCTGTTGAACGTCTGGGTTAATGAAATCTTCTCCTTCTGTTATTACAGTTATTATTTCATGTTGCCGGTTTTTCTCTTGCCGGTATTTATAAAAAAAGATTATGAAGTCATCAAACGCACCCTGACCGCCTGCTGCCTGGCGTTCTTCATGTCATATATACTGTTTTTCCTGTATCCTATCGAAGGCCCGCGGTGGTTTTTTGCAGGGCAGTATTTGAACGAAATTGAAGGTCCGCTTTTCCGACCACTGGTGGAAATGGTCATTGAAACAGGTGCCTTTCGCGGCGGCTGTATGCCCTCCTCCCATGTAGCCGTGGCTCTGGTTCTGCTGATGTTTTGTTTCAAGTATTACCGCCCGGCGGGCTGGCTCTTACTGCCGATAAATATCGGTCTGGCAATCGGCACGTTCTGGGGTCGTTTTCACTATGTATCCGATGTCGTGGCGGGGGCGGCCATCGGCCTTTTTGCCACCCTGCTGGTTTGGAAATATTATGACTGCTGGCTGACCGCCGGACCGGCGGATATCGCCCGGAAGGAGTTAATTAAAGAAAATGTTACCTGAACTTTTTCGGATTGGTCCGATTCCCGTAAGAAGCTACGGGGTGATGCTGGTTATTTCTTTTTTTATCGGTGTCTATTACATAAAAAAGGTTTGTGACCGCTATGACAAACCGTTCGAGACCTATTTAAACATCGCCTACATCATGATTTTCGGCGGGATATTCGGCGCCCGCCTGACCTATGTTCTTTTACATCTCGACGAATTTTCCGGGCACTGGACCAGGACCTTTAATCCTTTTCAATCCGGTTATTACGGAATAGCCGGTTTGAACCTTTACGGCGGGGTGCTCCTGGCTATCATCCTGACATATTTCTACTGCCGCTATAAAAGATTATCTCTGTTCGAGGTTTTCGATGATTTCTCCCCCACGCTGGGTATTGGTCTGTTTTTTACCCGTATCGGCTGTTTTTTAAACGGCTGTTGTTTCGGGACACCCTCCGATATCTTCTGTGCCGTAAAATATCCGGCAGGTTCCATCCCCTACTCGGTTTTCGGCAGTCAGCACCTGCATCCATCGCAACTTTACAGTTCCCTGTACGGTTTCGGGCTTTTTCTCTTGTTGCACCTGATGATGAAACGCAAGAAATTCCATGGCCAGCTGGTAGCGCTTTTATTCATGGTCGAAGCCGTGTTTCGTTTTGTTATTGAATATGTAAGGTATTATGAAGACGCGATGAACTTAACCTGGCTGGGAGTCAATTTTACTTTCAATCAGGTTATTTCCGTTTTTCTTTTTCTGCTGGGACTGTTTATCTACCGCATTCAATCGCGAAATACCAAAGCGGTCACCGTTAATACTTAAAATTTATGCAAAGTAAAGATAGAACTCTCCTGAGAACGGAAATATAACTTAAGGGGAACAGGTCGGCAGGTTTTATTTTTCCAGAAGGGACATTTGTCTGATTAATTCATCGTTGTCGGGCAGTTCTATGGGCTTGACCCTCTGAATATACCTGATTATCCCTTTTTTATCAATAAGAAAAACCGTCCGGTCGGCATAGCCGCGGCTGGTCAGGATACCGTATAATTGCGCTACCCGACCATGGGGAAAGAAATCGGACATCAACGGAAAAGAAAGCCCGCCGAGCGCCCTGGCCCAGGCCATATGACAGGGTATGGAATCGACAGAGATTCCCAGAAGCTGACAATTGTTCTTCTCAAACTGGTCGATAATTGCCTGATAACCGGGTATCTGGGTTGAACAAACCGGTGTCCAGTCGCCGGGGTAGAACGCCAGAACGACATTTTTTCGACCCTGATACCAGGCCAGGTTCAATTCGCCTTCGTTGTGTGTCGGTAAAGTAAAGTCAAGCGCCCGGTCATTAACCCGGGGCATTTCATTCGGTGAAATAAGCAATCCTCCCAATAATTAATTATAATCATCCAGATCGATTTCTTCGTCCTTACCGCCGGTTTCATCGTCATCATCGGCATCTTCGTCAAGGTCGATATCCAATTCATCAAAATCATCACTGTAGGAATTGCGCGTTACCACTTCGTCGTCATCGCTCCATTCGGTAAAGTTTTTACCCGGCGCACCGCATTCAAAACAATAATCCGGCGGCTCTTCGTCTTCGTGGATGTAACCACAAACACTGCAAATCCACTGCATGCGTCATCCCCTTTAAAATATCATAGACTTATCAGGTAGAGCATCGTTAATCTTCCAGCGGCGATGTACCGTCATAACTGAACCAGTGATAATTCCCGCCCATGGCGTCTTTCTCGGCCTGAAGAAGTTGGTAATGATTATATTCTTCATCGGCCAGCTGGTCAAAAACGGCTTGGAATTCGGGGTCATTGAGCAGGTGTTTTTCTTTTTCATAAAATTTACTGGTCGCCAGCTCGACTTCTATCGCCAAATTTATAAATTCCATTTCGTTTTTTAAATTATTTATCCGACCGTCGCGGAACACATCCGTCAAAGCTCCCAGACCCTTTTCCGGCAGACGGCCAATGTCCTTACCGATATGCTTTTTAAAAATCCCGGTCAATATTTCCTTATGCCGGATTTCATCGTCGCGAAGATTCTCCAGCTTCCGGCGGGCGTCAATATTCACCGTCCGTTGAGCCAGATAATCATAATATCGATAACCTTCATCCTCTCCTTTAATGGCCGCTTTCAGTATTTCCGCAACTTTCTTTTTTTCTTCAGTCATGTAACCTCTTTTTTAAAAATATTATCCTATAAATCCCAATTAAGCAACCGTTTTTTCACAAAAAAGTTTTCCCAAAATAGAGGATATATAAATTGATGTCAAGACTTCAGCATCGGGGTTTTAATCTTTTTTTCAACAGGATAATCACCTTTAAGGCCATTGCCGTCTAATAAATAATACTCCCACTCGAAAAAATATTAGCTACGGCGACCAGCATGATGAAAATAAAACACAGAGGATATAAAACGGCAGCAAATTTGCTCGTTTTCATATTATAAATAACTCCCAGCCCGATAGCCGTAACCAGAATACGCCAAATTGAAAACTGGATACCTGTATATTGCCGCCGCATAAAAAGACGAAAAAGACCGCAGTTATCATATGAGAAATTTATAATAATTAGTCTTGAGTTTTCTCTATTTTAGCCCAGCTGTCACGAAGACCAACAGTACGGTTAAAAACCAGATTCCCCGGTTTAGAATCTACCGTATCGATACAGAAATAACCGTGCCTTAAAAACTGGAAGCGACTTCCCTCAGGAGTATCAGCCAGCCCCGGTTCGACCTTGCACCCGGCAATAACTTCCAGGGAATGGGGATTGAGGTTAGCGATAAAATCCTCATCCTCGAGGGGATTTTCTTTAAGGAACAATCGGTCATATAAGCGCACAGTGGCATCCACAGCGTGTGCCGCTGAAACCCAGTGCAGAGTACCTTTCACTTTCCGGCCATCCTGGGCTTCACCGCTTTTAGTCCTGGGGTCATAGGAACAATGCAGTTCCACGACTTCACCCCGGTCGTTCTTAATGACCTTTTCACATTTAATAAAGTAAGCATGCTTCAGGCGGACCTCGGTTCCGGGCGACAAACGGAAATATTTTTTGGGGGGATTCTCACGGAAATCTTCCTGTTCGATATATATTTCCCGGCTGAAGGGAATTTTCCTGGTGCCGGCGTCGGGGTCTTCAGGATTATTTATCGCCTCCAGTGCTTCGACCTTATTTTCAGGGTAGTTATCGATAATCACTTTGAGAGGTTTCAATACGGCCATGACGCGGGGCGCTCTTTTGTTGAGGTCTTCGCGAAGAATATGTTCCAGCAAGGCAACATCAACAATACTCTCGCGTTTGGCGGCGCCGATCCGGTCACAGAATTTACGGATTGCTTCGGGCGTGTAACCGCGGCGGCGCAAACCCGAAAGTGTGGGCATCCGGGGGTCGTCCCAGCCGCTGACATGATTACCCCGTACCAGCTGAATCAGCCGGCGTTTGCTTAAAATGGTATAGGTCAGGTTCAAACGGGCGAATTCTATCTGCTGGGGATGATGAATACCGAGCTGTTCGATGAACCAGTCGTATAACGGGCGATGGTCTTCGAAACTGATATCACACATCGAATGAGTGATCCCCTCGATGGAATCGCACTGGCCATGAGCCCAGTCATACATTGGGTATATACACCACTTATCGCCGGTACGATGATGCGTGGCGTGCAGAATACGGTACATGACCGGGTCGCGCATATTCAGGTTACCGGAAGCCATATCGATTCTGGAGCGCAGAACCTTAGCGCCATCGGGGAATTCACCCGCCCGCATACGGGCAAAGAGGTCCAGGTTTTCTTCCACCGACCGGTTACGATAGGGACTTTCTTTACCCGGTTCGGTCAGGGTACCGCGGTACTGTTTAATCTGCTCGGCGCTGAGGTCATCGACATAAGCCTTGCCGTCCCGTATCAATTTAACGGCAAATTCATAAAGCTGCTCGAAATAATCCGAGGCATAGTACTCCCGGTTTTCCCAGTCGAAACCCAGCCAGCGGATATCCTTTTTAATCATCTCCACGTAATGGGTTTCTTCCTTAACCGGGTTGGTATCGTCAAAGCGCAGGTTGTATTTGCCGCCGTACTCCTCAGCCAGACCGTAATCCAGGCAGATGGCTTTGGCATGACCGATATGCAGGTAGCCGTTCGGTTCCGGGGGGAAACGGGTATGGACGCGCCCGTTATTCTTGTTATTTTTAATATCCTCTTCGATTATATCGCGGATAAAATTACTTGGCCGGCTAAGTTCGTTTCCTTCAGACATAACCAATATTTCCTTTAATACCTTAATGGTTCCATCCTACATTATTTCGACCGGGATATGAATAAATTCACTCCCCCGGCAAAGGGGCAATTTATTATTTCAAGGGCTTGTGGGCAAGAAGGAACTGAGCCGGACAAACAAAATAACCGGGTGGTTCAACCCGGGCGGTTAATAAAAGCCACCGCTTTACGCATTCGTTCCACGACTACCGGTTGCGAAAGAACTTCCAGCAGGTCATAAAGCCCAGGCCCGGCTGAGACCCCGGAAACCGCCAGCCGGGTGGGATGAATAAGCATGGCTTTTTTAAGCCCTTTTTCATCAGCCAGTTCCGAAAGCGTCGCTTCGATCGAAACTTTATCAAAAGTTTCCAGTTTTTCAAAGCGATCAGCCAGTTCGGACAGAAGCCCGGCGGCTTCGGGATGAAAATGCTTTTGGGCCGCCTGTTCATCGTACTTATAATCAAAACTGAAAAAATACCCGCCTATTGCTACAAAGTCGGAAAGGCGTTTGACGCGTTCTTTAAGAACCGCAACTACCTGTCGAAGATACGTCCAGCGGGTTTCCAGCCAGTATTTGGTAGTCAGACCGGCATCCACCAGAAGGGGGGCTACCATTACCGCCAGTTCATGGTCAGACTTCATCTGGATATGGGCATGGTTGAAAGCCAGCAGTTTTTCTTCGTCGAACACGGCATTGGCACTGTTAAAGTTATTCTTATCAAACAGCTCTATCAGTTCTTCACGGGTGTATATTTCCCGGTCGTTTTTGGGCGACCAGCCGAGCAAGCACAGGTAATTAAACATGGTTTCCGGAAGGATGCCCTCCTTTTTATATTCAGCCACATCCTTATCCCCAAGCCGCTTGGAAACTTTCCGTTTGTCCGGTCTTAAAATCAGGGGCACATGCCCGAATTCGGGAATTTTCAAATCCAGAGCCCGATAGATATGCATCTGTTTGAAGGTATTGCTGATATGGTCGTTGCCGCGAATTATATGCGTGATGCCCATCTCATGGTCATCAACCACTACCGCCAGGTTGTAAGTCGGCGTCCCGTCGGAACGGGCAATTATCAAATCTTCAATGTCTTCATTTTTTTTGGAAATGCGGCCGGATACCAGGTCATCAAAAGAAGTCTCCCCTTCGGGTATGCGCAAACGGACCGCATATCCGGCACCGGCATCAATACGGCGTTGAATCTCCTCGGGCGGCAGCTGGATAAAATTCTCGCGGTAATAGAAAGACCGTTTTTCCGCAAGAGCTTTCTGGCGGGCGGCTTCAAGTTCTTCAGCGGTTACATAAGAACAGTAGGCATAACCGGTATCGATAAGCTGCTGGACGTATTTATTATAAATTTCCGTCCGCTGTGACTGGTACAGGATTTCTTCGTCCCAGTCCAGTCCCAGCCACTTCAGAGCTTCAAGAATGGGTTCGATCAGTTCGGAGCGGGAGCGTTCGACATCGGTATCTTCGATGCGTATTAAAAACCGGCCGCCATAATGGCGGGCAAACAGATAGTTGGCAATGGCCGTGCGGGCGGTACCGACGTGTAAATACCCCGTCGGTGACGGCGCAATTCGTACTCGCACCGGTGTCTGATTCATAAGACCGTATCTATCTTATTCTTTTCTGTCGGGTTCATCACCGGCAGTATGGGGCGGTTCCGCAGGCGGCGTTGACGGCAATACGGAAGGTATCGCCTGAGACGGCTGGGGCGGGGGCGGTGGAGAAGCGGGATAGCCGTAGCCATACGAGGGAAGATGCGAAGCCGGTTGAGTCGCCTGGACAACCGGGTTGAATTCAAACTCCAGACCGCCGACTAATTTGGCTATCAGGTTATATATAAAACCAAAGACCACCAAAAAGAGGGTGTGAAAGATGGCGGCACCGACAGCACACATAAAAGGGAAAATAAGAACCATCGCGCCTACCGGCATATCCACATCTCTGAATTCCGACCCGGCAAAAGGCAGATTGCCCATGATGGTTATAATAAAACCAAACAAGAGGGCATACAGTAAACCCATGATAAATCCAACCACCAGGTTAAAAAAGAAAGAAATCTTTACCAGCGGCCATAGCCCTATGGTTTTTAATTCATAATGCATAACTCTCCCTTTTTTGTATTAAATTAAATTCTCCATAAAAAAGCTCAGCATATAAACCTCAAAGCATCCATATCATCAACAAGGCTTGACGATAAAACGGGCATCCACGGCTTTGCATTTATCTTTATGCGAAGATACGATAAAAGGATTTATATCAATTTCTGTGAAACAGTCGAAGTCTTTCACCAGTTGCGACAGGCGGAGAATAGTTTCCTCGACCGTGGGCAGATGAACCGGCGGTGCTCCGCGGAAACCGGTGAGAAGCGGGTAAGACCGGAGTGATTTTATCATCTCCCGGGCACCGCGGTCGGTCACCGGATTGATGCGAAAAGAAACATCTTTCATGATTTCGACATAAATCCCCCCCAGACCGAACATAATCAGCGGCCCGAAAGACGGGTCAATCGTCATGCCGATTACGGTTTCCACTTCGCCGATAACCATCTTTTGTATCGCTACTGAAAACACTTCATCTTTTTTAAGGCGGCCCACGCGCTTGCGAAGTTCCTGGAAAGCCTTTTTAACCTCGGTGTCGGAACGAAGGTCAACCATTACGCCGCCGATTTCGGTTTTATGCAATATAGCGGGGGTGTTGATTTTCATGACAACCGGGTAACCGGTTTTCCTCGCCACCGCCACCGCCTGTTTTTCGTCATCGGCAAACAGATACTCCGCCGCCGGGATACCATAGGCAGTGAGAATTTCAATCGCCTTATCGCCGACGATTATTCCCTCTTTACCATTTAGTGTCCGGGCAATAATCTGTTCAACTTTTTTACTGTCCACCTTGAAGTTCTTAAATTTTCCTTTGGGACGGTCCAGCCACTTTCGATATTTATACAGAATAGCCAGGGTCTTAGCCACGGCTTCGGGAAAGATATAGGTGGGTATCCCGTGTGCTTTAAGGTAATCGATACCGACCGTACTTTCGCCGGCGCCGAAGAAACAGGCCAGGACGGTTTTATCCGTATCGGCCAGAGCGGACTGGATATTCTGAGCGACCTCAAGTTCGTCGATGGTGACCGGCGGAACAAAAATGGGCATGATGGCATCATAACGTTTATCTTTTTTAACGATATCCAAAGTCAATTTGAATTCCTTACCTCCGGCACCGGCGACCATATCCATCGGGTTGGAAAACGAGGCTTCGGTCGACACAAACTTTTTAAATTCCCGGATGGTGGTATTTTCCAGGGGCGGCATTTCCAGGCCGTTATTAATCAGGGCGTCCGTAGCCAGAATACCCGGTCCCCCGGCGTTGGATACTACGATAACCCGGTTACTTCTGGGAATCGGCTGCATGGACATTGCCGCCGCGACATCAAACAGTTCCTCCACCGTATCAACCCGAATGACTCCCGCCTGGTCAAACAGGGCATCCACCCCGACATCAAGACCTGCCAGCGCCCCGGTATGTGACGAGGCCGCTTTGGCGCCAAGTTTAGTGCGTCCCGATTTGACCGCCACAATCGGTTTTATCTGTGACACCTCGCGGGCAATCTGCGTAAAATGACGGGGGTTACCGAAGTTCTCAAGATACATCAGAATGACGTCGGTCAACGGGTCATCCTTGAAATACTCCAGAATATCATTGGAAGAAATATCCGCCTTGTTGCCTATGGAAGCTACCACCGAGAACCCGATGCCCAGCTCTTTGGCCTGGCTCATAATCGCTTCGCCCATTCCTCCAGACTGGGTAATAAAACCGATTTTACCCTGCTTGGGAAAGGTTTTGCCGAAAGTAGCATTCAAACTCACTTTGGGGTCGGTATTGACAATACCGAAACAATTGGGACCAACCATTCTCATCCCATAACGGCGGACAACTTCCAGCAGGTCATTTTCAAGCTTCTTGCCGGCCGGACCAACCTCGGAAAAACCGGCGGAAATGACCACCAGACCCTTGACCCCTTTTTCCCCGCATTGCCGGGCAACGTCCCGGACAGATTCCTTGGGAACGATGACAATCGCCAGGTCCACCGCATCAGGAACATCCAGAATGGTAGAATAAGCTTTAATGGAATGAATCACCGAGGCTTTGGGGTTGACCGGGAATACCTTGCCATTGAACTCGGCGGTCAGAATATTATGCAGGGTCTCCCGCCCGATAGTGCTTTTCCGGGTCGAAGCGCCTATGACCGCCACTGAAGTCGGCCGGAATATATAATCCAATTCATGTCTCACAGTTTCTTATTCCTGTATTAAATATTTTCAACACCCCTTATCATGAACTTCGTGATTAAAGCCGCAATCTGGATATTAAGGGATGGTTCCATCAGAGAATGAATACAAACATCAGTAAATGTCAAGTTAAACCTTCTCCGGACAACATGGCCATAATAACGGCAAAAGGGCTGTCGCATTAAAGCGACGGCCCTTCAGCAAACAGGTTTGATGAAGCTATTTTTTAGTTTTGGTTTTCTTCGCCTGATTCGATTCTGGGCGGCCATGCCGGATTGTCGCCTGGGCGGCGGCTAAACAGGCAATCGGGACACGGAAAGGTGAACAGGACACGTAATCCAGCCCTGCCCGGTGAAAGAAATCGATGGAATCCGGGTCTCCGCCATGTTCCCCGCAAACGCCGACTTTTAGATTCTCACGAACCGACCGGCCCTTTTCTATCCCGATACGAACCAGTTCGCCAACACCCGACTGGTCGATAGTAACGAAGGGGTCTTTGGGCAGGATGCCTTTCTCAACATAGGGTCCGAGGAATTTCCCGGCATCATCGCGGGAGAAACCCATCGACATCTGCGTCATATCATTGGTTCCGAAACTGAAGAATTCAGCCTCGGCGGCGATTTCATCCGCCGTAATAGCCGCCCGCGGAATCTCAATCATCGTCCCCACCATGAAATTCAGGTCCTTAACCTTCTGTTTATTGATTATTTCATTAGCAACCCGAAGCACCAGTTCCTTCTGGTTCTTAAACTCATTGACGTGACCCACCAGGGGAATCATGATTTCCGGATAGACTTTTTTCTTTTCCCTGGCAACTTCACAGGCCGCCATAATAATAGCCCGGACCTGCATCTCGGTAATCTCCGGATAGATAATGCCCAGCCGACAACCGCGGTGTCCGAGCATCGGGTTCAACTCCGACAGTTCATCGATCCGTTTAATCGTCCGGTTCAGTTTTTCGAGCCGTTCTTCATAATCTTCGCTCTTGGGGTCAAGAGCCTTAATTTTGGCTTCAACTTCTTCCTTCCTCGGCAGGAACTCGTGCAGCGGCGGATCCAGTGTCCTAATGGTCACCGGCTTGTCGTGCATTACATCGAACAAGCCCTTGAAATCTTTTCTCTGGAAAGGCAACAGTTTATCAAGTGCCGCCTGCCGTTCTTCGGGAGTTTCCGCCAGAATCATCTGTTGAACAATCGGGATGCGGTCTTCGGCAAAGAACATGTGTTCCGTACGACACAAGCCGATACCCTGAGCGCCGAATTTAATAGCCTGCTCGGCGTCGCGGGGAATATCGGCATTAGCCCTGACTTTGAGCCAGCGGATTTCATCAGCCCAAGTCATCAACTCGGCAAATTCGGGCGAAAATTCCGGGTCAATCGTGGGTACCTCACCGAGGATAATTTCACCGGTAGAACCGTTCAGCGTGATTACCTCGCCTTCCTTGATAATCAGGCGGCCGACCTGAAATTGTTTTTTGGCCGGGTTAACCCTGATAGCTTCGGCTCCGGAGACACAACACTTGCCCATCCCGCGCGCCACCACGGCGGCATGGGAGGTCATTCCCCCGCGGGCGGTTAGAATACCCTTAGCCACATTCATACCTTCGATATCATCAGGATTGGTTTCCTCGCGTACCAGGATGGTATCTTTCTTGGAGCCGTATTTAATGACATCCTCGGCCGTAAAATACACTTTTCCCGAAGCGGCACCAGGAGAAGCCGCCAGACCGCGGGCAATGACATCGTACTTGGCGGCCGGGTCGATGCGCGGATGTAACAACTGGTCGATATTATGCGGCTCAATACGCATAATGGCTTCTTCCTTGGTAATCAGTTTTTCCTTGACCATGTCCACGGCGATTTTTATTGCAGCCTGCACCGTGCGTTTCCCGTTACGGGTTTGCAGCATGTACAGCTTGCCCTGCTGAATGGTGAACTCGAAATCCTGAACGTCGCGATAATGCCTTTCCAGCCGGTTGGTGATATCCCTCAACTGTTTGTAAATATCGGGCATATCGTGGGCGAGTTCCTTGATCGGCTGTGGAGTGCGGATTCCCGCCACCACGTCTTCACCCTGAGCGTTGGTCAAAAACTCGCCATAAAATTCCTTTTCGCCCGTCGCGGGATTACGGGTAAAACCGACGCCGGTTCCCGAATCATTACCCATATTCCCGAAGACCATCACCTGGACATTAACGGCGGTCCCCAGATTAGCGGGGATATTGTTCAAACGGCGATAGGTAATAGCCCGGGGATTGTTCCAGCTGCGAAAAACAGCGTCCCGAGACATCCGCAACTGGATATAGGGGTCATCGGGAAAGTTTTCACCCGTCTTACGCTTGATAATCGCCTTGAATTTCTTGATTATCTCTTTCAGGTCATTCACCTGGAGAGAACTGTCCTGCTTGATCCGCCGGTTCTTTTTCAGCTTAGTGATGACTTCTTCGAACTTATCCTTGTCCAGCCCCAGCACGACATTTCCGAACATGGCAATAAACCGGCGATAGTTGTCCAGAGCAAACCAGAGGTTTTTGGTTTTATCGGCAATGCCCTTGACGGTTTCTTCATTCAAGCCCAGGTTAAGCACCGTGTCCATCATCCCGGGCATGGAAAACTTGGCGCCGGAACGGACCGAGACCAGGAGCGGGTTGGCGGGGTCGCCAAATTTGGTGCCGGTTTCCTTCTCCAGCATAGCCACGTATTTTTCAAGCTCCTTATCGATAGCCTTGGGGATTTCCATGCTATTTTCATAAAAAAGGGTACAGACTTCGGTGGTAATAGTGAAACCTGGAGGAACCGGGATGCCGGCATTGGTCATTTCCGCCAGGTTGGCGCCTTTCCCGCCCAGAAGGTCCTTCATGTGAGCGGCGCCATCAGCTTTACCGCCGCCGAAGTAATAATAATACTTCTTCTCTGACCCGCTTGTCTTTGTGGCGGTTTTGGCATCCGCCCCGGCTTTCTTTTTGGGGATGTTTTTCTTAACCGCCGTTTTTGGTGACTTAACTGTTTTCTTAACCGGCATAATGACTCCTTGTATATTTATAAACTCTTTTCCGTATATAAAAAATCGTTTTAATTTATTAAAAAAATTATTAAAGGCAATATAAAAGGCGGCCGGGAATAAAGTATTTCCGACCGCCCAAATTTTTAAAAAAGAGGTGCGAATTACATGGTGAACATCCGCTCACCCCGAATAATTTTCTCCAGCATTTTAACCGTTTTTTCAACCGGAGCATGCATCAAATCGGCCGTGTTAAAAGTCGTCCGAACCACCTCCCGGGGAGCTGTGAAACTTGATTTCCCCCGCCCGCCACGGGCTTTTTTCTTGTGTGTCAGATTATACTGGCGTTGGTACTCTTTGGCTTTTTCCTTGTGCATTTGATAATACCGTCGCTGGTATTCCCTTCTTGCTTCAGCTGTTGACAGCTTGGCTTTTGAAACCCCTTTTGCCCTGGGCTTGCTTTCAGGCTGTAATTCCACTTCTGATGGGGCGCTCTTCCTCATTCGCGCCATTAGCCACCTCACTTTCCCTGTGGTTAATATTGCTACCCTTTTTATCTATTGATTTAAAATCCGTTCCTCACACAGTAGAAAGGTAGGAAAATAATGCCTGTATGTCAAGCAAAATTTTACTTTTTTTTAAATTTTCTTTTAATAACCCTCCATAGACCAAAGACTTAAAAATTTACTATATTTATGAATATATAACTTATTGCTAATCATAATATTGTCAACGCCTTTTAAATCCTTGAGATTCAATCTAAATTCAATTTCAGACCCCATTTTTAACATACACCAAAAACTATACTTCGCTAATCCCCTATTTTATATAGATATATACTACTTTTTTCGATAGAAGTTCAATAAAAAAATCCCGTCTTTTAAATAAAAAAAAACGGGATTTTTATAATCAGATTATGAGCTTGTTAACTCGGCTTCACCATCTGTTTGTCTCTATTTTTAATGTAGACATACAGCTCTCTGGCAATATATGCAATGATAATAAAGCCTACCAGCCAGAAGAAGAATTGAAACCAGCCATAGTTGGGATTGGTTTCTTCAAAGGCAACCACCGCCCAGTCCTCGTGCATAAACTGAATACGTTGAATGAACAGGGAGATACGCGCCATCACCGTCAGCCCGAAAGAAGCACCGAAACCGATCATCAGAATATAAATACCGATTTTAGCAATAGTTCCGAAAGCGCCCGTGTGGGCTTTGGAGAAGAAGAAATAGATCAAGCCGGCGATAGTACCGATGATAATAATTATTTCGGAATAGGCGGCGGCGGTATCCAGAAAACCATGACCGAAGAAATTATCCCAGTGAATCTTGGACATGGCGGCATAAAGCTGCTTGTTGACCCGGTTGGACATTTCCAGAGGGATGGCCACCCCGGTAGCAATCCCGATATACATGCTTATCGGCCAGCGCGAAATCCAGGAATATTTTTTGGAAAAGCGGGTCCACATCAGAAGTCCCAGAATTGCCGGTATCAGGTACCAGGGTTTGGAGGAATTCAACCAGCCCAGGTACCAGTCGCCGTCCCGGAGTCGCTCCAGGAGATTGGGGACAAGACCATTGTGCCAGAGTATAACCGCCCAGTAACCGGCGGAGACACCCACCACCAGGTGTTCGGCGAATTTATAAAAGGGATTGTCCTTGTAAAGGAAGGAGAAAATCGCCAGGGTTAAAACCGCCCCGAGAGTCGTCCAGAGAAAAGTTCCAAATTCCATTGCGATTACCTCCCTTCCCGTTTCTTGCTGAATTTATCCATAAAGAAGCCAATATTACCGATGATGATAAAGAAGATAATCAAAAAGTGGGCAAACAGCTGGACTTTCATGGCTACCACCGCCTTGCCGTCGTTTTCCGCCAGTTTTTCATACTGAGCGGCGCCGAGCATACCGGCCATGTAACCAAAAATCTGTCCGGAGTTAAGATAGGGGTAGTATTCCGCACCCATAACCCCGGTAACACCCAGAGCCAGCGGGAAACCAAACCGCCCCTGACCGTATGAAATCCAGTACTCGGTACCACTGGTGCCGGAGATATTAACCACGCAGGCAACCTGGTCGTAATTTTGAATGCCTTTCATCATGGGAATCGAGTCAATCGGTCGGCCGTAATAGTCCGCCGGAAACGGCAGGCGGAAATTGGTGCCCATTCCCAGAATCACCAGCGCCGGGTAAGGCTTGTAACCCAGAAAGCAATAATCAATGCCGTTGACTACTTCCCGTCCCATAAACTGTTTACCATGGTAAGTTTTATCCACTTTGCAGGAATCAACGACCTCGAGAAAAGCGTTTTCCGCCATACTCGGACCGTTGGGATGCAAAGCGGTACAGATGACTCTTATATTCCTGCGGAAACACTGTTCCAGAAGAACGTAGGTCATCGGGTGCAGTTCCGCAAGGCTGGCGGGGTCATAATCAATAGCCAGAAAAACGATGGAACCGGGAGCGAGGGTATCAACAAAATTATATACCCGCTCGACTTCCGGTTCAATCAGGATGGGGATGGAAAAAGGGGCAAAGTAAGCGGCAACACAGACGATTATCAGAAGGAGAAAAACCCAGCGCCGGTCCATCGACATCATTTTATTGAAGATATTGGTATTTTGATTCATTTCCAGCCTCCTTATCCTTTACCCATATAGCCGCGTTCGATGCCCAGGACGACTTTGAGAGCCGTACCCACCATGCCGAGGCCGATACCGATGAGGATGGCTCTCTTGGCGGCCATATTGGGGACATTTAAAAGCCAGGCGGCGATTTTGTTCATGTATAAACCCACGGCTTCACCGAAATACGGGTTAAAACGCAACATCACCACCAGCGCCGAAACCAGAAGCATCGTCGCCAGGACATTGCGCGCCCGGAAAGCCCGGTATGCGGCCGAAGATATAAAGAACGCCAGAAGCGAGAACATTGTCGTTTCAATCGGTACCAGGATATGGTTGAAGAAATTTCTGAACATGGGGTTGGTAAGACCCTCCTGGGTCATGAAATAAAAGCCCCACTCGCCATTCTCGTCGAAACCGGTGATGCCGAAAAACATCATGATAAACAAAGCCGCCAGGGTTACCACCGAATAACCCCAGTCATGCCTTTTATTTTTTATTTTATCATAAGAGACATGAATCAGGGACCAGATCCCCAGAGCCATGGCAAAAATACCGATAATGTAGATCCAGTCCATCAAAAATTTGTAAATCCACTCGGAGTATTCATGAGGTGAGAAATACTGAAAGATCATGAAAACACCGAAGACGAATACGAGCAAAACAGGAATTTGTCTTTTCATATATTCAGCACCTCCTAATCCACGACCTTGAAGATTTCGATAAAGGCATTCAGATGGACGTTAATCGCCAGAAGCCCGAGAATCATCAGGACGATAACCGCCGCCTTGGCATAATCCTGGGCTTTCAAAGAACCCAGCATAATCGGTTCGCGTCCCAGATAAGCCGAAGCCGCGTACAATTCTTCACCGATGAGGGTGTAGTCGCAGGCAACGATGAAGAAGGGCAGCTGGCCGACCTCGTCCGTACCGGCAATCTGGATCGACCCCGCCACCGCCCCGGTTTCCGCCAGAATCAGCGATTCCGCATAGAACTTGCCCATATAAACATTGGTGGCGGGCAAATCACGCAGCATAATCCCGTTCACGGCCGCCACGTAGGCGAACTGGTTGGTGGTAATATAGAAGACGCTGTCTTCTTTATAATTGTCCGGATGCCCGGCATCGAGATACGACGACTTGACCACTTCCTGGGCTACCGTCATGACAATCGGGTCATAGCAGGGAACAATCAATTCCGTCTGATATTCGGCCACCTGCTTGGCTACCCGGCTCAAGATGGTGAAGGAAGCGATAGTCGAGATCATATCCGCCGTGCCCAGGCCCAGAATGTACAAAATAGGCCGGCCCATCTCGGTCGCCCGGCCGATAGCATCATCGACTGCAGCAATACCGGCCAGAGGCCGTACATAGAGCTCCGTTCCTTTCCGGGCGACACTTACAAAATATACCATCAAAGCACCAAAAATTAAGACCGCCGTTAAAACCGGCACCCGGCCCTTATGAAACCAGTTACTGTAACTCTGAACCGGTCCGTAAACCTCCGAAGAAGTACGCACCACCGGGTCAATCGTTACGGCATCCACCCGGTAATACAGGTTGGTATTATCCGGAATATAATCACGGGACTCCTTCTCGATGGTGCCGATATCCTCAAAGCGTTCGTTTCCCAAAGGAACGGAACCAACCATCTTGAAGGCGCTGTCGGGAAATTCCGAACGGAAAATCTCGTACAGCATGACCGCATTACTGCCGGCGCCGTCATCGAGCGAGCGTTTCCATTCGATAATCAGGGCATGACCATGGTCGTTAGCCTTATCGGAAACGGCAACCTCCGTCACCGGAGCCGGAGGAGCCGGAACCGGTGCCAGGCTGTCGGTCACCACCGGGTCGACCTGGCCGATTACGGCCGAGAAAGTAATTAAAATAAGAGAAAATATTATCAGAATATATCTCATATTTCCTCCATAAATAACGGATACTGTTTCTATATCTAAATATTAAATCCCAACCAATCTCTAAAGAGAAAAGTGATGCGGCCGACCAGAAGAGAAATACGTCCCATCACCGTGTAACCGAACGAAGCCCCGAAAGTTATCATCAAAACCCAGATGCCGAAACGGGAAGCCCGGCCGAACATCCCGGTATGCTCTTTCGAGAAAAAGAAATAAATAATGCCGCTCATAACCCCCAGGAAAATAGTCCAGTTGGCCAGCATCATGACAAGTTGACCCGAGGCGGACAAATCCAGGTTAGAAAAGAAATGACCCGTCCCCTGCCAGTCCACCAGCAAGGGGACGAAAGTAGCCGATATCTGCTTGATAAAGTCGGAACGAAGATAACGAATAAAATTCAAGCCGGCCGTGGTCCCGACAATAAAAGCCAGTGACCATCGGGAAATCCAGCCATAATTACGGGATAAACGCATCAACAGTAACAAACCAAGAATGACCGGAATATAAAAGCGGAAGTTAAAATCACCGGGAATATAATGTACTTTGAAAAATACCGAGAGGTTTTGAGAAAGACGAGGTATCAGGTTACCGACAATGGTCGACCAGAAACCCATCGACATCCAGAAGGCCGCCGAAACCCCGACAAAAAGATGCTCGGCAAATTTATAAAACGGATTATCTCTATACAGGAAGGACAGAATCGACAGAGTCAGGAAAGCCGAGAAGGTAACCAGAAAAGCTTTCTTTATATAATCCTCCTGCATGCCTTCCAGAGCCAGAGCTTTAATTATCCAGCTGAGTAAAAAGAGGACCGTGACGCCCGCCATAATAATAAGCGTTGTTTTTTTCATCGCTTTCTCCCCTTCTTCCGTTCCAGCAGGTAGAGGATATTACCGATGACGATGAACGCCATAATGACGAGATGAGCCAAAGTCTGGGGACCCATCATCAGGAGAGCCGGTGTCGGTGAGTTTTTAAATTGCGGGTAGTGATGAACCAGTTCCGATTCGTACTCGGCGGCTCCCTTAATACCGCCCAGCATACCCAGCATCTGGGCAGGATAATACGGGTACATCAAGGGTGCCACCACCGCCGCCACTCCCGAAGCGATGGGCACGTTGCCGGGGTCGCCGACAAAAAGGATCCATTCTTTGATACCCGGTTTGCCGCCGCCTATGGAAATGACTAAATCAAGGTCCTTGCAGGAACGAATCCCCTTGAACACCGCGATGCTGTCATAAGGCACGCCATCGACATCAGTGGGGAACATTTTTTTAAAATCAGTAATGATGACATTAAGCACACCTTCGTTGCCCGCCTTGTAACCGATATTGACATAATCGACCAGGTTGACTTTATCGGGGAATTCCGGTTTGATGACGTTTTCCAGGGTACTGGTGAACTGCCCCTGGCCGGTGGCAAAAAGACACATATATATTATTTTAAGTCCCCGGACAAGGCAATGTCGGCTGATGGCATCCGCCATAGGCTGTACCTCCGGAGCCATCGCCGGGTCAAAATCATAAGAGAGAAGAACTACCGAGCCGGGCGGCAGGGATTCGATTTTATCAAAAACGTCTTTTACAATAGGGGTGGCTTTTTCCTGAAATACGGTAGGGAATAAAATCGGCGCAACAACGGAAACAAAAATGAACAGAAAAATAACCCGTCGTTCAACTTCCTTGCGCTTTATAGCTCTAAGGAAAAGCCACAACAGACCACCGGCGATGACCGCCAGGGATAGAATCCGGCCGATATCGACCAGTGTCAAAGCCAGGGGAGGCATCAAATGGGAGGTCATTTGTCATCGCCTCCCAGGTAAGTCCGTTCGATACCCAGAATCAAACGCAGTGACATCGATACCACTCCCAGACCGATACCGATCATAATCGCTCTCTGACCGGCCAGATTGGGGGAATTCATAATCCAGATGGCCAGGTTGGGGATTTGTAAAATCGAGAAAGATTCCGGAACCCAGCCGGTCACAATGGTCCCCAGCGGCGTACGGCCGAGCAGGATAATGAAAGCAGCCACCAGGAGAATCGTGGCTTCACGATTTTTTGCCCGGAACGCCCGGTAAGAGGCCGAAGCGACGAAAAACGCCAGTAAGGCATACATGGTTGAACCCAGCGGAACAAAAACACTGTCATAAATGGTCTGGAACAACGAACCCTGTTCGGTCAGGGAAGCATTGATATCCCCGGGATTCCCGATACGGAACAAACCGGCTGCCAGCATCAACAAAAACCCCATAATGGTCACGATGGAATACGGCCAGTCCTGTTTACGCCGGCTTAGTTTGGTCAGATGTACCCTGAGAAGATTACCTCCTCCAAGAAAAAACGCAAAGACGGCAATAATATCAAAAAAGAGGGTGAAATCCTCTCCCCAGTTTTCCATGGGCGGTATAAACACCGAGAAGATTAAAACCGCACCGACTATAAAAGTAATGGCTAAAGGGACATTTCGTTTCATAGTTCCATCATGTCTTTATGGTAAAAACCTGGATTAAGAAATCCAGCACATAGCGCACTGTCTCCAGCGGCCGGATTTCGCTAATTGTAGCCAGGATAACCGCAATAAGAATCACCAGCATGGCCAGAGCTTTCCCGACATCCTGTCCCTTGAGCGATCCGAGCTGTTTGGGTTCGCCCGAAAGATAAGCCGAGGCGGCGAAAAGTTCCTCGCCGATGAGGGTAAAATCGCAGGCGGCGATGAAAAACGGCAACTGCGCCGGCCGGGCGGTGCCGGCAATCTGGATGGCCCCTACGGAATTACCGGTTTCGGCCAGAATCAGCGATTCGGCAAAAAAACTGCCCAGTAAAAAGATAGTGGCCGGTTTTTCCCGCACCATGATCGCGTCAACCGCCGCCACGTAGCCGAACTGCTCGTCGGTGACATAATGCACCATATCGTCACTATAGGCGTCGGGACGACCGGCGGCCATGTAAGAGGCCTTGATGGTTTCCCGGGCGGCGGTCATCACCAGGGAACGGGACACCGGCATGTGAATTTTCGTGTCATAATCAGCCACCACTCTCGAGACGCGCCCGAGAATCGTGATAGCCGCCAGAGTCTGAACTTCATCCATGTCATTGATACCGGGGATAAACAGAATTGACCGCCCCATCTCGGTAGCCTGGCCGATAGCATCGTCGACTGCTTCCAGGCCGGCTATTTTACGTACAAAAAGCTTTTTCCCCCGCCGGGCGGTTTCGATAAAATAAATGACGGAGGCACTTATTATCAGGGCAATTAAAAACAGGTATTTCAAATTGAAATTCAACCACTCCCGGTGCGTTTGTATTGCCTCGGTCTTGACTGAAGCGGCGCGGGCATCAGCCGACAGGGCAACGATATAATATACATAGTTGACCCCCGTTGACAGGTCTTCATCGCGGAAGTTATTGGAGCCGGGAATAAGTTCGGTAATTTTGTAAAACTCCCCGCCATTATCGCTCCGATAAAGCTCGTAACCGGTCACTTTCCCCACCACCGGCAGGTCGTCGACCGATGGCACCCAGGTAAGTTCCAGCGCCTCGCCGTCGTCATATTTATAATCAAAGACCACCAGCGAGGTCGGCGGGGCAATCGAAACGGCGAGGGCATCCGGGGAAGTCGTCGAAAGGGAATCATCCGGTGCCTGTGCTTTTAATGCGGGAGAAAAAATGATGAAAAAGGCGATGGAAAAAGATGTCAGGGCAGGTAAAAACCTGAAAAGGCCGATTGTTTTCATACTAACAGTCACTACAGTATCATCCCCAGCCAATCGCTTAACAGAAAATCGATGCGGCCGATAAACAGCGACATACGACTCATTACCGTGTAACCAAAGGAAGCGCCGAAGGTAATCATGATAATCCAGATACCGAGTTTAGCGGTACGTCCGAAGGCGCCTTTATGTTCTTTGGAAAAGAAGAAATACACGAGACCGGAAAAGGTTCCCGTGACAATAACCAGGTTGCCGATGATGGCAGCCGCCCCGGCATCAAAGCCGCTCCCGAATTGGGCGGAAAAAAGCGGCAAAATAGTGGCTTCAATTTGTTTCATGATATTAGAGGAGAAATAATTTATCAGCCACAGACCGCTGGTGGCTCCGACAATAAACGACAACGGCCAGCGGGAAATCCAGCCGATTCTGGGAACCAGCCGCAGCAGCATCAGCAGACCGAGAACCGCACCAACATAAAGATACGGACTTTCGCTCTTGTTAACCCAGAATTTCCCGTAAAAATTATCCCAGAATAAACTAACCATCCAGTAACCGGCGGAAAGGCCGATAAAAATCGATTCCGTCAATTTATACCAGGCGTTATCCTTATAAAGGAATGAAATTATCCCCAGCGTCAAAAAAGCGGCTAACCAGAGGGCGAAATGTTCCATGTTCCGTTTCCCTATTTATCCTTCAAAGCCGATTTGCGGCCGCCTAAAAAATAAGCCACGTTACCAATTATAATAAAGGCAATAATAACCATATGGGAAAAGGACTGCGAAAGCATGAACTTGGTCGCTTTGCCTTTATAATCGCATAACAGTTCGAACTCGGCTCCCCCGTTCATTCCCCCCAAAAGGCCGACCACCTGACCCGAATTCAGGTAGGTGTACATCTGCGGAGCCTGGACGGCCGTATTCCCCAGTCCCAGCTCCACGCCGTAACGGTCCACGGCAATCTGGACCCACTCCACCGAACCGGGGAAACCGGCGGACAGGTTAAAGCTGAAATCGATATTGGAGAAATTCCTAATATTTCTGACCAGGGGCATGGAATCGTAAGGTATCCCCCGGTAATCGGACGGGAACATCGATTTAAAAGAAGACCCCATGCGCTGGATCACGAATTCATTACCGGCCTGGTAACCGAGATTGACATAATCCTCGCCGTAACGAAGATTACGCGCTTGCATCTCCGGGTCTTCCAGAATTTTATCTATCGCTATATTCGCCTGTTGCGGTCCCTGAGGCCATAAACCCATTATTATCACCTTGAAGTCTCTCTGAAAACAGAGGCGAATAAATGATTCGCCCATGGGTTGAAGTTCCGGGGCTGAAGGGGGGTCATAATCGAAGGACACCAGCACTTTGGAACCGGGCGGCAACTTTTCCACAGCCTCGTAAAGCGACCGGACTTCCGGCGAGATGGTTATTTTCTGTGTAAACGGCATGAACAGCGGTAACGCCAGGACTATCCCGACATAGATAAAGACCACCCGTCGGCCGATAAGAGACCCTTTAATCGTTAAGATAAGAATCAATCCCAGGGAGAGTACCAGCAGGGCGATCAAAACCCATGCCACGAGATTCGAAAAAATAATTTCCTTCCCACCGGCTATTTTCCGGAAATAAAATACCAGACTGAAAACAACTATCATGATTATTACCAGAATTTCTTTCGCACGGGTACTCATGGGCTATCCTTATTCTCCCCCGCCGATGTGTGACCGTTCAATACCCAGGATTACCCGCAGGCTGGTTGAGACAATGCCCAGTCCGATTCCGATCATGATAGCTCTCTGTCCGGCGGCCTGCGGGTAGTTCATCACCCATGAAGCCAGGTTGGAGAGCCGCCAACCCTCGGGCATGAAACCGGTTATGATGTCGCCCACGGGTACCCGACCCATCATAACAAAGAAGGCGGCGATTAATAACAGGGTGGCTTCAAAATTACGTGCCCGAAAAGCCCGATAAGAAGCCGAGGCGACAAAAAAGGCCAGGATGGCAAACATGGTCGCCGAAAGTGGTATATACATATAACGGTACAGCCAGTCGAAATTGGTTCCCGGAACCCGGAAATCCTTCCCTTCGACCATACCGATTATGACGATCAGCAAAAAAGAGGCTATTATGACCGCGGCATAGCCCCAGTCTTTTTTTCTGCTTATAACTTTCTGGATGGAAATCTTCATCAGGTTCAAAGCCCCGAGAACAATGGCGCAGGCGCCGATGATTGAAAACCAGTCGCTGAACCAATCGCTCATGTAACTGAAGGGAGCATGGGGAATAAAATATTGAATGACAAAACCGACACCGACAATACCAGTAATCAAAAGCGGAATTTCTCTGCGCATAACCTACTCAATCACCGAAAATAAACTTGAAAAATCCCAGATTCCGAAGGTTTCCATGATAATGCCGGTTATAATTGCCACCAGCATGACCGCCTTACCCATATCCTGGCCCTTTATCGAACCCAGTAACTTTGGTTCTTTGGACAGGTAAGCCGAGGCGGTAAAGAGTTCCTCGCCAATTAAAGTATAATCACAGGCGGCCACAAAAAAAGGCAGCTGCGAGGGCATGGCCGTCCCGGCAATCTGAATTGCTCCGATAGAATTGCCGGTCTCAGCCAGTATCAAAGATTCGGCATAAAAAGTGCCCATGAAAAAAATAGTGGCAGGTCTTTCCCGGACGACCATACCATCGATACCCGCCGCATAACCGAACTGGTCATCGGTTAAATAGTGAACCTGGTCTTCCTGGAAGGCATCGGGGCGGCCGACTTTTGAATATGCTTCCTTGACCACTTCCTTGGCCGTCACCATGACCATCGAACGACACACCGGGACCTCCAGCCAGGTTTCATATTGAGCGGCCAGCTCCGCAACCCGTCCCAGGATAGTGATACTGGCGATTGTCTGCATATTATCCATATCAGAAAGACCGGGGATATAGAAAATCTTTTTCCCCATCTCGGTAGCTCTCCCCACGGCTTCGTCCACCGCTTCGAGACCGGCTATTTTGCGGATAAAAAGTTCTTTTCCGGAACGAGCCTGGCGGATAAAAATGATAATGAATGAACTTAAAAGGAGTACCCCTATTAAAGCATTACTGCGGCGCCAGTCGAACCACTGGGCGGCGGATTTCACCGGACCGGCCGGTTCCGAAAGAGTTTCCGCCAGCCAGGCAAGCTCGTTGTTGATTTTTAAAAAATTGACGGCTTGAACAACATAATAATAACTCACCCCATCGCGGGTGTTACCGTCCTGATAGGAATAAACGGTTTTCCCTGCGGGTATATCGCCGACTTCTTTGTATTCCCCCGGCTGACCGTCGATCACTTCGGCTCGAAAAATCCGGTATTCCTTTACTTTGCCGCCGGTAAAATCATCGGGCGAGCGATCCCAGGTAATATTAATAGTCTCACCGGCATCATTGGGATTATCGCCGACCACAATATTAATAGCCGGTAAAGGGTAAGTCTCGGCCGGAACTTCACCGGACCGGCCACCCTGAAAAAAAGTATCATCCGGGATGATATTTTGCTGAGCGCCTGTAACTTGTGGGAGGAGAAGAAGGAAAAATAAATACATAAAAAAAGCCGAACCGGCTTTCAGATCGGGGTTGGCGGCAATTTTCGGCAAATTCTATAAATCCTTTTCCTCATTTAATCAATTTTGGCAAGTTATACCTCAAACATCTCGAAGTCAAGCGAAAAAAGGCTTGTTGTCTTTATTCCCTGATTCTCCGGGTAACATCATCGGAATATTTAACTTTTAAAAGACGAACCAGATGCAACAATGTTTAAGAAGCAGCGGATAAGCATTTGACAATAAAGAGAAAAACCGGCGCGAGAAAAATAATCAGGGCTCCTATCTTCAATTATAATTAATCCGTTAAAAACCCTCTTTACAAATCCGGGGTGTTATATTATACTAATCAGCTAACGTGGCGATTAGTCGGAATTTGTCATAACAATTTATTGTGTGGCAAGAGCATAAAGGAAAAAGATTTAGTTTAGAGCAGGTTATAAATGGCAAAATTTGAAAATCCGGAAGACATCAAGGTCATAGTGGCAACCGACTGTGGCTCGACAACCACCAAAGCCATCCTGATAGAATATATCAATGGCGAGTACCGTTTGATATCGCGAGGTGAAGCTCCGACAACGGTGGAAGCTCCGTTTGAGGACGTCACCATGGGAGTTCTAAATGCGGTAGGTGAACTGGAAGAACTCACCGGGCGGAAGATACTCGATGACAAGGGGAAATTTATTACTCCCTCCCGGGAGAATATCGGCACCGATATTTATATATCCACTTCTTCAGCCGGGGGCGGT
Source organism: Candidatus Zixiibacteriota bacterium (assembly GCA_028715215.1). GTDB lineage: Bacteria > Zixibacteria > MSB-5A5 > GN15 > FEB-12 > JAFGNW01. The sequence goes on from JAQUSF010000001.1 coordinate 58,015, forward strand.
TTGCAGATGATGGTCGCCGGCGTGGTCCGTTCCATGACGGCCGAATCGGCGGAACGCGCCGCCCTGGGGGCAGGCGCCATTGTTATGGATGTTATAGCTTCCAACGACAAACGTCTTCCCCATCAGCAGATTGAACGTATCCGGCATCTCCGGCCCGATATGATTTTATTATCCGGGGGCATCGACGGCGGCACGACCACGCACGTCGTGGAAATCGCTGAACTGGTATCAGCCGCTGACCCCAAACCCCGACTCGGCTCCGGCTACAAATTACCCATCATCTATGCCGGCAATAAAGACGCTATGGTAGCCGTTAAAAACACCCTGGCTGACAAGGTCGACCTGAAAACCGTACCCAATCTTCGTCCCGTTCTGGAACGGGAAAACCTCGGACCGGCTCGCGAAGAAATCCACGAGTTGTTCATGGAACACGTAATGGCTCAAGCCCCGGGTTACCGTAAACTCATGTCCTGGACGGACGCCCCGATCATGCCGACCCCCGGCGCTGTAGGTCTTATCATCCAGACCATCGCCGACCAGTACAATATTGAAGCGGTCGGGGTGGACATCGGCGGCGCCACTACGGATATTTTTTCAGTTTTCCGTCCCGACGGGACAACGCCGATATTCAACCGCACCGTATCAGCCAACCTGGGGATGTCGTATTCGATATCCAATGTTTTTGCCGAGGCAACAGTCCCGATGGTTATGCGCTGGGTGCCTTTTCACATGAATGAACGCGATTTAAGAAACCGGGTTAAGAACAAGATGATCCGTCCCACGACCATTCCCCAGTCGCTGGAAGAATTGATTTTCGAACAGGCGGTAGCCAAGGAAGCTTTGCGGCTGGCCTTTATTCAACATAAAAATTTCGCCACCGTCCTCAAAGGTATACAGCAACAGCGGACGATCGCCGACGCCTTCGAGCAATCGGCCTCCGGGGAAACGATTGTTAATATGATGTCGCTGAATATGCTCATCGGTTCGGGAGGGGTTCTATCGCACGCTCCGCGCCGGCAACAGTCGGCCCAGATGCTAATCGATGCCTTCCAACCCGAAGGCGTTACCCGCCTGTCAGTTGACTCTATCTTCATGATGCCCCAGCTGGGCGTGCTGACCGAGGTGCAGCCCAAAGCCGCCACCGAAGTTTTTGAAAAAGACTGTCTGATTCACCTGGGCACCTGTATCGCACCGGCGGGGACTTTCAAAAAACCCGGGCCGATTATGAAATATACAATCGAACTCCCTGAGGGCACCGTTTCCGGCACCCTGAACACCCTGGAGATGAAACTCTTCAAACTGGGCCTGGCGGAAAACGGTCTGCCGTTAACCGCCCGGGCTACTTTTGAACCGGAACGGGGATTCGACGTCGGCAGCGGCAAGGGTTCAAAAGTCACGATGGAAGTTCACGGCGGGGTGGTGGGTATTATCCTCGACGGCCGCGGACGCCCCTTCGAACTGTCCAGCCTCAGCGAAACCGACCGTGTTTCTTACCTGATGCAATGGATTAAAGAACTGAATATTTACCCTGAAGGAGACTGGTCTAAAGCCAGATAAATATTTTGTTGAAGATGAAAAAATATCGTCCTTTAATTTTAACCCTGTCAATGATGGTCCTGGCGGCAGCGGGCCTGGCAGCAAGCGTAAACTATGTCAGCTTCAACGGTGAATTTTATATCACTTACCCCGACAACTGGTACCAGGTCGACTACAACACCGTTGACTATTACCTGTCCAGTATCCAGGCTAATCGTGAAAGTTACCAGTATGAAGCCGTCTTCGCCGAGAGAAAATCTATCCCTTTTCATGCCGGTAATTACCTGATCCTGACCCTTGAAAAGGTGGGAAAACTGGACAATCGTCAGGTCGATTCCCTTCTGGCTGACCTGGACAGCGTTTTCGCCGAGGGGCGTAAATACTTCCCCTCCGGCAACCTTCTGTCCGACCTTAAATCCAACACCCTGTATTACGACCGGGCGAATAAAACGATTACTCTCCTCAGCGAAATGTCCGATGACAACCAGGTTCTCAAGAAAAATATCTGGACTATGAAACTTTACGATAAGGGCATCGCCAATTTCTATTTTTATTCTCCCGACTCGGTATATGAAGCGAGTAAGGCGGTATTAAATGATATCGTCTCATCGTTCTCAACCGAGAATATCAGCCAGGCCATGCCCAAAGAACAATTAAGGATAAGCGACACCGGAAATAAAGGAATCTATAGCACCTTAGGCTTGATTATCACCCCGGCCGCAGCCCTGATAGTAATTATTATTCTGGCGGTCTATATAAGGCGTCGAAGAAAATAGTAAAATTGTCCGGTTAGCTCCGGATTAATGATAGCTTAGAAAGGGAAACCAATGGGTCATGCATATACCCCCGGTCTTAAAGTAACCGAACGAATGCTGATAAAGAAAAACCGCATCCTGCCGTTGAAAGGTGACGTCCAGGTAAAGGTGGGAGACATGGTAAAGCCTGACGATGTCGTGGCCCGGACTCTGCTCCCCGGAAACGTTCTGCCTTTAAATGTCGCTAATAAACTGGGCGTTCCCCCCGAGGATATCGACATGGTCATGCTCAAAAAAGTGGGTGACCCCATTAAAGAGGGTGAACCGATTGCCTTGTCCAAAACCCTTTTTATCTTCAAAAACTATTGTCACGCTACCCTGACCGGAAAAATCGAATCCATCTCGAACATTACCGGGCAGGTCCTGCAGCGCGGGGAACCTTCCCCGGTTGAAGTCAAGGCTTATCTTGACGGCAAGGTTACCGATGTTTTTCCCAATGAGGGCGTGGTGGTTACCTGCCTGGCTTCGTTTGTTCAGGGTATTTTCGGCATCGGCGGCGAGACCTATGGTAAATTAAAAGTAGTAACCAGAGACAACACCATGGTACTGGATGAAAGTTTTATCAAACCGGAACTGAAGGGCCAGATAATAGTTGGTGGTTCCCTGGTAACTGCGGCGGCCCTCAAGAAAGCCATCGCGGTCGGTATTAAGGGTATTGTCGTCGGAGGTTTCGACGATAAGGACCTTCGTGATTTCCTCGGATACGATATCGGGGTCGCCATTACCGGCGCGGAAAATATCGGCACTACCCTGGTGGTTACCGAGGGTTTCGGCCAGATAAACATGGCTTATAAAACCTTCGAGCTTTTGAAAAGGCACGAAGGCGAGATGGCCTGTATGAACGGAGCCACCCAAATCCGGGCCGGTGTTATTCGGCCCGAGGTGGTTATTCCTTCGGCCGATTCATCTGCCATATCCGAGAAGGCGGTTGAATCCCGGATACAGGGCCTGGAAATCGGTTCACCGGTTCGTGTCATCCGTCACCCCTATTTCGGCAGCTTGGGCAAAGTCAGTGCATTACCTGCCCAGCTACAGGTCCTGGAATCGGAGTCTAAAGCCCGTATCCTGGAAGTGGAATTTGAAAACGGCAAGCGGGCGATGGTTCCCCGGGCTAATGTCGAAATGATTGAAAGCTAATACAATACATCAAAAAAACCTCCCCGGATGGGGAGGTTTTTTATAAACAACTATTTTCCTATCAAGTTTATTCCGCTTCACCGGAGGGGATTTCTTCACCGGTTTTAAGACTGTCGGGAAGAATGGTATCGACCATAGCCGAATCCATGCGGGTACTGTCCATCATTTCCTCCGGTTGACCTGCCGGGGCAGTATCCTGGGGGGGTTCTTTTTTCTGTCCGCAGCCCGTCAACAGGCTCAGAACGAAGAGTAAAACGAAACAAAGCAACAACAATCTCTTCATTATAACCTCCATGGTAAATAATGATTACATAAATACCTATAGTTTTCTTAAAATGGAACCTGAGGAGTTCAAGTCAAGTTTAATATTATCCGGCCTTGATATAATTTCGGGAAATGCTGTTTTTGTTGACGGTTTCGCAGGGTTGACATATTATTCTGGTCCGGGCAGGACAAATAAATCCCGGATATGATGCGGTTTTAAACTTTTTAAACAGGAAGAGCGTAAAACAGATATGACGGAACATATTATAGCAGGTATTTTCACCGGAACAATCTGGCAGATTATTGGTGACACTTCACCCTTCGGTATTTTCATTTTGATTATCCTGGCTCTCATGTCGCTGGTTTCATGGATGATTATTTTTTATAAATGGCGGGAGTTCCGGGCGGTGGATAAAGCCGGTTTACTTTTCAGCGAATACTTCCAGCATTCGTCAAATATTGCCGATGCCGCCGGTCGAGCTAAAGCGGCTTCCCTCTCGCCTCTTTCAAGAATATTTATATCCGGGTTCGAGCAACTTACGGCTCTCAAGGAATTGAAAAACGAAGCCGGCAAGCTGCAGTCCAGGGTCGTTCCTTTAAATGCCGATGATTTCGAAATTATTGAAATGACGATGGAGAAGACATTAACCGAAGAAATCAGCAAACTGGAAAGAAAAATCGTTTTTTTAGCTATCACAGGTAGTTCCGCTCCCTTTATGGGCTTGCTGGGGACGGTGGTGGGAATCATGAATGCCTTCTGGTCGATTGGTCAACGGGGTTCGGCCTCGCTTGCGGTGGTGGCCCCGGGTATTGCCGAAGCCCTGCTGGCGACGATTGTCGGCCTTGGTGCCGCCATCCCGGCCGTGATTGCCTTCAACTGGGCTAATAATAAACTGAAATATATCAATGACCGGGCTTATGGTTTCAACCTGGAATTTATCGCCCGGGCTAAAAAGGAAACTCTTTAATGCAGCGTCGTCGCGTTCGTAGATATAACGCCTATTCCGATATCAATATCGCCAATTTGGTCGATGTGGTGCTGGTATTGCTGATCATCTTCATGATTTCGGCACCCCTGTTACAGTCTGGTATCGAGGTCGACCTGCCCAAAACCCGGGCGGCGATAATTGACTCGGAAGCCCAGGGCGTGGTAGTGTCCATCGATACCAGGGGGGGAATTTATATCAACGATGTCTGGGTTCGCCTGGATAATCTCGAAACCGCTCTTGATGAAGAAATGCGCAGCAAGAATACTTCCATGGTTTACCTTCGAGCCGATTCCACTATCACCTATGGACTGGCCATCCAGGTTATCGCCCGCATTAAAGAAATGGGCATCGACGCCATCAGCCTGGTCACTACTCCGCTGGAAGAAAACAGCACAAAAAGGAAAAAGTAACCGTCATGAGGCGCGATTTTTTACTTTCCATCCTGCTCCATGTCTGTTTTATAGCAGCCACTTTCGTAACTTCGCCCTTCGATACCCGCCCTCTTATAAAACCGGGTGAAACAATTCGTGTCTCGCTTACCGCCATGCCGGCTTTCGCCTCGGATGAACCGGAACCGCTGGCGCCCTTAATCATTCCCCAGGCAATCGAAGAAGAACTGCCGGAAATTCCCATCGACGCACCGACCACCCGTCCGGCGGTGAAAGAAAATAAAAAGCCCGCCGAAACCAAACCGCAACCCAAAACCGACAAACCCTACAATCCCCAGACCAAAACCGGCGATAAAACCCAGGCGGGCACCAGCAACGGTAAAATCGACGCCACCACGACCGGTTACGGTTCTCCTTTTGCCGGAGCCACCGTGGACAATGTCACATTCAATAAGTATCCTTACTGGTATGACCAGGCTTTCAGCAAAATACTCCGTAACTGGAGTAATCCGGTGGTTTCCGACGGCGCTATTGTGTGCGTAATATATTTTCAGGTAATTAAATCAGGACGCATGATAGAAGCGAAAATCGAAAAAACATCGGGTATTCCCGCTTTTGACAATGCCTGCCTGCTGGCAGTGCAAAAAGCCTCCCCGTTTCCCCCCTTACCACGGGAGTTTCGGGAAGAAATTATCGGGATAACCCTTCCTTTTAAATATGAACCGAGGTAATTTAATGAAAAAAAACTGTCTCATTTTACTGTTATTATTTTTTACGGTATCACTAAAAGCCCAGGAACGGGACGTTCGTAATGTGTTTTTCGATACCTTGCGTACCAGTGATGTTCAACCGACCCCTATCGGCGTGGATGACATGAAATTCATCGGTACCGGCACTATTACAACGGAAGACTCGACATACATGCTTTATACCACCCGTATTATCCGCCGGGACCTTGATTTTTATGCCGATTTCGAACTGGTACAGATTGACAGTTTTTACCTTAGAACTTATGAGATTACCGCCCTTGATCTGCTGGGCTGGATGCGGCTGGGGGCTAATTACGTTGTCAAACTGGAAGTGGAATTCCCCGGTCGCAATATGAAAGTCAAATGGCAGTTGTATCACACGGTCAACCGCCAGCAGATTGACCACGGTGAATTCAATTATAACCGGGCTTTCTGGCGTGAAATCGGCCATGATATTGCCAACGAAATCGTCCATACTCTGACCGGAGAAAGGGGTATTTTCCGTACTAAAATTGTCTATGTCCGGAAAATAGGAAAAAGTAAAGAGCTGTTCATGGCTGATTATGACGGGGCTAATGAACGCCAGTTGACCGAAAATGGTTCCATCAACATTTCCCCCTGTTTCGACCCGAACCGGGAGGTGGTGTATTTTATCAGTTATATGGCCGGCGACCCGCACCTTTATAAAGTGGATATAAATTCGGGTGTTATCATCAAAGTTGCCGAATATCCGGGGATGATAGCCGCACCGGTGGTTTCTCCCGACGGCAAACGTATTGCCTGTGTTTTGACCAAAGACGGCAACTCGGAAATATACGTACTGGATACCGAGGGTCGAATTATCAAGCGTTTGACCCGTAACCCGTCCATTGAAACGGCTCCCACCTGGTCGCCCGACGGCCGTAATATTGCCTTTTCTTCGGACCGAACCGGTTCGCCGCAAATATACATTATGGATTCCGACGGCCTTGACCAGCGCCGGGTGACCTACAACGGCACCTGGAATGATTCCCCGGTCTGGTCGCACCGCGGAGACCGGTTGACTTTTGTCAGCCGTACCCGGAACCGGCGTTTCGATATCGCCTCGGTGGACACTTCGGGGGCTGATTTCCGCCTTTTAACCGAAATCGCCATGAATGAAAACCCTCATTTTTCCCCGGACGGTAAACATATTATCTTTACTTCTGACCGCCTGAGCGCCGGAGATATTTATACCATGGACATTTCGGGACGCAATAAACGCCGTATTACCACCACCGGCGATTGCTCCAATCCTTATTGGGGACCATTAAAATAACCGTAAGGAGCTAAATAGTGTTAATATAACGGGTTAAAATTATTCTTTTTTTTATTGACGCTCTAACAGACATCATATAAATTTTACCATTATATTTTGGAATAAGTTAGAACAATATAAAAATCAGGAAGGAAAAAAACATGAAAAGAATAAGTATTTTACTACTTCTTGGTGTGTTTTTAATTACTGCACTCGTGGTTAGTTGCGGTAAGCCGAAAAAAGTTCAAGAAGAAACAACACCTCCTCCGGTTATAACCGAACCGGAGATAAAACCGGAACCGGAACCAACCCCGCCACCGCCGCCGGTATTGAAAGAATCGCAATTCGTAACGGTTTATTTTGATTTTGACAAATTCAACCTTCGTTCCGATGCCAGAGCCGCCCTGGATAAGAACTTCAACCTGTTGCAGGAATTCCCTAATGCCATAATCAAAATCGAAGGCCATTGCGACGAGCGCGGCACTATTGAATATAACCTGTCCCTGGGTGAAAAACGTGCCAAGGCGGCGATGGACTACCTGCTTGGCCTGGGAATCAACCAAGCCCGTATTTCCATCATCAGCTATGGCAAGGAACGACCCGCTGTTCAGGGAAGTAACGAAAATGCCTGGGCAAAAAACAGACGCTGTGAATTTAAAATAATCTCGCAGTAATCTGATTTGTATAAAGAATATGCAGTATTCCCAAAAAATATTCGTGACCGCTGTCTTTATGACAGCGGTTGCGTTTATAGCCCTGATGATATCCGGCTGTTGCACCAGCCGGGATATCAACGAGGTTAAGTCACGCCTGGCTAACCTTGAGAGGCAAAACCGGACCACCGAGAAGTTCGTCAACCGGCTGGATTCGCTTCTCTCCACCGGGGCGGAAGCCGATACCAAACTCCGCAATGAACTCCGGTTCTCCGTCGATGAACTGCAGCAACAGATGACCGCTCTTCTGACTAACTACAACGACCTCATGGCGCGTATCAGCAACCTGGTTGACAATAAACCGGTCACCCATGTAATTTACAGTTCTCCGGGAGCCCAGCAGGACAGTACCTCGAAAAAAGATACCGCTTCGGCTGTTCTTCCCCCGCCGCCCGGCCCCACGTATTCCATCAACTGTGACAGTACCTATGATGAGTCATTTTTGAGCGTCCGCCGTGGAGAATACGAGAAAGGAGTCGATAACCTCCTTTACTTTCTTAAAAACTGTCCCAACCACCCCAACGATGAAAACGCCCACTACTGGCTGGGCGAATCTTACTACTCATTAAAAAAATACAAAGAGTCAGCGGTGGAATTCGAGTATGTCAT
>JAQUSF010000075.1 GCA_028715215.1 Candidatus Zixiibacteriota bacterium
AAATCAGATACTGTATACATCAAAAAACCTCCTGAATTTACCAGGTAATAATACAAAATAAATTTAAATTGCCCAAATTAATTCTACATCATTCAGGCCAGGGGGGTAGCTTTTATGGCCTCCGGGGAGGTTTCTTCCAGGGGTAAATAAATCGTAAAAACAGTACCTTCACCGGGTTGTGAATCCACCAGGATTCGCCCGCCGTGGAGGTCGATTATTTTACCGGCCAGCGGCAGACCCAGGCCTGTCCCCTGGGCCCGGGTGGAATAAAACGGCGTAAAAATCTTATCCCGGTTTTCAGGTTTGATACCGCAACCGAAATCCTCGATTCCGACAACCAGTTTACCGGCCTCAACCCGGACGGTTATATTAATTTTCCCTTTATGCTCGGAATAGGCATTACAGGCATTATCCAGGATATTGCCGAGAGCCTGCTTGATGAGCAGGGCATCGCCGAAGATAACAATGTCCTCAAGGTTCGGCACCGACAGCTCAATATCCCGGTAATTGTCGATAATTCTGAAAGATGCCGCCAGGTCGAATAAAAGCTCTTTGAAATTATAATAAGCCGGCTGATAATGGAAAGGACGGGTGAAATTCAGAAATTGATTTATCATCTGCTCGGCTTCGTGCGTTTCCTGCAAAAGCGCCTCGATACTGTTTGGCAGCTGACCTTCGATTTTTATCTTTTTCTTTAACAGTTGACCGTAACCGCTAATGGCGCCCATAGAATTTCTGAGCTGATGAGCCAGCCCGGCAGCCATTTCGCCGAGGGCGGCCAGCCGATGTTTGGTTTCCAGCTCCTCGCGCAGACGGTTGATTTCGGTGAGGTCATTAAGAAGTATGGACACTCCCACCTGTTCCTGCCGGTTGTCTTTTATCAGGGAAACCGTCATACCCAGAATACGCCGGATATTTTTACCGGTGGTATAGTTAAATTCACGATAACCGGAAATGATCCCTTCCCCCAACGCCGCCGCCAGTATGTTATTCAGGAGTCTTTCACTTTTAAATAATACAGAATAATGCCGTGCCACATAATCAGCCGGAACAATTCCCAGAATATTAGCCGCGGCGGAATTGACCGACAGTATATTGCCTTCCTGGTCAAGAGTGATTATGCCGGAATTACTTGATTCCAGCAGATACTGATTGAACTGTTCCAGGGATTCAGCCCGGTTACGGATGACTTCGTTCAACTTGATAAGTTCCGCCTTACTTTGTTTCAATTCCGTAATCATTTTTTCATAGTCAGCCACCAGGGCGTCGATCTCGTCCTCATCACGGTTGACCGGGCGCCCGGCTTTGACCGCCTGCTCGGCAATACGCCGGTAAGGAGAAAATATTGTTCGGGAAATTAACAAATACAGGAAGGTCACCAGCAGCAGAGCCGCCACGACCACGCCCAGAATCAGATTGGTGGAGTCCTCCAGATAAGCGAGACTTTCCTGGTTAACAGAGAGAATCAACAGGTCGCGACCGGCTCTGGCCGGGATCGGGTAAACATAAAAATATTCACTGCCCCGGCCCTTGGTCATGCTGTTGAATTCCGAAGACAGGATTTTTTCGGCAATCTCGGGAATCTGCCCGGAGGGCAAACCGCTGACAACCGTCATCAGCCATTGCCTTTTGGCTTCGGGGGTATCATCGGCAGGGCGTGACGACACCTGTAATATGCCGCTCAGGTTAAATTCCCTTTTCAAAGATTGAATCTGCATCGCCGTCAATGGTTGCGGAAAATTATCCTGAACCACCCGGGATACCCTCAAGGCGGTCGTTCGCAAATGATTGAAGGTTTCTTCGCTGGTGGCGGTCCGGGCACGGTATAAAGTATAATTGGATACAAAATTCAAAAACAATAAAGAGAATATCATCAGCAACAGGCTGATATGCACCCTTGATTCAAATTTGTTGTTCTTTTTGCCCATCGTATCCCATTATCGGAAGTATGAAAAGGGAGTTGAGACGGGGCTATGGGTATTTAATGGATTTGAAGAAAATTGCTCAAATAATAGTTAATAATCCAGTCGCCGTATAAAATAGCCAGCATGGCCGCCAGAGCCAGAAACGGTCCGAAGGGGACCACCCGTTGCCGCCGTAATTTGACCGAGAAAAGCATGATTACTGAAGAGACTATTAACCCGATGAAAGCCGAAGAAATAAAAACCAGCAGAACCTTCTGCCAGCCTAAAAAAGCTCCCAGCATGGCGGCCATTTTTATATCACCACCGCCCATCGATTCCTTTTTGAACAACCAGTCACCCAGAAGAGCAATCAGGTAGAGAGCTCCCCCGCCGACCAGAAAACCGGTCACAGCCGGGATAATCCCGATACCGCCCGGCAGCAGGGAAACAACCAGCCCGATTATCATGCCCGGCAGGGTGACAACATCGGGAATAATTTGATAATCCAGGTCGATAAAAAAGATGACCAGTAACGCCGAAGACAGAAAAGCAAAAACAAATAGATTTACCGACAGGCCCAGTTGCCAGTAAAAATAGACATAAAAAACGGTGTTTACAAATTCCACCAGGGGGTAACGCCATGAGATTTTCTCATGACAGAAAGCGCACCGCCCTTTTAATATAATAAAACTCAACAGAGGAATATTCTGATACCATTTAAGTTCCCGATTGCACCTCGGACAGACAGAACGCCTGGTTTGCAGAAACTTCCCTCGGGGAACCCGATAAATGACCACATTCAAAAACGAACCGACCGCCAGGCCCAGTAACGCTGTAATGATATATATATAAATTTCCATATTATTAATTTATCGGCAGAGAGGAGATTATCTCAACTCGCCCATAAGAAACATTATCAGGGCGCAGACCACCGGCCCGGCGGTTTCAGCCCTTAAAATTCTTTCACCCAGGGAGACCGGTTGATAACCCGTTTTTAAAGCCACCTCAAGTTCTTCCGGAGAAAAACCTGCTTCCGGACCAACCAGAAGATTGATTCTCTTCAGGGTCTTATCAAGCTTGAGTTCTTCGAGCGGCCGGGCATTCCTGCCGGGAGTAAATATCAGGTTGAGCGCTTCGCTGTCATATTCCTTTAAATAATCCATAAAAGATAACGGCAGGGCAATGTCCGGTCGATAGGAGCGGCGGCATTGTTTGAGCGCCGCCAGGGCTACCCTCTCCAGCCGGGCTACCCGGCTTCCGGCCCGCCGTGCATCCTCCATTTTCACTTTAGATTTTTCAGTTATAACCGGGACGAATCGCTTCACCCCCAGCTCGGTTCCCTTCTCCACCATGGTATCGAATTTCGACCCGGCCGACATCCCTGCCGCCAGAGTCAAACGTACGGCCGGTTCCCCGAAATTTCGTATCCGGGAATGAATCCTTACTTTCACCCCGGCAGTCCCGACCGTCCGGATTTCGCCCCGGTAACCCTCACCCAGACCATTCACCACCAGTACCATGGCTCCTTTTTTTAACCGTAAAACACCGGTCGCATGCCTACTTTCCTCCGCCGGCAGAATTATTTCCAGGTCGGTTATATTGTTTGGAGGAGCATAGAAAATCGGCAGTTCCATCAATCAAACCCGGGTGACAATAAAAGTTGACCACTGGTTATCACGCAAAACATAAAAATTCGTTTGTTTATTATCCCGTAATGTCATCTCAACTTCTCTTTCGTCGTTATCCAGAAGACCGGAAAGAACCAGCTTTCCCCCATGTAGAGTAAGGCTGCAAAGCCGGGGAAGAAAAGTGAGAATCGTACTTTTAATAATATTGGCACAGATGAAATCATAAGGCTGGTCATACTCGCATTTCTCAATCGAACCAAGAACAATATCATAAGAGGCGACAACCCGGTTAATAAGAAAGTTCTCCCGGCAGTTTTCGACGGCAATCGGGTCATTGTCCACCGCCTTAATATAGCGCGCCGCCATCTTGTCAGCCAGTATGGCCAGGATACCCGACCCGGTACCAAGGTCCAGAAAACGCATCCCGGTCTTGAAATTTTCTCTTATTAACTTCAGGCAACTGCGGGTAGTTTCGTGGGAACCGGTCCCGAAAGCCATCTTCGGCTCAATAATAATCTCGTAAGATACTTTTTCCTCAAGCCGGCTCCAGGTGGGACGGACAACGACATCATCGGTTATCTTAACAGGACCTACCAGGGCTTTGTACTGCTCAATCCAGTCGATATTTTTAATTATCCGTTCCCGTATTGGCGGGCATTCTCTTAAAACATTGGGCAACGCCGAGAAATAGTTCGCCAGCAACCGCTTGTAGTCCCGGGTGTCATCACCGGGGACATAAAAAATTATACCGGTGGTATCAGCATCCTCTTCCTCTTCAAGAATGATGCCACCGGCAATATAATCGATAATGAAATTACAGACCGCATCGGTTAAAACCCGGGGCACTTCGAGCCGGGCTTCGATATAAACCTGCGGTCCGGCGGTATCCATGTTCACACTCCCAGGGTTTCTTTCAACTTGTCAAAAAACGACTTGTTTGCTTCCGGCGGTCTGAACATCTCGCTGCGGGATAATTCCTCAAGAAGCTGCCGGTCACGCGCCGACAGCCTGGTAGGAACCCAGACAATAACATGTACCAGTTGATTGCCTTTACCGGGCTGATGCAGATGGGGAATCCCCTTGCCCTTCAATTTTAATATCTTACCAGATTGAGTGCCCGGTGGAATCTTCAGTTTCTCCGGCCCGTAAAGAGTCGGCACGGTGATTTCACCACCCAGCGCCGCCGTGGTAAAGGATACCGGCAGTTCATAAATGACATTGTCTCCCTGACGGGTAAAATATTCATGCTCCGCCTCATCAAAAACCACGATCAGATCCCCCGGAGTACCCTGATGGGGAGCGACATTGCCCATATTATCCACCGTCATGTAATTCCCGCTCGATACGCCCGGCGGGACTTTAATGCTAACGGTTGAGGTCCCGCGGACACGGCCTTCACCATTGCAGACCTTACACGGGTCAGCTATAATTTCACCGGTTCCCCGGCAGACATTACAGGTTGAAACCTGCTGGACGGTCCCGAGAAAAGTTCGAGTCAGAGTTCGCACCTGACCGGCGCCCTTACACTGAGGGCAGGTTTTCCTGGAGGAACCGGCTGCGACCCCGCTGCCGCCGCAGGCATCGCATTTGATGAGACGGTTAACTTTTATTTTTCGCTCGATGCCGGCGGCGATTTCCTCCAGCGTAAGAGAAATCCTGATGCGCAAATCCTCCCCGCGGTTAACCCGCCGCCGGTTCCGGGTATTCGTACCCATATTGAAAAAATCATCGAAGATTGAACCGCCGCCGAAATCGCGCATGAAAGCCCTCAGGGCATCACCGATGTCGAATCCCTCGAAACCGCCGTAACCGCCGTAACCTGCTCCCTGGCCCAGACCGGCATGACCGTACTGGTCGTATAACTGCCTTTTCTGCGGGTCCTTGAGTACTTCGTAAGCTTCGGTCGCTTCTTTGAATTTTTCCTCGGCTTCTTTATTACCCGGATTGCGGTCCGGATGATATTCCATCGCTTTCTTGCGATAAGCCGACTTCACGGTCGCTTCATCAGCGCCCCGGTCAATTCCGAGAATTTCGTAATAATCTCTTTTTTCCATTTACAGCCGCTTACTTGTCGTCGTCCACGACCTCAAAATCAGCATCCACTGCACCGTCTTTTTTATCGCCCTTAGGAGATTCAGCACCGCTCTGTTCGGTATGACCTGTACCGTCTCCCGCCTGGGCGCCGGCTCCGGCCTGTTGCTGGGCCGCCTGCCTGTACATTTCTTCAGCCAGTTTATGTGAAGCCGCTATCAGGGTTTCCCTGGCACTGTTGATGTCTTCTAAGGATTCACCGGTTATTACCTGACGAAGTTTCTCGATGGCGGATTCAATGCTTTTCTTATCTTCAGGAGATACCTTATCGGCGTTTTCCCGAAGGGTTTTCTCGGTCGTGTAGATTAACTGGTCGGCTTCATTGCGGGCTTTTATCAATTCACCCTTCTTTTTATCGTCTTCGGCGAACTTCTCCGAATCTTTGACCATCCGTTCAATTTCCTGCTCCGACAAACCCGAGGACACTTCAATTTTAATCGACTGTTCCTTGCTGGTGGCCAGGTCCTTGGCACTGACATTGACAATACCATTGGCGTCGATATTGAATGTTACCTCGATTTGCGGCACTCCCCGGGGAGCCGGCGGGATGCCAACCAGGTCAAACTTCCCCAGAGTCCGGTTATCAATAGCCATCTGGCGTTCGCCCTGAAGAACATGGATAGACACCGCCGGCTGGTTATCCGTAGCGGTGGAGAAAATCTGGGACTTTTTAGTCGGGATTGTTGTGTTGCGTTCAATCAAACGGGTCATGACGCCGCCCAGGGTTTCGATACCCAGCGACAGCGGGGTAACATCGAGCAGAACAATATCCTGGACATCACCCGCCAGCACACCCGCCTGGATGGCAGCCCCGACCGCCACCACCTCGTCGGGATTAACTCCCTTGTGCGGTTCGCGGCCAAACAGATTTTTAACCAGTTCAACCACTTTCGGTACCCGGGTCATTCCCCCCACCAGCACCACCTGGTCGATATCCGCAGGACTGAGTTTGGCATCACTTAAAGCCGCCTTGCAGGGCTGGACCGTGCGCTGGATCAAATGGTCCGTCAACTGCTCGAATTTAGCCCGGGTTAAAGTTAAATCAAGATGTTTCGGGCCGGACTGGTCAGCGGTTATAAAAGGCAGATTGATATTGGTCTGCATGGTTGAAGATAATTCAATTTTAGCTTTTTCCGCTGCTTCTTTCAAACGCTGGAGAGCCATTCTGTCCTTGCGCAGGTCGATGGCGTTCGACTTCCTGAATTCATCAGCCATCCAGTCAATCACTACCTGGTCGAAATCGTCACCGCCGAGATGCGTGTCCCCGCTGGTGGAACGAACCTCAAACACCCCGTCTCCGATTTCAAGAATCGAGATATCAAAGGTGCCGCCGCCGAGGTCATAGACGGCGATTTTCTCATTTTTCTTTTTCTGCAAACCGTAAGCCAGCGACGCCGCCGTCGGCTCGTTGATAATCCGGAGAACTTCCAGCCCGGCAATCCGCCCGGCATCCTTGGTAGCCTGCCTCTGGGAATCATTGAAATAAGCCGGTACCGTAATAACCGCCTGCCTGACTTCTTCACCCAGGTAACTTTCGGCTGACTTTTTCAGATACTGCAAAACCATGGCCGAAACCTCGGGCGGTGTGAGCTTCTTCCCCTGGACTTCTATCATCACGTTACCCTGGCTGTCTTCACCAACTTTATAGGGTACGATTTTTTCTTCGGAAGCAACCTCGCTGTGATGTCGGCCCATAAACCTTTTAACGGAAAAGATGGTATTCTCGGAATTGGTCACAGCCTGACGTTTGGCGGCGGCGCCGACCAGGCGTTCGCCATCCTTTGCAAAAGCCACCACCGAAGGCGTGGTGCGATTACCTTCCAGATTGGGGATTACAACCGGGTCCTGACCCTCAAGTACCGCAACACAGGAATTCGTTGTCCCCAGGTCAATACCAATTATTTTGCCCATATATAAAGCTCCTCTATCACTATTAAATATTTACCTGAACAGATTTATTTTCAGAACGCCTTTTAATTTTGCGTTTGTTTATCTTCGCCAGTTTTCTTCTTCCCGGAACTGACAGCCACCTTGCTGTAGCGGAGTATCCGGTTACCCTGCCTGTACCCCTTACTTATCTCCATCGCCACCACTCCCTCGGGATACTTGTCCGATTCGACCTGCATCATCGCCTCATGGCGCCCGGGGTCAAACGGTTGCCCGACCGCATTAACCGGCTCGACATCATATTTCTTCAGCAAACCCATAATCTGGTTATAAATCAACTCCGTCCCCTTCCGAAAGGCTTTAAAATCGGTTTTGTCATGGTCATGGCTCAAAGCCCGTTCGAAATTATCCACTATCTCCAGAATTTCAATTAACAGTTTATCATTAGCGGAACGAATGATATCCTCAAATTGCCGGACGGTGCGTTTTTTGTAGTTATCAAAATCCGCCAGTGAACGTAAAAGCCGGTCTTCAAGTTCCGCCACGCGATTTTTCAATTTTTCTTCTTCGCTTAAGGCCTTTTCCGGCTCTGCCGGTACTTCTTCCGAGCCGGACGCCGCTGCGGACTCCGGTTGCACGTCGGGAATCTCCTGCTTATTTGCCGCTTCAGCCTCTACCTTCGCGTCAGCATCTTTTTTTTCTGCCGCTTCGTCCCTGCCGGTAACGTCAATATCGATTTTTACTTCCTTTTTATCCGCCATTTTTATTCTTCCTCATTGCTCATTCCTGAAAGGACATCGGTTAATGACTTCGCCGTATAATCAACCACCGATACCAGTTTACTGTAGGGCATCCGGGTCGGGCCGATTATCCCGATTGAGCCGGTAATATTGCCGACCCGGTAAGTCGAATATACCAGCGAACAGTTCATTATTTCGTTAATTTTGTTTTCCCTGCCGATAGAAATAACCAGACCTTCTTCCGAAGCCTGGCTGAGAAAGTCATACAGGATATGACCGTTTTCAATAATTTTCATAAGACGCGCCAGGGCTTCGCGATTGGCAAATTCCGGCATGTCCAAGAGACGGTCCGTCCCCGCGACATGAATAAGCTCCGACTTGTCCTCAGTCCATATCCGGTCTTTCGAATCGACCACCAGCCTAATGAGCCGACCGTGCCCGGATACATCAGCCATTCGCTCCGCTACGGTGCGACGTATTTCCGACAGTGACAACCCGGCCAGGCGTTCGTTTAAAACCGCTTCCACTTCGCTCAGCATGGCATCGGATATGGAGGCCTCAACTTCCAGAATCAACGACCGGGCCAGACCCGAACCGACTATCACCACCACCATGATTTTATTTTCAGCAACGGGGATAAGACGAATATTTTTTAAAATCCCTTCTTCAAAACGGGGCGCAATGGTTACCCCCAGCTGACTGGTAATCTCACCGAGGACTTTCGAAGTTTGCCCGAGAATTTCATTTATACCCCGCCCCTCTTTAAGAATCGACTGTTTGATGGCTTTTTTCTGGACGTCGGAGAGCTTCTCAGGTTTTATAAGATAATCCACATAAACTCGATAACCGGTATCGGTGGGAATCCGCCCCGCCGAAGTATGCGGCTGCTCGACCAGACCAAGCTCTTCGAGATCCTGAAGGGTGTTACGAACCGTAGCCGATGAAATCCCCATTTTAAACTTATTGGCAATTACCCTTGAACCAACCGGGTCAGCCGACCGGATGTAATAATCAATCAGGTTAAAAAGAATTTTCTTCTCGCGCTCGGAAAGATTCTCAAAAGCCATATCAATTTAATCCTTAATTCAGACTGCCATATTGGCAGTCACAATGACAGAATGCTAATAATAATATTATTAATATACTTAGTCAAGCACAATTGTTTCCTTAAATACCTTTAATCACAAAAAAACCGTCGCTATCATTGAACGATAGCGACGGTTTAACCCGTATTAATATAAATTTACTTCTTCTCGTCTTTTTTGACTTCCGTTTTCTTTTCGGGTGTCTTCTTTTTCAGATTCTCTTTGCGGTCATCAATCCCGTTATTATTGGTATCAATAAAAGTATCGTATTTCTTAGGTGTTTCCTTTTTCTGAACTTCCTTTTCCGTTACTTTCTTTTTAGCCGGTTCCTTGTCCTTCAGCTGCTCTTTTTCTTCGGTTTTTTTCTTGTCCTTTTTCTCGACAGCCCAGAGCGGCCCGCTTGAGGTTATCAGAAAAATCGCACAGACTATAAAAGCTATGTATCTTTTCATATCTATCTCCCTTAACACCAGGTTAATGGTAACATCCTTATATCAGTGCCGTTACCGTTTTTGTTTTCCTCCAGATGAGGCGTCAGACTTGGAGGTCTTCACCGAACCGGACGAAGGACTTTTTGAAGGCGCACTTTTCGGGGTAGAATCACCTACTGTCGAGGAGGAGCTTGCTGTTTTCTTGGGACTGCTCTGCTTTACAGTACCGGTTGATTTTTCCGATTTCGGAGTATTTCCGGACGATTTTTCTATTTTCGACCGTTCGACTTTTTCCTGTGGCTGGGTCGGTTGGTCCGCTCCTTCCTGCCGGTTTTGTTTCAGCTGACCGGAGGTGGTCGAGCGTTCGGTTTTTTTCTGGGTCGTTACGGTTTTTTTGCGATAGTATTCACTGTCGTCGCTGCTGCTTTTACTCTGTCGGGATTCGAAACTGTTATCGGACGAATTCGTGGTACGGCTTTTCCCCGAAAGGCTCGACTTATCGCTTTTAGCAGTACCGCTCTGGGAAACGCCCGAGCTTTTATATTCATTAACCGTCGTTCGTTTAGTCTTCTGGCTTTGTTTCTGAACATCAATATAAGAGTTATCGGTTTCGTAACCACGGTCGCTTTTTACCAGCCGGGCTGAACCGCGGATGTAACTCTTTTTCAAAGTGATATCGTTATCTACCGAAGCGATCTGCTTGTCCCCCGATTTTATATTACCGCCGGTGGAGATGTTATTCTTCACCGTCGTCTTATTAGAAGCGATAACATGCTGCTTGAAATTGGGATAACCATGGGATACCGGATCCCGGTAACCAATTTTATTGCTGCTGTATCTGGATATCACATGAGCCTTGGTCACAATGATGGTGCGGTCAAAAATCACCGTGTTGTAGCGGCTGACATGGAAATCCGACTCCCAGCAATAACCCCAGGGGTCATAGATGGTGATGGTGTGCCAGCCGACCAAAAGGCGCGGGATATACAACGGGGCACAACCCCAGTAGATACCATTAATATAGACCGTCCCGCCCCAGGGGTAATCGATATAGACATTGCCGTAAACCGACCAGGTCGGATAATCAGGCCAGTAAACAGGCCGATAATAATCCGGCTCCCACCTATCAACGATTATCGCCACCCGGTCATAGGCGAAACGCTGACCGTCGTAACGAACAAAATAACGCTCGTTAAGATAATCCATAAAATCATAGCGGTCGTCCCAGTCGCACACGATACCGCTGTGGCTGTACCAGTCCGGAATGGGGAACTTATCGCGGGATGCGATAATCTGGATATTTTCCACGCCCTCGGGACCGTTCACCTCAAGGTTAAAATTATCTCCGCTCCCGGGCAGGCTGTAGGTTGCTCCGCCCCGAATAAAATTATCGTCCGACGGACTGGTGGGAAATAGCAGGTTAACCCGACCGCGGGTGTCCACCGTATAAATGGCGATGAAGGCATCACGATTAGCCCGATAATAGATGATAATATTATCGCCTTCGTAAAATTCGTCGTCGGAATGATTGGTCCACAGCTCGACATCGAGATAACGGTCAATCCGGGACCGTTCGCTGTAATCGTTGTCATTTTCGTAACCGCGAGTTATGTTGTCCTGGGCTGATGCCGTCAGCATCCCCATGATAACCATTATAGTTATCAAGACTGCTCTTTTATAAAGTTTGCTAAACATATCGTCCACCTTTCTATTTATTTAAGGAAACAGCTTTCTTTAAGGGTCTTGACATCCTGCCGTCCTCGCCATCGGGAGACGGGGACAGTTCCGGATTATTGGCATCAGTCTGATATGCCCAGTCAAAAGTAACCGAACCTGATGGATTGATGCTCTTGACGCTCATCAGGGCATAATGATAGTCATAGGTAAAAATAACATAAGAATGTCCCTCGATAAGCTCTACATAGCCAAGCTCCGACCAGCCCTCGGTAGGGGCATAACCGATGAATTGATTGAAGTAAAAAGTATTGCCGACATCCTGAATCTCCCCATATATATAATCATAGTTGCCGGCATTAAGGTAAAAGACACCGCCGACACTGTCCATGTAGACGTCGGCTATGGAACTGGTATCTGCCACTCTTGCCGGCAGTGAGAAATTGAAACCCGAATAGTCACGGGAAAGACTGTTGGGATACAGAGTAATCTCACCATCGGGACGAGGCGTATCCTGAACGGTTTCCCATGACAATTCCGAAGGCTGACCGGCACTGTCAACCGCCCGTACGGCATAATAATAAGTTCTTCCGTTTTCAACAGTATTATCGGTGTAACTATAAATGTTGTTCGAAGGTCTGGGGTAGGGATCGACATAACCAATATCATCATAATCATAAATTGGGTCAAAAGAACGATATACGATATATTGATAAACATCCTGTTCATAAAGACCATTCCAGTAAATATAAACAGTACTGTCACCGGTGATTGAAATCACTCCCTGCGGGGCAGTAGGTACAGTATCGTGATAATAGAGTATATTATTGCAGTCGTCATCACAACCGCTTAAAATAAATGCCGCCAGAGTAATCAGAATTAATAAAAGTGCCTTTTTCATTTCAAATCTCCTGTAAAACTTCATTTTTCTAAAAATAATAGAATCAAGAATCGTGCCAAAATTTATAAGTCATTATTTGTAAATGACTTAGCTATAATTTAACGGTTATATAATTAAGAATTATGCACAATTATTGTGCGTAAGCCTGTGAGGAAGCACAAAAAATGTTGAAATACAGCTACTTCTGAGTCAGGTTATACTCTTTAATTTTTGCTCGAAGGGTATTGCGATGAATACCCAGTTTATCGGCTGTAAGGCCGATATTCCATTTCAAAAGGTCAAGACATGCCTGGATATGAGCTTTTTCTATCTGGTCGAGGGGTTTGATTTCACCGGAGATAGAAATTTTTCTACCTCCCCCAAGCCCGGCCAGGTCAGCAAGCGTAATGAATTCGGAGTTTGAAAGGACAATGGCCCGCTCAATAATATTTTCAAGTTCCCGGACATTCCCGGGCCAGTGGTAATTCATCATAACCGCTGCCGCATCCTGGTCGATACCTTTGACCGGTTTGCCGATTTTCTTGGCGTATTTATCTATGAAAGTCTTGGCCAGGAGCAAGATATCCCCGGTTCTGTCCGCCAGGGGCGGCAAGTGCACTTTGATTACATTAAGACGGTAATACAAATCTTCGCGGAATTTATTTTCCTTTATCATTTTTTCCAGATCGCGGTTGGTGGCGGCGATAATACGAATATCCAGTTTGATCTCATTGATGGAGCCCAAACGTTCGATTTTTCTTTCTTCCAAAACGCGCAGGAGTTTGACCTGCATCGTCACAGGCATCTCCCCTATTTCATCCAGGAAAAGCGTTCCCCCATCGGCCAATTCGAAGCGACCCTGTTTGGCTTTATCCGCACCGGTAAAAGCGCCTTTTTCATAACCGAAAAGTTCTGATTCGAGGAGATTTTCAGGGAAGGCGGCACAATTTATCGCCACCAGTCTTTTTTCCGCCCGGGCGGAGTTGGCATGAATGGCTCGGGCCACGAGTTCTTTGCCGGTGCCCGAGGGTCCGGTAATAAGTACAGTGGCTTCTTTGGAGGCCACCAGGCCAATGAGCCTTTTAACTTCCCTGATGGCCGCAGAATCTCCGATTATTTCCGACTCGGGAAAGATTTCCGCGAGCCGTTCACTCATTACCTTGTTATCCACTACCAGACGGTTAGCCGCCGCAGCTTTTTCCAGTTTCAAAAGCAACTCGTCAAGGTCTTCAACCGGCTTGGTCAGGTAATCATAAGCTCCCGCTTTCATGGCGGCTACCGCCGACTCAACCGAACCAAAGGCAGTTAGTACGATTACCTGAATGAAAGGATTAATCTCTTTCAACCGGGTCAGAAGTTCCAGACCGTTCATGCCGGGCATTTTCAAATCCACCAGGGCCAGCGGTGAAAAAAAGTGATGGTAGGTTTCAAGAGCCTTCTCGGCACTTCCCACAGCAACCACCTGGAAATTTTTATTTTCCAGATAGCCTGCCAGAAGTTCCCTTTGTTCCGGCTCGTCGTCAACAACCAGTAATTTTATTTTAGACATGATTTCATTTAATAACTTAAGCCGTTAAAAATAAACAAAAAAACCCGCCATCAAGGCGGGTTTTTTTAAATCTTTTTAACTTTATTCACCGGTGCCGAAAAAGACGCTTATCCCGGCACGAATATCGAAATACATGATGTTCTCATCCAGCTTGTAAGTAACATCATAATATTCTTTTTCGGTATTTTTACTGGCCGAATAATGGAAATTGCCATCGATGAACAGGCCGCTGTAATCCGAGGTATAGTAAAAAATCCCACCGCCGAAACCAAAACCTAAAACCGGGTCATAAGACAAAGAGCGATATCGAGGATTAGGGGTTTCTCTGATTTTCGTGGTGAATTTGGGATTGTCAATACCTATATGACCTTTCAGGTAGGGCACCAGATTGGATTCCCCGAAGAAATAATATTTCAAATACAGACTGGGATTATAAAAACGGTGTGACAGGTCATTGGGATTATTAACCAGATTGAGAAAAGCAACTCCGGGACCGCCATAATTCACGGCATCAGGCGTAAGAACCGGTTCCGTATTGTTACCAATAGCTATATTATAATAAGTAAAATTTAAACCGAGCACCAGATTGGGTGTCAGGAAATAACCGATTTCAAGGCCCATATCCCACCCCATGGATGCGCCCAGGCCGATAGAGTCATTCCAGCTGGTTATGCCACCCATCGGAAGCGCCAGGCCGCCAAACATGGCAACTTCCAGGATATCCCGTTCTTCATCTTCTTGAGCCAGAGTCAGACTACAGGTAAAAACTAAAAATACGGCCAGAAGTATAGCTATTTTTCTCATTCCCACATCCTCAATTTATATAATTTTTTTTCTTCCATGTAACAATCGCAAACAAACAATCTGGAAAAATAATGAAAAAAAAGATGGTTTGTCAATAGATTAAATTCAATGTACAACAACAAAATAAGTTAAAGGATTGACCAAGAGGTTCACGGCCGCAAAATGATAAAGATAATAAGGTCTGTTTAAAAACAGTTGAAATTTCAAAAAATTATAATTAAATTGATAGTTTATAATAAGTTTATGGAGAACTGATGAAAATACTTGTAGTTGGCTCCGGCGGGCGGGAACATGCCCTGGTTTGGAAATTAAGGCAGTCCAAAAAAGTCGAAAAAATCTTCTGCGCCCCCGGCAACGGCGGAATTTCACTCTTAGCCAAATGCATCAATATCAAAGCCGATAACATCAAGGGCTTGGCCGAATTCGCCACCCGGAATAAAATAAATCTAACTGTGGTCGGTCCGGAACAACCCCTGGCGATGGGCATTGTCGATGAATTTCAAAAAAGAAAATTGAAAATATTCGGACCGGAAAAACAGGCAGCCCAGATTGAAAGCAGTAAGGTTTTTGCCAAACAGTTCATGCAGAAATATCATATTCCTTCCGCTCCCTTCAAGGTTTTTAACGCTTTTGCCGAAGCGGTGGGTTTCTGCAAGTCGGTGGCTTACCCCGTGGTAATCAAAGCCGATGGCCTGGCAAGCGGAAAGGGCGTGATTATTGCGGAAAACCAGGATGAAGCCAATGCCGCTATTGAGAATATCATGTTGAAACAGAGTTTCGGAAAAGCCGGTGAGCAAGTTGTTATCGAATCCTTCCTGAAAGGACAGGAAATTTCAATCATGGCCATCACCGACGGAAAAACCATTTTCCCCCTGCTTTCCAGCCAGGACCATAAACAGGCATACGAAGGCGACAAGGGCCCCAATACCGGCGGTATGGGCGCCTACTGCCCGACCATGCTGGTCACTGATGAAATGATGGAACAAATCGACGATTTTATCCTCAAACCGACCATTAACGGTCTCAGAAACGAGAATATCCCTTACCGGGGAGTATTGTATTTCGGGCTTATGATCACCAACAACGGCATCAAGGTCCTTGAATACAACTGCCGCTTCGGCGACCCTGAAACGCAGGCGGTCCTGCCACTTTTAAAAACCGACCTGCTTGATATTATAACGGCGGTCGTGGATAAAAAACTCCAAAGCCTTCCGAAGCCGGAGTGGCGTAAAGGCTGTGCCGCCTGTGTGGTGATGACCTCGAAAGGTTATCCCGGAAAATATACGACCGGATACCCCATTTACGGATTGAAAAAATCATGGTCCAACGGTAACTATATTTTTCATGCCGGTACCCGTAAAGACAATAATAACTGGTTGACAGCCGGCGGCCGGGTGCTGGGCGTTACCGGTATCGATGCCGACCTCAAAGGTGCACTGAATAACGCTTACAATCTTGTGAAAAAAATTAAATATGAAGGAGCTACCTACCGTCGTGATATCGGCTTTCGAGCTTTTAAAACGGAGGAAGCAGTCGGACTGGCTAAAAAATGAGAAGTAAAGTACTGATAATCATCGGGTCCAAATCGGACATGGAATATGCTGAGAGCTGTCAGCAGCAATTAAAGGCTTTTGAAATTGAAAGCAGCATTGAGATCACTTCGGCTCATCGTCATCCCCGGAGGACCGCGGAACTGACCGCCGGTGCCAGGGAAAACGGCTTTGAAGTTATTATAGCCATGGCAGGATTATCGGCCGCCCTTCCGGGTGTTGCCGCCGCTCATTCCGACCTGCCGGTTATTGGCGTCCCCTTACCGGCCGCGCTGGGCTGGATTGATTCCCTGCTTTCAATAGTTCAGATGCCTCCCGGAATACCCGTTGCAGGTGTTGGGAT
>JAQUSF010000152.1 GCA_028715215.1 Candidatus Zixiibacteriota bacterium
CTGATCATGTCGTCAAGAATAGAGATGTTCTTGTCGCCAGCAGAAACCATCCTCCGAGTCCGTATGATGAAGTCACTCTTGTTGTAGTTATTGTAGGGATTCTGTCCGCTCGACCGAAGGGTTTCTTTGATGGCGCGGGCCTTTTCGATGTTGAACCGATCGAACGTACTTTCAGCGGTGATCTTTTTCTGCCGCTTGGTGCTGAGCTCCGACAACCCAGTGGCCAAGCTCTTCTTGAGACGTTCAACCTGCTTCTGTTTCTCGACATTTTCTTCACCCAAAACAAAGATCGGAGCAACTTCACCTGCCGTTGGGAAAACGCTCTGCGAGACGAAATCCTTATTGAATACGCGAACAGGAACAGTCGCTTGTCCGAACTCGGTACCACGAACATCAGTCCCATTGATGGAGAGGACAACCTCACAGTTTGCAGGTGCCATCCGCGTCTCCAAAGCACGAAAGAGTCTGCTGATCGTGGTCTTTCCCGTGCCGTTCCAGCCGTAAATCAGATTGAAGCGTCCGAAGTCGGGTAAGTCCGTCGGCCATGTGAAGTTACGTAGCGTCCCGGGATGGTGTAGGCGAGCTATGCGGATGATGGCGGTCACGCTAACCTCTCCATGAATTTTTGAAGCCAGTGCACTGCTGGTCATAAAGACAACAGCAAACAGAAGTAATGATGATAGATACCTCATCATATTACCCTCCTGTGATACTACTTAAGACTTATTGAATCTTATTCAAAGGGGAATGAAAAATTTCAAACCACTTGAATGTTAATGATAATTTTTTTAAAAAATGCCTTCTACACAAAGAATTGCTTTCTACATAGAGACCTTTTTAAAGACGCAGGTTATCAATTTTCTGTTTAATTTTATTTTTAGTGATTTTTGTATGTTAAAGGCAGGTCTGCTTCACAATCAAAATGGCAAGAAGACTGATGCCTGTGAAGGGCTTTAAGACTCTAACTGGAGCATCAGCCAGTGTTTGATTCTATTATCAATCTCATCACGGACGCGGCGGAATTGGTCAAGGATTTCTTCTTCGGTGCCCTTGGCCCCGGCCGGGTCGTCGAAAGACCAGTGAAAACGCAAGCCATCGCCGGGGAAAACCGGGCAGTTTTCGGCGGCGTTGTCGCACACGGTTATGATATAATCAAATTTTTCATTAATAAACAGGTTCAGATGTTTCGAGTGGTGTTTTGAAATGTCAATCCCCTTTTCAGCCATTACTTTGATGGCATGGGGATTAACACCCTCTGGTTTCAGTCCTGCCGAACGGACTTCGGCGGCGGCTTGAGTAAGGCCCTTTTTTGTAAGGTAATGCCGGAAAAAACCTTCCGCCATTTGTGACCGGCAGGAGTTGCCGGTACAGAGAACCAGTATTTTCATGTTATTACGATTCATACAGATAATAATAAATTAACTTGATTAGCTATAATTTTGAAATAATAAACGTATTATTTTTTACAAAAGTTCATATTAAAAAAATATAATTATTTTTGGAAGGAATCTCTGGAACTTTATAAAAGGGCCGGTGTTTAATAAAAATGAACCTAACGAAGACTAAATCGACCCAAGTTATATATTAATTATATTGACAATTTAAATTTAAGAAGTAATTTTATAACGTACAAACCAGTTTATTAACATCTTGGAAGGAGTGACTTAATGAGAAAATTATTCGTAATTTCCCTGGCGACCCTGTTATTGCTGGCTTTCGTTTCAGCTCTGGTATTTGCCCAGTGCTCTCAATCGGGCAATAAGGAAGTGAAGGCGGCTCAGGTGGTCGAAGGTACCGAGACCAGGCTGGTCGATGCCAAGGACATCAAAGACTGTGCTTACAAGTGCACCACTCCCTGTGAAGGACATCAGGGTAAATGCGCCATGGTTGATATGTCAATCAAAGGGATGACCTGTGGTTCTTGTGAAACTACGATAAAGACCGCCCTGGAAAAAGTCCCGGGTGTTCTCAAGGTGCAGAACATCAGCTATAAGGATGGCCTGGCGCATGTTTGTTTCGACCCCGATAAAGCCAACCTGGAAGGTATGACCAAAGTCGTGGTAGATAAAGGCTACGAGGCTCAGATTGTGCCGGCGGTGGCCAGGACCACCGAAGTTACCGGTGAGGCTAAGGCAGTTGATGCCAAAACCGGATGCAATCTTCCCTGCCCGGCTAAAGCTACCTGTGCGTCCAAAAGCGGTTCTACGACCCAGAAAGATAAAGGCGACGGGACCAAATAGAAAGGGTTTTGGGGATTTTGACGTTACGTCTTTGGTATCGCGAATAATATTTAAAGAAGAAGAATCTGCAAGGCTGGAGTATCAATACTTCAGCCTTTTTTTATTATAATTGTTTCCGTTAGTGTTTTTTTTGTTTATTTTCATAAAATATTATTTTACAAGGACGAATTAAAAATCAGGAATTTATCCAAAAAAACGAACCCTGATGAACCGTCTGATTGTTTAATAGAGTACGATGTTACATAGGCTTTGCAGTCTTGTCATAGTTATCTTTCTGGCGGTGAATGCCGCCGCGGCCAAGTACGCCGGGGAGTCGTTTTCGCTGGGAGTCGGAGCGCGCGCCCTGGCTCTGGGCGGGGCGGTTACAGCCGGGCCGTTTGACGGCACGGCCGGATACTGGAATCCGGCCGGAATGCATTACCTGAACAGCCGGACTATCACCGCCATGCATGCCGAAACGTTCGGCTCTCTATTAAATCATGATTTTATCGCTTATATCGATGCTCGTCCGCGTGACCATTCCCGCATAAAAGCTTTCGGCTTCTATTTTTATTATCTCGGCGGGGGCGGCATCAAAATCACCCGCCTGAACGAGTTTGAACGCCCTTATGTTCTGCGCGAGGAAGCCCACGGTGACTTTCTTTTTACCGGCTCGGTTTCGGGAAAGATAACCTCACTTGTTGATTTCGGTCTGACGGCCAAAATTATCTACCGTGATATCGGCACCGAATCCGGCTATGGTCTGACGATGGATGCCGGGATGCTTTATCGCGTTAACAAGTATGCCCGGCTGGGTTTGATGGTGACTGATATCACGACCGGCTTTATTCGCTATTCCGGGGGTTCGCCCCTGATTGATTCGACCGGTGAGGCATATGACAGCGACGCCAACACCGAATCGATTTATCCGACGGTAAAACCGGGTCTCATGATTGAATATTCTTACCTTGATTTTAATGGAAGGTTTTTAGCCGGCGGGGATATTAAATTTGAAAATATTAAAAGGGCTGCCCAGTACTGGAGCGGGCCGCTCTCGCTGGATACCCATTTCGGCTGGGAGCTTGATTACAAAGCGCTGGTTTTCGGGCGGGCCGGGTTCGATATCGGCCGCTTCACCGCCGGGGGAGGGGTGGATATTAAAAATATCACGGTCGATTTTGCCTATATGCACCACAGCGACCTCGATGAAACCTTCCGTGTCAGCGCCGGCTATCGTTTCTGAGTAAAAAAAATCCCGACAATTTCTGTCCCTACTATCTATTTCAATTAAGACTACCATAAAAGCAGTCGATAAAAATACAATGTTATTTTCCTGATATAGAATAAAAGGGGTTTTATTGGATATCGAGAAATTCAAGCAGTGTCCTTCGTGCAAGAGATGGTTGTCGTCCGATGCGGTCTTACTCCAGTCTTTATAATCCAGGATGGGGTTATTCTATTTTAAATAAATCCAGGGTTTTTATTTTCAAAAGCATGTTCATGATATCATGGCCGCTGACTTGTTTATTATAGTTGAAAAAATGTTCCATTTTTTCCTTGTCCCACAGCGGTGAAGACAGGCCGTGAATCAATTCGTGGACAACCGGTTTTTGTTCAAGAAAATCAAAATTCAGCCAGCCTAACCTGAATTGCGGTGTCTTGCCGCGAATTAATCGACTGGTCACTTTTAGCCCTTGTTCCGATGCTTTCCTCACTATCCGGGAACTTTCCTGTAATAGAATGGAGTTTTTAGCCTTGCACAGTACCGCCGCGGTCGGGAATTCGAGTAACCGGGGATATAACCGTTTTATGATAGCCTGCGTAAGGGTGTTAGTGATTTTGAATTCATAGGGTACCCGGGAGGAATAATCAATCAGGCTGCGGTGACCAAAGGGCGCTAATATCGGTTTAAAGGTCGCAGCACTGTGAAGTTGGGTGGCCCAGTACGTGCTGCCCAGATGTTCGGTTAAGAAAGCTTCGATTATAGCTTCCCGGGTTTCTATGCCTCTCTGAAGATATCTGTTCATGGTCTGTTCAATATCACCGTTCACCTGTTCATGAATGGATGAAAACCTTTCCTGCCAGATTTCAGCCTTGATATACCAGGGGATATCATAGGGGGATTGGTGGAAATAAGTCGT
>JAQUSF010000002.1 GCA_028715215.1 Candidatus Zixiibacteriota bacterium
CTAGAAAACAACGGTATTAAAAGACAGAATATAATCATCTGGGACCGTTTTGATTATTCCCTTACCGATGCCGGCTTTACCCGCGAGCGATTCCCCGGAGTTAGTATTGAAGGTATGCAGACGATGGATGAAGCCGCTTATGAAGGCATAACTGACGATAGTCGCTGGTTGAAGCCGGATGGTACTCATATCAGTACTGAAAATTTCGATAAGGAAGTTTATTACTGGGCGGATGTGGATGGACTCAAGGACAAGCAGTATCTCAATCAGCATGTATTTAATGACAGGTATTCATATTTTGGCAATCTGCTCACCAAAAAACTGACTAAAATCATCAATGTCCCGGTATTTAAGAATACCGGCAACGGGATATCGATGGCGACCAAGAATATCGGTTATGCTGCGATCTGCAATACGGGACGTCTGCATCAGCCGTTGTTTTTTGATGTTTGCACCGAAGTTCTGGCATTTCCGGTCATTCGCGATAAACTGGTACTGAATATTACCGACGGCCTTCGCGCCCAGTATGACGGCGGGCCGATGCCGAACGCCTCTTTTGCCTATTCATACATGACATTGTATTTCGCAACTGACCCCTTTGCACTGGATATGGTCTGTCATAATAAAATGGTGGCTAAACGCAAGAGTATGAATATCAAGGTCAATGAACATCCCATGTTCACCGAGTACCTTCGTTATGGTGAAAAACTTGGCCTGGGTGTGGTTGACGCCGAGAAAACGGAACACCTTTACGTTAATATTTGAAAGTGATAACGATGCCGGATTATAAAACAACGCTGCCTTTTTTTCTCGTTTTTTTATTGGTTTTATCAGCATTTGGAGAAAGTGTTATACCAGGCTCTGATTTTGAACCGGGTTGGGTCGAAGCAGGAGCCACGAAGTCTTTTTATAAACATGACCTTTATGGTCATATCAATGGCGGTGCCGAGCTGTTCCTGGAATTCGGTTTTGAGAAGCTGACGGTTCAGAGATATCACAAAGATACTATTGAAATAGACCTTGAAATATATGAAATGACTGAACCTGAAGCTGCCCTGGGTATCTATCTAATGAAGTGCGGTCGGGAGACACCGCTGGCTGAAATACCGGCCCGCCATACCGTAAATCCCTTCCAGCTGACAGTGGTGAAGAGTAATTATTTCATTCAGGTAAACAGTTTCAGCGGTCGGAAGGACCTGGTCTTGGTGATGGGGAATCTGGTCAATCAGGTGCTGGCCAGGATCCCTGATTCTGAAGAAATAAAATTATTCTCTTATCTGCCGGGTTTGAATTTAATTGGCGGCTCCGAATTGTTGATTCGGGGACAGTATGCCCTGCAGCCGCTTTATACCCTGGGGGAGGGGGATATTCTTAAACTGGACGGTAAAATTTATGGTGTCGTCGGCAGTTACCGGATAGACAGCCTCGATAGCTATACCCTTGTGGTCATACTTTACCCGGACGTAGAAACTGCAATGGGGGTATTCGAAAACCTCAAACAGAACCTTGACCCGTATCTTGAGGTAATCGATTATGACCTTACCGGTTTTATATTTAAGGATTACCAGAATCGTTTTGGTGATGTTCACCTTCGGAATAATATCCTGCAAATCAGGTTTAACCTGCCGGAACAACCGGTTTTAACCGAATAAAAAAAGCGGGCTGAAAAGCCCGCTTGATATTCACGGCTCGCTTTTAAATAAGTTTAAACACGAAACCGATACCCAGGGTCTCTTTTAACCGGCCCTTGGTGCTGACCTGTTTGTCATAAAGAAACTGGGTATAAAAATTGACGGTAATAATCTTCGACAGGTTGGCGCTGATGATATTTTCCCAGCTGACATCCACGGTTTTCCAGTAATCTTCCTGCGGCGTCCCTTTGAAATCATCCTTCTGCGAAAAGAAGAGAGCCTTGAACAGGGTAAGCTTACCGGTATAGGTCATTTTCTTGCTGAGGGTCAGGTTGACGTCGGTCACCGATTCAATACCGCCGTCGACAAAAGTTGAATCTTCGGTAGTCAGAAGGACGCTGTCGGTTATTCCGGTTTTAAAAGTCTGACGGAGCGCCAGACCCAGGCGACTGGTAATCTGGTCGTTGTCTTTTTCATAAAACCGGCGGGCCAGACCGGCCGATTCGGTTAATTTCAGCGGCGATAAATATCTCTTTTTAGCGTCTATGGAGGCGTCTACGAATTGCGATTCAAGGCGGAAGGCCACGTAAGGGTCGATTATCTTGTTGAGAATAAAGCGGCCGACATTTTCAAAATCAATAAGGTCGGTGGATTTCCTGGGTTTATTCCAGTTTTTAGTGGTATCCTGGCTGATAGTTTGACCGAATGACAATTTCAGGGTCGAACGAAAATTAAACCAGGGTTTGAGATTTTTTTCAGCGGCGCCGTTAAGATTACCGACCCAGTTAAACGAGCCGATTTCGCCGCCCACCCAGGAATCGGAATAAGCGGTCTGAGTGGTGGTAACGTCCACTATCAGTGATTTTTTCCACCTGGTTGCTGCGACAGTATCCTGTGCCGAAACAAGCATGCTCAAACCAAGCAGAAAAAAAATGGTGAAACACAATGTTTTTAATAAAGTATTCATTGTAAAACCTCCTTTTATCAGGTTGTTGCCTGGAATAAATGAACATCTCTTTGCGGAAAAGGTATAGAAACTCCCTGTTCGTCGAAAGCTAATTTTACTTTTTCAGTGATATCGAAATAGACTTTCCAGTAGTCAACGGTTTTTACCCATGGGCGCACGGCGAAATTAACTGAGCTGTCGGCCAGTTCCTGCACGGTCACGGTCGGGGCGGGATCTTTAAGCACCCG
Source organism: Candidatus Zixiibacteriota bacterium (assembly GCA_028715215.1). Classification (GTDB taxonomy): domain Bacteria; phylum Zixibacteria; class MSB-5A5; order GN15; family FEB-12; genus JAFGNW01. The sequence continues at coordinate 2,826 of JAQUSF010000002.1, forward strand.
CTGGTCATCGGTTAATATTCGTTCCATTATGGTTTTAGCTTTTTTGATGTCATCACTGTAACCTATGCCGAAAACAAGATCCACCCGGCGTATCTCGTTGGCCGAGTAATTGACGATGTTGTCACCGGTTATTTTGCTGTTGGGGATAATCACCTTTTTATTATCCGGGGTATTTAAGATGGTATTGAAAATATGAACGGTGGCAACCGAACCGCTGACTCCGCCGGCTTCGATATAATCGCCGACTTTGAAAGGACGGAAAATGACAATCATGACTCCGGAAGCAAAGTTGGTCAGGGAACCCTGAAGAGCAAAACCAATAGCCAGTCCAGCGGCGCCTATTATCGCAACGAATGAAGCGGTTTGTACTCCCAGTGTTCCCAGGGCGGCAATAATGACAAACGTCATTAAAGCGATTCTGGTAAGACTCGTTATGAATTTAATCAATGTTGCCTCGGTCTTGCTCCGTTCCAGAAGACGTCTTATAATACGTGTCAGCAGACTCACGGCAAAGCGCCCGATGATAAGAATTGCCAGGGCGCCCAGTATTTTAAGACCGTAACTGGCACCCCACTCAATAAGTTTCGTGGTGACTGTTTCCATATTTAGTTCTACCTCCACTCCATGAAAAAAAGTTTATCCTTCGACTTTTTATAAAGCGGTCGGATATTATGAATTATAATATAAAAATTATTCTGGTGCCAACTTAAATATCTCGAAGAGAAATATTTTTCCGGGTGATAATTGAACATTCAATTTTTTTTACAGATTATAAAATTGTAAAGGTAACGACAAGTAAAAAAGCCTCGAACTCATGGGAGGATAATGTTCGAGGCGCTGTACGGCATTGAAGTAAATAATTAAGGAGAATGTTTACCAGCCGCTAATATTTTCAACAACCGCCCAAAAATAAAGTTTCACGAAACATCCGGCTGACACTTGAAATAAAGCCGATGGAATAAAAAAACCGTCACAGCGGGAGCATCATGACGGTTTTTTCTTTAAGATAATTTAGCATTTAATAAATCCGGTCAATCGGACCGGTTACTTTTTCAAATTCTGCTTGAAATTCCTGGCGAACGCGGCCAAAACAAAAGCCCAGCTGTTCGTAAAGAATAACCTGGTCCGGGTCGACCTGGCGTTGCTTAATGGCTTCTTTGATATCCATGTAATGTACCCGGTCTTTATAGAAGCCGGTTACGGTAACACCGGTAATATTTTCCAGAAGACAGAGAACCGCACTGGCACCGGCTTCCATGCCGAAATTCGCGTCATAAGCCGAAGTAAACCCGGAACGTACGAGATGCGACGGGGTGATTACCCGGACCTCGGGCAGTTCGTAAAGCTCCGGAACAAACATGCCCTGTTCTTTCATGAAGACTTTTATTTCACTGTCGGCTTTCAGCATTTTCTTAAGTTCCTGGGCGACGTATTTACCGGCCCCGGCCAGTTTTTTATGTCCAAAAGTATCCAGCCCGGCGGAATCATCGTACATTTCCTGGCCGGAAGCATTTTTAAGTCCCTCGGCAACAACAATGGTATAAGTGCCGGCGTTGATATCGCTCTCTATAATTCGTTTGGTATAAACTTTTTTCATGTGACGATACAACTCTTCGAAATCAACCGGGAGTTCCGGGATTAAAATAGCATCAGCTTCGCCGGCGATACCCCCGCGGAAAGCGGTATGACCGGCGTAACGCCCGAACACTTCGATAACCATCACCCGGTTATGGGTACGGCCGGTGGTTTTCAGGTCGCGGAGAATTTCGGCAATCCGGTTGATGGTGGAATCACCGCCGACGCTGTAGGGCATAAGGTCCAGGTCCATCGTTTTAGGGGCGTGTACACATCTAATGCCGTTAGCGGCCAAATCGAGAATAACCGAACCGGTATCGTCGCCACCGCTTATAACCAGTCCGCCGATACCGAATTTGTCGAGCCCGGCTTTTATCCGTTCATATTTTTTTTCATCTTTAATTTTGGATATCTTGACCCGGGAATGACCGGCTTCGGAACCAGCCAGCCCGATACTGAAAGTATCCACCCGGGAAGGTGTTAATTCGACCAGGGTATTCATTTCGATAAGATTGTAAAGACCGGAATAGCCGTTGGGAATAACGAAGGTTTGTACGCCTTTACGGTTGGCCATTTGAGCAGCACCTTTGACGACTCCGTTTAAACCCCCGCAATCACCTCCGCTGGTGATAAGACCGATTCTCTTTATGTCCATCTTTTTCTCCCGAAGTAAACGTATTTTTCCCTTTTCCTCGATTCGCAACGGCGAACAAGGTCAGGCTCTCATTTTATGACTATTATTATAGCTTTTTATTAAGCGGTTAGTCAACAAAATGAAATATAAAGATAGGGTAAACTCGTTTAAAAAATGATTTTAAAAGGAAGTATTAAACTTATTGACAATGTCATTGATAATGACCACCGTTCCGCTCCGGTTGTCATAAAAGGAAAAGTTGACGTTATCCGATTTAGCCACCTGTTCCCGGTTGTCGTGCATGATATACTGGGACTTGAATCGAAGTTGATTATCAATTTCCAGATACACCGTATCTTTGGTCACATCGATTACTTTGGCTAACATTTACATTACTCCTGAAATAAAAAAAATGACTATTTAAGTCAGATATTATTAATTATGTTTTTTATACTAAAAGCTCCAGTCGGAGTTAAAATGTAACCTGATGAAAAAACGGATATTTTTAAATAATTTAATTTATTGCCAGATATTGTCAAGTGAATATTTATTACTGCGGGACAATCAATTATTTGTTTTTTTCGTAACTTATTGTAATATTTGTAGGTTATACAATAATTAAATGGTTATTTAATATGCTTCAAACCATTATTTTTTATAAACAGGAACTTGAATAAATGGGTTTTAGCACTGTCGGTGAACTTCTGATATTATTTGCTCTGGCTATGAATATAATTGCCGGGTTCAGCTATTTTCTGGTCACTCGCGGTAAAAATGATTTTCTGTCACTTGGTTACAAGTGCTATAATCTTTTTACTTTGTTCGTCGGGCTGGCGGTAATTTATCTTTTTTACCTGTTTTTCAGCCACAACTACGCTTTTAAATATATTTATGAATATTCCGAGAGGAGCCAGCCTTTCCTCTATATCTTATCCGCTTTCTGGGGTGGTCAGGAAGGCACTTATCTTTTATGGCTTTTTTTTAACGCCCTGTTCGGCCATATAATAATCGAGAAAGCCGGGCAGTACCGCAATTATGCCATGGTCATATTTTCCCTGATTAATCTTTTCCTGCTTTTAATCCTCGTCAATTTATCGCCTTTTGCCCTTTTACCGTTTATACCCGATGATGGCCTGGGGTTGAATCCGTTGCTACGCGACCCCTGGATGATAATTCATCCCCCGGTGATTTTTATCGGGTATGCCATGGCCGCCATTCCCTATGCAATTGTCATGGCGGCGCTGATTGTGAACGACCATACTGACTGGGTAAGACGTATCTTTCCCTGGGTGGCGATAGTTGCTCTGACTCTTGGGGCAGGCAATGTTCTGGGCGGTTACTGGGCTTATAAAACACTCGGATGGGGTGGTTATTGGGGGTGGGACCCGGTTGAAAACTCGTCTTTTATTCCCTGGATTGTGTCACTGGCGTTGATTCACGGTTTGATTATACAGCGGCGTTCCGGGGCTTTGAAAAAAACCAATATTATTCTCAGTGCTTTTGTGTTCCTGCTGGTGGTATACGGGACGTTTCTAACACGCAGTGGAGTGCTGGCCGATTTTTCCGTGCACAGTTTCACGGACCTGGGCGTTAATATTTTCCTGATCGGCTTTATCCTGGTATTCGTGATATTTACCTTGATTCTATATATTTACCGTTTTAAAAAAGTAATGAATGAGCCGGTAAACTACAACTATTACGGGCGGGAATTTGCTCTTTTTGCCGGGTTGACGGTTCTGTTGATTTTCAGCCTGGTTGTACTTTTCTGGACATCGCTGCCCTTTATCACTTCGGTTACGGATAATCCCCGGGCGGCTGATATTACGACCTATAATGATTTTGCCCTGCCGCTGGCGATAATCATTTCATTTCTGTTAAGTGTTTCACCTTTTTTGTCATATGGTCGCTCCGAGGTAAAAAAATGGCCGGTTAAACTGACGGTCAGCGTGGCTTTGGGACTTACCATAAGTTTCGGTTTATTTTATTTCGTGGCTAAAAATCCCCTGGTGGTGCCCATAATTTGCACCCTGGTTCTAACCGGTCTTTTAATGTACCTTTTCAGTCCGGAAATCCGGCGAAAAATGATTTTACCCTTAACGGCTTCTCTGTTTACAGTCATAGTCGCCGTTATTGTCGGAGTAAGGGATAATTTTTATATAATGTTTTTTGCCATGGCTGTTATGGCAATAATGTCCAATTTAAAGGCTATGCGCGGCTTTTTTCCTCACAACTGGAAGCTTTTAGGGGGACAGCTGACTCATCTGGGTTACGGCATCATGCTCATCGGGATTCTGGCATCCTCCGGCTTTTCAACCAGTGAAAAACTGATTTTACCTCGGGGAACCACCGGCTCGGCTTTCGGTATGAACCTTCGATATACCGGTATGGCCGGAAGTATCATGCAACCGAACAACCAGTTGAATATTGAAATGGAAAAAGGGACGATACGGTCGTATATCAATCCCCAGCTTTATTATTCCCGGCGGCTGGATGGTATTATGAGAAAGCCCTATATTGACCGGCAGTTTCTGAACGATTACTACTTTGCCCCCGAGCAAATACAGGAACTTGAGGGTGCCGAAGGGCTGGTCCTGGCTCGTGAAGAAAAGAAGTCGATAGGAGATTACACTTTTACTTTTCGGGGATTTTCACTCGAAGGTCACGGGGATTCCATGGCTGCCGGTATGACAGTCACAGCCATGCTTGATGTTGCATACGGCGACCGATTTACTACCCTGGCACCCGCCAAAATTCAGAATGCCGACCCTCGGGGTCAAGCCCATTTCATCGACCGACCGGCGCAACTATCGTTAAGTGACACGACCTATGAAGTTTATATTAACGGAATCATGGCGGATCAGGGGATGGTATCTTTGAACATACCGGGCCTGACCCGTGGAAAACCGCCTGACCAGTTGATATTGGATATTTCTCGAAAGCCGCTTATAAATCTGGTCTGGGCCGGAACCACCCTGGTACTAATAGGTTCGCTGGTCGTTTTTTTCCGCCGAGAGCAAGATATGGTATAAGTCAACTTTCCATCAGTATTGTCGATAATAGAAATCAAGAGGGATGAAGATGTTATCAATTATCTTATATATATTATTTGCGATTTTAATACTTCTTGCGGTTATTGAATTGCTTACATCGGTATTTAAAAAAGACTCGAAATCAAAACGTACCTAATAACCCCACGGGCGAAAAATCAGGTAAATTATCTTTAAGGCCAGGTATAAAAATGAACCGAGCATAAGAATAAGAGAAGGAATAAATAAAAGGGAGTCGTTTTTTAATATAGTGAAGAAAATGATATTTATATAAAATATTATTCCGTTTATAGTAATTAATACCAGGAAAAGTTGTTTAACGGGTAAATTAAAAGTCCAGATATTTTTAAATTCCTTGATTTCGTTGAAAATCCTCGTCTGATTGAATATTATTGCCAAAATAGCCACTAAAATACCGGTACTCCCAATAAAAACATTTATCAAGACAGCAGAATTGCTTTTAATATTCTCTCCATTTTCACTTATGATTTTATTGGCAGTTTCATCCGGCAAGAATACGGTGTCGGATTCTGAGACGACAACTTGTTTATTTATTACCGAAACATCAGCCATACAAATAGAACAAGACACAAATAATATTATTATTGAAAAACAGACAGGAAATTGTCCCGGTTTTTTAAATATTTTCATTTAAATTATCACCTATTACTTTATATTCAAATTTAATCATTGAGAAAAGGAGGTGAGCATTATGACGTTCGAACTCAGTGCAGAAATCCATGCATTTTTTAATACGGTTAAATTCAGACATTTTTTTCTGATATAAATAATCGTCTCCTCTGCTGATAATGCCGCCACCCGGCAAATTTTGTCCGTGAGGATCTTCAATGCACACATTTTTTTTATTGCCGACTGAAAAATGACGTTCATCCTCATTATGTGAGTTCTTTAAATACAGAGTTATTTTATTGGGATTGTTATTAAAATACGATAAAACGGGGTGACAGTCTAACCACTGACAATCATTCGGTTCAGGTAATTTACCTTTCTCCAGATAAAGATGAATATACTTGTCGTATTTTTGTTTTTCGATAATGAGCCTGGGACCGAAAATTAACTCCAAATGTTCAACCGGTGAGGAATCGAAACTTGTAATAAAATCACCCCAGAAATTCGGTTCCAGTTCGCCGCCTAAAATATATAATTTACTGTCGCCATAATTTAATACTTCCTTTCTTTCCTTGGGATCTTCATATTTCCTGGTCGACAGCAAAGTGTGAAAAGGAATGGCAGCATAAATGATTAATAATCCCGTGATTGTTAAGGTAATATAAATCAACGATATTTCCATATAATCCCCAATAAAACCTGCTCAATATTGAAAAATTATTTTTGCATTTTAGATTAAAATGCCTATTTTGTCAATAAAAATATGATAAAAAAGATATTTTATAATGGTGGATTGTTGTAAGGGCTATGCTTATTTGATTGAAAAACAACAAGTTGTTTACATGTAATTAAATAAAAGGCTCTTTAATGCTCAGAAAATATTTTAAACTCGACGAACTGGGGACGTCTTACAAACAGGAAATTATCGCCGGGGTGACTACTTTCGTGACCCTGGCTTATATAATTATTGTCAATCCCAAAATACTCCAAACCGCCGGTATGCCGTTTGAAGCCTCGATGGTGGCAACCATTCTGAGCGCTTTTTTCGGAACCCTGGTAATGGGTGTTTATGCCCGGCGCCCCTTTGCCATTGCCCCTTATATGGGTGAGAACGCTTTTGTAGCCGTTACGGTTGTCAAGGTGCTGGGCTATAGCTGGCAGACCGCTCTGGGGGCTATTTTTATAAGCGGGGTCTTTTTTACCCTTATAACGGTCTTGAAAATCCGCAGCTGGCTGGCTGATGCCATCCCGAACGCTCTGAAAATAGGCTGCGCGGTCGGTATCGGGTTGTTTTTGACTTTTATCGGGCTGAATGATATTGGTTTTATCACCCTGGGAAGCCCTGGTTGCCCGGTCCGGGTCGGCGATTTGAGCAGCACCCCGGTTCTTCTGGCTGTGTTTGGTTTCCTGTTTATCAGTTTTCTGATGATTAAAAAGGTTAATGGAGCTATGCTGGTCGGTATTCTGACCACTACGTTATTGGCTTTTCTTTTTGGAGTTGTTGATTTTCCGGATAAATGGCTCAGTCTGCCGCCCGATATCGGCCCCGTTTTTTTGCAGCTCGATATCCCGGGAGCCTTGAAGTGGGGCTTCTTTGCCGTTATCCTGACGGTTCTGGTAGCGGATTTTATCGATACCCTGGGAACTCTTATGGGCGTGTCATATATTGCCGGTTTTCTGGATAAGGATGGTAATCTTCCGGAAATTGAAAAGCCGATGCTTGTCGATGCTCTCTCGACTATTGTCGGCTCTCTTTTAGGCACCACCACCGCCGGAACTTTTTTAGAGTCGGCGGCGGGTATCAAAGCCGGCGGCCGCTCCGGATTAACTTCAGTGGTGACAGCGCTGATGTTCCTGCTGGCTCTCTTTTTTGCCCCGTTTATCGCCGTCATACCGACATGCGCCTATGGACCGGCTTTAATTGTTGTGGGCATGTTGATGATGACGGTGATTACCGGGGTAAAATTCAGTGACCTGACCGAAACCGTACCGGTATTCGGAATGATTGTCCTGATGTCATTCACCTACAACCTGGCGATGGGGTTGACGGCGGGATTTCTCTTATACCCGCTTATGAAAACCGTGGCTGGACGCTACAGAGAAATCCCCGCGGGCTTATGGATAATTGGAGCTTTTTGCCTGCTGTTTTTCATTTTCTATCCCTATTCATAATCTGAAACCATTTTCCCTTTGAAGGTTATAATATTCTTATAAAACTTTTTGTATTAATGTTTTGCAAAAGAAGTAACAGCCTAAAGGAAATGGCATTGCGACTTGACACCCGCCGTACTGATGGCTATTATTTAAACTTAATACGGAAACTTAAAAAATTTTTGGTAATTAATATAGATTCTTTCAAATGAGGTAGACTTTATGGCACAAGAACAAGCCTTAGCCATGATCGAAACGAAGGACCTGTCCAAGTATTACGGTTCTTTTGTGGCCATTAAGGATATTTCTTTCTCCATACCCAGGGGGCAAATTGTCGCCTTTCTGGGTCCCAACGGAGCCGGTAAAACCACCACCATGAAAATATTAAGTGGTTTTCTGGCTCCCAGCGAGGGAAAGGCAGCCATAGCGGGGCTTGATATCGCAACCCGGCGTCTGGAGGCGGCACGCAAGCTCGGGTATCTTCCTGAAAATGGTCCTCTGTATGACAACATGACACCGTTGGAACTTTTGAAGTTCTTCGGCGAAGCCCGCAAACTGGACAAGGCGTATCTTAACCAGCGTTTGGAAACGGTGGTTTCACAGTGTGCTATTCAGGAAGTCCTGGAAAAGCCTGTCAGCAAGCTTTCCCGCGGTTACCGGCAAAGAGTGGGTCTGGCTCAGGCGTTACTTCACGACCCCGAAGTATTGATAATGGATGAGCCAACCGCGGGTCTGGACCCCAATCAAATACGGGAATTCCGGACAAATATTGTTGAACTCAGCAGGAATAAAACCATCATGATATCGACTCACATTCTCCAGGAAGCGGAAGCCGTCGCCAACCGTATTCTGCTGATTCATGAGGGCCGGCTGGTTTTCGACGGCGGTCCCGATGAGCTCAAGCAGAACGGGACGATAGAGGATAAGTTTTACAGCCTGACCAATTACGGGCGTGTCATGCCGAAAGAGGAGGAACAGGTATGAAGCTCGATAAGAAAATCATTCTGGCTATCTGTAAAAGGGACCTTCGTTCCTATTTCAGCAGCCCGACCGGCTATGTATTTATTACCCTGTTTATTTTTCTGAGTGCCGCGGCCGCTTTCTGGCAGGAACGTTTTTTTGCCAATAATCTGGCCAATCTCAGTCAGCTGAATTTTTATTTTCCGTATATCCTGATGTTTTTCATACCCGCCCTGACGATGAATATCTGGGCGGACGAACGGAAACAGGGAACCGAGGAACTGCTGCTGACCCTGCCCGTAACCGACCTTGAGGTCGTCCTGGGTAAATACCTGGCCGTACTGGGTATTTACACCGTGTCGGTCGTTCTTTCGCTCAGCCATGTACTGGTATTGTTCTGGTTGGGCAATCCCGATATCGGTTTGATGTTCGGTAACTATCTGGGTTACTGGCTCCTGGGGGCGGCGCTTCTGTCGGTAGGCATGATAGCCTCGCTTTTGACCGCCAATGCTACTATTGGCTTTATTCTGGGGGCGGTGTTCTGTTCTTTTTTCGTTCTGGTTAATTCTTCCAGCTGGATGGTCAGCGAGAGCCTTCAAAATCTTTTGTCTCCCCTGGGGGTCTTTAACTTTTTTGACGATTTTGCCCGCGGTGTTGTCAGTTTCACCGGTCTTTTATATTTCATTTCGGTAACGGCCGTCATGATATATTTGAATATCGTAGTTATCAGCCGTCGTCACTGGCCCTACCAGACCGATGGTTATAAAATCTGGATTCATCATTTGGTCCGGGCGGTAGCGGTGGTCGTGGCGGTTATCAGCCTTAATGTTATTTTCAATCAGGTCAATCTTCGTCTTGACACTACCGCCGAGCGTTTACATTCCCTGTCTCCGGAGACAAAGAAACTGATCGATACTGTCCCGGATAAAAAAGCGGTATTGATTCAAGCCTTCATAAGTCCGGAGGTCCCGCAGCAATATGTCGAGACCAGGGTGAATCTGCTTGGCGCCTTGAAGGAAATTGATGCTGTCGGCGGGCAAAAGGTCGAGGTGCTGATTCATGAAACCGAGCCGTTTACACCTGAGGCTCGAGATGCCCGCGAGAAATTCGGTATTACTCCCGGCGAAGTATTAAATACGAGCAGTGCCCGGGCCAGTACCGAACCGGTTTTCCTCGGTGTGGCTTTTACCTGTGGAGCCCGGGAAGAAGTCATTCCTTTTTTCGACCGGGGTCTGCCGGTGGAATACGAACTGATGCGCTCGATAAGAGTAGTGGCTCAAACCGAACGGAAAAAAATTGGCGTTCTGAATACTCCTGCCAAGCTGTTCGGCGGTCTCGACTTTGCCACCATGTCCAACACTCCGGCCTGGTCGATTGTTGAGGAACTCAAAAAACAATACGAGGTAATTCAAATTTCCCCCAGGGAACCAATCACTGAACAACTCGATGGTCTGCTCGCGGTTATGCCTTCGGCTTTATCGCAGTCCGAGATGGACAATCTCAAAGCTTACATTCTCAAAGGTAACCCGACCCTGATTCTTGATGACCCGTTGCCGATAAACCATGTCGAGTTGTCCCCGATATTGCCGAGTGATGTTCAGACCAATCCCTTTATGCGCAATCAGGGACCGCCGCCCGAGCCAAAAGGAAATATACAGGCTTTTATGAACAGCCTTGGTATCAACTGGATGGCTAACCAGGTGGTCTGGGATTCCTACAATCCGCATCCCAATATGGTCCAGGTACCGCCTGAAATCATCTTTATCGGTAAGGGTAGCGGCAGTTCCGAACCGTTCAATGAAATGAATATGGCCAGCGCCGGTCTTCAGGAGATGGTTCTTCTCTATCCCGGTTACATATTTAAAACCCCGGATCAAAATTTTTCTTTCCAGGCGCTTTTGAGGACAGGATATCTTTCCGGGGTATTGAACTGGGAAAATATCGTTCAGCGAAGTTTTTTCGGTTTATCTCTTAACCGAAATCCGCGGCGGGTTCCAACCAGCGAGTCATATGTTATTGCCGCCCAGGTCAAAGGTATGGCAGGTAATAAAGAGAGTGGGGCTTCATCAGAAGGTTCCCAATTTGTTAATGTCATTTTAATCGCCGATGTTGATTTTATCTCCGAACAATTTTTTGCTTTCAGGAGCCGGGGAATTGAAAATCTTAATTTTGACAATATTACCTTTTTCCTGAATGCCATGGATATTCTGGTGGGCGATGATTCCTTTGTTGAGTTACGTAAGAAACGTCTAAAACATCGCACTCTGGAAACGGTTGAAGCGCAAACCAAGGAATTCGTGGAGCGCCGTATTCAGGATGAAAAAGAAGCCGAGGAAGGTGCCCAGAAGGCATTATCCGAGGCTCAGCAGCGCCTGGATGAGAAGGTTGCCGCGGTGCGAAACCGCAGTGACTTGGACGAACAGACCAAAAGAATCATGACCAAGAACCTTCAGGAAGTGGAAAATCGTCGTTTTGAAGTTGCCAAGGCTAATATCGAAGCCCGGAAGGAGGCGACCATCGCCGCCAGCAAGGAAAATATGGAAGCGGCTTTAAAGGGAATTCAGGGTCGTATTAAATCTCTGGCGGTTTTATTGCCGCCAATTCCGGTTTTTACTATTGGTGTGGTCATATTTTTCAGGCGGCGTCAAAGAGAACATGAGGGAGCCCTGGCGGCAAGAAGGTTAAGGAGTTAAAATATGAGTGAGCAGAGAACAACTCTTGTTTATGTAGTGGTGGCGCTGGCTTTGGTGGTTCTGGCGTTTGTTTTTTCTCCGCGTAAAATAACCCCGGATGCTTTTTTAGACCAGGGGGAGCAGTTTTTCCCGGCTTTTACCGATCCCAATGAGGCAGTATCTCTCGAAGTTGTAACGTATGATTCCGTAACGGGTTCCACCTACCCATTTAAAGTGTCGTTTGAGAGTGGCCGGTGGGTGATACCATCGCATAATAACTACCCCGCCGATGCTCAGGACCGACTGGCGAAAACTGCTGCGGGCGTTATTGATATAAAAAAGGACGACTACCGGACGGATAATGTCGCCGACCATGAAATCTGCGGTGTCATCGACCCGCTGGATGAATCCGCCACCGCCCTATCCAGCCGCGGTAAACGAGTTACTATCAAAGGACAAAATGAAAAAATCCTGGCGGATTTAATAATCGGGAATAAGGTGCAGGGACGGGAAAACTTCCGCTTTGTTCGTGTTCCCGACCAGAAAAGAGTCTATGCCGTACGCATGGATGTTAATATCTCGTCCAATTTTGCCGACTGGATTGATACCGACCTTTTAAAAATCAATCAAAAAGAAATCGATAAGGTTGTTTTAAAGGATTATTCCATAGATGAACGTACGATGTCTATCGATTTGCGGGATAATCTTGAACTTACTTTAAAAGACAGTACTTGGACGGCGAATAATATGAAAAAAAGCGAAATGGTTGACAGCGTTATGATAGGCAAGTTTCTTTCAGCCCTTGATAATTTGAATATCGTCGGGGTGCTTCCCAAACCTGAGGGTCTGGCCAAAATACTGCAAGAACCTTCAGGGACGAATAGTATCACCATGCAGGACCAGATATCTCTTCAGGGAAAGGGTTTCTTTTTTACCCGGAGCGGTCAGCTGTATTCGAATGAAGGGGAACTTCAAGTTTACACTCAGAAGGGCGTGATTTATTACCTCCGTTTCGGTGAAGTTGTTTTTGGTTCCGGCCTGGCGGCCGGGGGTGGAGCCGATGATGGCAAGAGCAAGGATGAGACGGCGGAGAATCGCTACCTTTTCATAACCGCCGCTTTCGATGAGAAAAAAAATATCGATGATAAGGAAAAAGAAGAAGGCCGCCTGATTGTTAATGAAGCCAACAATCGCTTTGCCGACTGGTTTTATGTCATCCCCGCCGGAAGTTTCGAGAATCTCCGTCTGGGACGCCGGGACCTGGTGGTGCCTAAAGGCGCTTAAACTGCTTTGTTAAGAATATCATGAACAGGCAGGTTGACTTCTTTTACCTGCCTGTTTTATTTTATCAGATTTAGAACGAGTTTTCCGATAGAATATAATAACCTTTTAAGAAATTATTATTTTTATAGTTAGGTTAGCCCTTCAGGATGCCGGCATGAAAACATTTTTAAAAGTAATTGCTTTACTGTTACCGGGAATGTTTTTTGGATTTACCGCAACAGCTGTTGCCCAGACCGATTCGGCCAGATTTATTCAGAATTTCTACAGTCATTCCGTCAGTGTTGTCACTCAGGATTCCATAGGGGGGGTCTGGATGGTTTTTATCGGGACAATTACCCCGACGCTCCTGGAACCACAGATGATTTTAGATTACAATTATGTCGGCGATTCAACCCTGGTGCTGATTTATTCTTTTGATTCCAGTTATTTTACAACCGGTACTTTTATGATTTTTACCGGAGAAGGAATCCTGGATTCAGTCGAATCTTCGAACTACCATGGCGAGATGCTCATAACAACCTTTGAGGTCATAACCGGTATAGAAGATGATATTTCAGGCAACCTGCCTTCTCATTTCGAACTGTGGCAGAACTATCCTAATCCTTTTAACGGCGGCACCAATATAACTTTTTCACTGAAGGTTAATGCCTATATAACACTGGATGTTTTGGACGTAACCGGGCGTCTGGTGAGCAATTTATTTGAGGGTTATTTGAATGTCGGCGAGTATTCTTTTTACTGGGCAAACAATGCTGTTTCAGGAGATATCCAGCCTTCCGGAGTATATCTTTATCGTCTTCGAGGGGGCGACATGACCCTTACCCGCAAAATGCTGCTTCTTAAATAATAGTCTTTTAATTGTTTTTAGTTTGTCAGAACTGTCCCTGTCTTTTATTATTCTTAGTATATTGTAGAGAATGAACAAAGAGGTGCAATGAAAGGTAAGTCCGGTAATTATATTCTGGCCGGCATGATTGCCGGGGCGGTCCTGGGAGCGGTGGGAGGATATTTATGGGGTGATTTTTTTCTTTCCCTTGAATTTATCGGCACGATTTTCCTCAATGCTCTCAAGATGGTGGTTATTCCGTTGATTATTGCATCTATGATTGTAGGCGTTACTTCGCTTGGCGATGTTCGCAAGCTGGGCGGGATTACCTGGAAAACCATTTTATATTATCTGGTGACAACCAGCATATCGGTATTAATCGGTTTGATACTGGTTAATATAATCCGACCCGGCATTGGGGTTGGAAGTATCGGTTCTTTTATTCCTGAGATAGTTGCCGAGAGCGGAAAGAAAACACTTATTGACGTTCTGGTCGGGTTGATTCCGGCTAATATAATACAGGCCGCATCGGAAACGAATGTTCTGCCCCTGATTGTCTTTTCCTTGCTGTTTGGAGGAGTTCTGACCACTATTGGTGAAAAAGGGCGACCGGTGATTGCTTTTTTCGAAGGTCTCAACGCGGCTATCATGAAACTGGTGATAATCATTTTATATTTTGCCCCGGTAGGAGTGTTGGCGTTGATTGGTTCGATTGTTGCGCAGAATCGGAGCTCGCTTGACCAGCTGGCGTCGGGAATGGGTTTTTACATCCTGACGGTTATTCTCGGTCTTTTTATTCACGGAGTGATTATCCTGCCTATTATTTTGAAAATTTTCGGTAAAAAACATCCCGGTACCTATTTTATAAACATGGGCCAGGCGCTGGCGACCGCTTTTTCGACAGCTTCATCATCGGCCACCTTGCCTTTAACCATGGAACTGGTAGTGGAGAAAAATAGGATAGACAACCGGGCGGCTTCTTTTGTACTGCCTCTGGGAGCGACAATAAATATGGATGGTACAGCATTGTATGAAGCCGTAGCGGCACTGTTTATCGCTCAGATATACGGGGTGGAGCTGGGAGCGGGACAGCAGGTAATTGTTTTCCTGACCGCCACCCTGGCCTCGATAGGGGCGGCGGGAATTCCTCACGCCGGAACCGTGACCATGGTATTCGTGCTTGCGGCCGTTGGTTTACCGCTTGAAGGTATCGGTTTGATTTGGGCAATCGACTGGTTTTTAGACCGATGTCGTACTACGGTCAATGTCTGGGGCGATGCCGTTGGCGCCGCGGTGATAGCGGAAACGGCGGAATTGGACGGATTGGATGTTCAAAGGAGAACTTCTGCCTGATTTCTTCCCGGCTGTCCGTATTTCGATAATGATAAAAAATAAAAACCAGATAAAGACAAGACCAATCCTGAAATTTTCCGGCCAGTTTATGCCAAGCATAAAAAGGTAACAGTACAGAGTCAGACCAAAAAATATTTTAATCAAGCCTTCATTAAAGGAGGTTCTGATAAAGGCATATATACCGCTTAATATGTAAGTGAAAAGTAACGCTGGAACCAGGATCAGGTCCGTCCATTTGCCAAGGCTGATACCGGTCAGAGCCGACACCGGGAAAAAGCGACAGGGGATCTCGAAAATAAAACAGGCGTGAGCGACCATGAAAAACAGGGCGAGGATAAAATAAACGATTCCTTCATAGCCCTTTTGTCTTATATGTCTTAATCCCGCCGAAGTAAATGAAAAAGAAACAGCAACAAGCCCCGGCAGGAAAAGATAACTGCAATCCGAGTAAATTTTATGAAAAGATAGTTCCATAATCATATTCTCCAGGCTGTAATAGTGAAAGAGCCGTGCCGAATCTGATAATTAATTTTACTCTGTTATCAGGTAAGGGGATACAAGAAATTTTCGTTGGCGGGTGATATCAGGATATCATTTATAACAACAAGTTAGTTGAAAAGAATTGCAGACTTTTAGCTTAATAAAAAAAAGCTGTTTCAGTTTATAGAAACAGCTTTTTTTATCAATTACATGCTATATCAGGGACAGGGGGGCAGGTCCTTATGACTGAGATACAGATGGTCAATCAGGTAGGTTATATCGGAGATATCCGGTTCACCTCCGGAAGCATCAACATCGGCTTCCTCGGGACAGCAAAGTTCATCATTGCTGATATATAAGAAATCAATCAACCGGGTGATATCGGAAATATCCGGTTCCTCGTTTTCAGAGCAGTCGGAGTTACCGGTCAGTTCGATACAGCAACCCTGGCAGACATCTCCGACGCCGTCCATATCGGCATCCAGCTGATCCGGGTTGTAAACGTAAATGCAGTTATCGCAACTATCGCCGATGCCGTCCTGGTCGGTATCTTCCTGAAGAGGGTTGAATTTTACCGTACAATTGTCACAGGCGGTACCGACATTGTCATAATCGGGGTCGAGTTGGTCGGGGTTAGCCAGTCCCAGGCAGTTATCACAGGCGTCACCCACGCCATCTTCATCTTCATCACTCTGTTCGGGATTGTAGGCAAAAGGACAATTGTCGGGGGGGCAGTTGTTTTCAGGATGGTCCGGGTCACCATAGTAGTCGTTATCGCTGTCAATGCAGGTGTAAGGGTCAAAAGCCGCGGTCATTCTTATGGTGGAATAAGGACCCCATTGACCGTCGTCATCCTGAGCGCGTACTTTGTAATAATAGGTGCCGGTTGTCCGGCCGGTGATATTATAAGTGGTATCGATTAAAGTGGAAGACAGGATATTTATATCATGAAATGAGTTGATAGGTGAAATATCGTCTATGCAGAAGCCGGCAAAACTGGTTGAAGAGTTTTTTGAAACTCTTATCTTGTAATAAATAGTCTGACCGGCAAAAGCGGACAAGTCAAATTTTGCTTCTATCCACCCTGGTGAGGTTCCGGAAATATCGTTATATTCTCCAGCAGTAATGTTGCCGGGTATCGAAAAATAATGTAAATTATCGATAGATACACCAACGTTAACCCAGTCGACATTCTCCTGAAGGTTGTAATAGGTCCAGAATTTTAAGGTGTCACCGGCTGAGACCTGCCAGGATTCTTTAAATAATAAATCACTGATTACCCCGGTGGCGTTTCCTGAATAAAAACAGGTAGGCGCCGAGTTGCAGGATATGTCGGTTAAAGTGAAATTTTTACTGGTAAAATTATTGAAATTGTTCGCCTGGTCAACAGTGTCAAAAGGATTCTGCATCTCTACCAGTTCATAACCGACGGTCGGGTTGAGCGTATCATTTACAGCTGACCAGACAACCGAGAAATCCTGAGCATCGACGGTGGAAGGAATGAACAAAGCGGGAGCTTCGGGAGTAAGTACGGAAAATAAGTCATCAGCCCGGCGGGCCAGGAAAAGATTCGCTCCCAGGTTGACCGAAACCAGTTCGGGAATGCGGAAAAGGGGAGGCCAGAAATAATCGTTGATGGTGCCGACTTCGAATAAAAAGGCCATGTGCTTATCGGTGTCCATGAAGTTGGCATAGTTCCAGTCCGTGCTGCCGCCATTGACGGGGTACATCAGAATACCCGGTTGTCCGGAGGTATAACTGTTATAAGCGCTCAGGCTGTCTGACAGGACCCCGTACAATCTCTGGTCGGGACAGGGATCGGTAACATATTCCCAGGGATAAAGAATTTTATTGCCGTAAGAGTGATAATAAATGCTGGCTTTGAATTCGTGTGCCAGGGTGAAATCGCGAAGGTTCTGACTTTCCGGTTCGGAAAAAGGACCGGTTCCCCGGTAAGTTTCAGTAGACGGATTGGATGAAGAGCCAAAATTATCATAACCCCACATGTATCCGAAATTACGATTAAGGTCAATGCCCCATTCACTGCCGACCACATGGCGGCGGTTCTTGCGCCACATCCCGCCGCCGCCGGGAGCTATAACTTCATTGAAATAATAACCGTCGGGATTACAGCACAGGATAAACCATAACTCGCGGTTGTTTACCAGGTCGGCAATCTCCGGCGAAGTATCGTAATTAGTCAAAAGGTGTTCTATGAAATGAATTAAGATCAGGGGGGTGATAACTTCGCGGGCGTGAATGGCGGCGGTGTACAGTACTTCCGGTTCATCTTCATCAATGTTGGGATTATCGGATATTTTGAAAGCCCAGGTTTCCCGGCCTTCGATAGTCTGACCGATACTTTCTTTACTGGAGACAAGGTCGGGTCGGGCGGCACAGAGGGAGTCGATATAGGCATTTATTTCCGCCAGGGTCATGTAACCGCCCATGTCCATTTTTTCATTAAGGCGTGATTTCAAAAAGGCGGTAAGGTCTTCATGAATGGTTTCTGTTTTGATCCCGAAGGATTTGATATAGTCCAGTTCATATTTATCGGTAACGATATCGATAAAACGTAAACCATGGTAGGTTTCGTCAAGCTGCAGATTTCTGATTTGAAGCCGTTCGCTTTCACTATCGAAAAACAACCGGACCTGCATCGGCGGTAAGTCTCGGGCGTACAAAGTGATGGTAAGACTTATTAGGAAAGTGAAGAGCAGACTGGTAAGAACGGTTTTTTTCATAGAACCTCCGGAATTACTGATGATTTAAATAATTCTACTGACTTCAACTTCCAACCGCTCTTGATGAGTATTATTTACATTTTAATAGACGTAGAATTTAATAAAATGTTTATTTTTTTATTATAAAATAAAGAGTTATCCCTTAGCAGGGGGATAACTCCTTTTTTATAACAGGTTTTTTTAAAAGCAGTCGGGCAGAGCTCTATGGCTGATATAGAGATGGTCAATGAGGTAAGTAATATCCGAGATGTCCGGTTCTTCGCCTACTTTATCGACATTGGCTTCATCGGGACAACAAAGCTCGGCATGAGAAATATATAGAAAATCAATCAGCCGGGTAATGTCGGAAATATCCGGTTCTTCGGTTTCGGAACAATCGACATTTCCGGTCACACCGATGCAGCAGCTTTCACAAACATTACCGATACCGTCCTCGTCATCATCGAGCTGATCCGGATTGTATACGAAAATACAATTATCGCAACTATCCCCGATACCGTCCTCGTCGACATCTTCCTGCTGAGGATTGTATTTATCCAGGCAATTATCACCGCCGTCGCAGATATCGTCGTTGTCGGCGTCATTGAGGGCGTCATAAGGGCATTTGTCGCAGGTGTCGCCGATATCGTCGTTATCGGTATCCTCCTGAAGAGGATTGGCCGCCAACTGACAGTTATCATTGATATCGAGAATGCCGTCGTTATCATCGTCATCGTCGCAGGCATTGCCCAGGAAATCGTGGTCGTTATTTGCCTGGTCGGGATTAGCAACCGCCGGGCAGTTATCGCAATCGTCCGGATAGCCGTCCTCGTCGGAGTCACTGGTGCTTTCGCAGCCCAGAGCCAACCGATACATTGAGCGGCCATGCGTTCCGGCAACCAGGGTTTTGGTCGTGTAATGGTATTCCAGGTCATGCACGGCTACCAGGGGCATACCGGTGCCTAAAGGTTCCCATTCGGCGCCCAGGTTGACGGTTCTGAAAACCCCGACATCGGTAGCAATATAAAGGATGTTGTTGTTGTAAGCGTCGACGATACAATCGTTGATGGGGACGTCGGGAAGATTGCCGCTGATATCAGTCCAGGTCTGGCCGTAGTCGCTGGTGCGGTGAATATGCGCCAGCTTGTCGCCATCCTGCCGAAAACCGCTGTGCGTTACATAAGCTACGGCGGCATTGAAAGGATCTACCGTAACGCGGGTGACAAAGCGAACGGGCAGACCGTCGCTTATGTTGTTCCAGTTGGCACCGCCATCGGTGGTTACCGCGACAGTACCATTGGCTGTACCGGCATATACGACCATGGTATCCGAACGGGAGATGCCGATAGCCGTGATGAAATAGGTGGTGATAGGATAGCTGTAAGCCTGCCAGGATTGCGCCCCGTTGACGGTTCGGTAAATGGCCTGGGCGCCGTAAAATAATTTTCGAGGATTGTTGGGATCCATCTCCACGGGCGTCAACCAGCCCCGGTTTTCAGCGGTATTTATGCCGCTTATAGACAGATAAAGAGTTGTTCCGGCATTGTAGGAACGGCAGAAATTACCATACTGCCACGAAGCGTAGATGTTATCCGAATTGGTGTAATCGACCAGACAGCAGAAACCATCACCCCCGAGGATATGGTCCCAGCCGTAAAGGTCACCGGTCATCGTGCGTGAAGTTCCGTTATCCTGGGCACCGCCGTAAAGACGCTCGGGGCGGAGATAATCCTGGGCAATGGCGTAGTACTCGGTATTGGGCATATTCATGAAATTCGTCCAGGTGCTTCCCTGGTCGGTTGAATAACTTACGCCGCCATCATGGCCAATATAAAGGATACTGTCATTATCTTCGAGGATATACATGGCGTGCATATCAACATGGGGATTACCATCCGGGTCACCCGAAGGATTGCCTTTGGATATATTGACCCAGTAATTTCCGCCATTGATACTTTTCGCCAGGTCGAAATCCAGAACATAAACAATTTCCGGATTGGTCGGGGAGACGCGGATGTTGCAGAAATACCAGATACGACCGCCGGCGGTATAATTAATCAGAGTGGTTATATTGGTCGGGGTCCAGGTTACACCGAGGTCATCACTGCGAAAAACATTACTTATATAAGAATCATTGAATTCCGTAGGGATAGGCACACCTTCGGAAAAGAGCGCGTAAGCGGTGGTATGGGTTTTACCGAAAGTGACCGCCATCCGACCCAGGTTACCTGCAGCGGTCAGGCCGTTGGTGCCGGTTATATTGGTCCAGGTGTTGCCCCGGTCAGGGGAACGCCAGAGGGTGGTACCCGGTCCGAAACGAACCTGCCACATGGCGGCCAGCAGAACACCGGAATCGGCATGGAGGGCAATATCGATGCAACCGGTATAATTGTCGACATATAGAATTTGTTCCCATGTGGCTCCGCCGTTCTGAGAGCGATACAAGCCGCGTTCGGGATGAGGTGCTCCCCAGTAAGTGCCTACGGCAGCGACATATACGGTATCGGGGTAATCGGGGTCGACAATTATTCGACCTATTCGGTAACTATTTTCCAGACCGATATGAGTCCAGGTGGCACCGGCGTCGATGGATTTATAAATACCGTTGCCTTCGTAGGAGGAGTTACGGGGATTCGGTTCTCCGGTACCCACGTAGATAATATTGGGGTTGGAGGGGTCAATGGCGACAGCGCCTATCGAGGGTGCACCTTCGTTGTCAAAAATGGCGGTGAAGGATTGACCAAGGTCGGTTGATTTAAAAACTCCTCCCGATGATGAAGCTACATATATGGTATTGGGGTCGGAGGGGTGAATTGCCAGGTCACATATACGTCCTGGTACATTATAAGGACCCGCTTCTTCCCAGGTGCCATCCACCTGGCCGGATTTCAAAGCCGCATAAGCCCGGCGCATCTCTTTGGCTTCCTGGACGGCTTCTCGAAGTTGCCGGGGTGGAATAGTTTGATAGGGAAAAGCCCGTTGCTGGAAAAACCAGTCGCTGGGCCGAGCCTGCTTTTCAAGCCGGGCGAGTTTTTTGGATTGTTCAAAGGTAATCGGAATTAATTTGATTGGTGTGTCTTCGGCAAAGTCCTCAGCCGGGCGGCTTGTGGTCAGGTAAGCCGCTAAAAGAACCAGCATGATTAACGGTACCAGACAGGTTAGTTTTTTTATCATACACCCACCATTTGTAAATAATTTATTTTTATTTATAAACGAACTTTAATGAGCAACCTTTATATGAACCTATATAAGGTACATCTATAAGTATGATAGCAGCTTCTTTTCTTACGAAAAAATGATTAAGAAGTTAAAAAAAATCCATACTATTAAGAACAATATATTAATAGACTCAATAACGACAATTTGTGTTTAATGGTTTTTCCGGGGCGTAGATTTTGCGTTTTGAAGGTTTACTATATTTACGGGCATTCCGGTAAGGGATTATGCGAGAGGTACAAATGGTCGATTAAGAGAGTTATATCGGAAATATCGGGTCCGCCGCCGCTACCGTTGACATCGGCTTCCTCATAGCAGCACAAAGGCTTATGGGACAGGTAAAGGTGGTCAATCAGGGTGGTTATGTCGGAAATATCCGGAGCCTCGTTGGGAGAACAGTCAACATTGCCGGTGAATCCTATACAACAGTCCACTTTGGTAATATGAAAACACAGCGGTTCGGCATACCAGGCTGGTTTGACCGTGTCAACCGAACAGGAATTCGAACCAGTCCATCGCCATGTAAAAGCCGCCATGGGCATTGCGGTCGTATCAAATATCACTATTGTATCAATACATATTTGTTTGCCTATATCATCAGGAGCGGGTTTAATGGTAACTAAGAAAGCACGGTCATTAAAACCTTCATATAAACCGGGACCGCTCGTGGTTTGGGCGGCCAGGCCGACAGTATCGATTCCATCACCATCGCAACTGAAACAACCGAGGTTTACAGAACTGAACTCGGTTTTGCCGATATTGACCGTATCTGCAAGAGTATAACTCCAGTGAGCGTCGTCGGGTGAATATACTTTTAAATTTAAGCTTATATTAAAGAAGCAATCGGTTTCACCGGATATATTTATTGCGCGGAAATAAAAGGTGACTTTTTTACCGGCGGCGATAGTGTCTTCAAAACCCAGCTCATTTTTCGGACCGGCGGCATTAGCAATACTGTCAAGGGTGATTTCCTGAATCCTTACATAGGCGGTGACAACCCCGGAATGAGGTGAAAAATTACCGGCCTGGTCCTGGGCGATAACCAGGTAATTGAACCCCTCAGTCGGGTAAACATCATAATCGATATAAAAACTGTCAGCTATACCGGGGTCCGCCAGTGAACCGGCGGTATTGTCCAGACGAAAGAAGGAACCATTGGAACCGGCTGAACGGCGATAGAGATGGTAAGTAAGGCCGGGGAGAGCTGTCCAGTGGATTAAAATACTAGAAGTGTCAAGGGAACGAGCTCTTAGGTCGTCCGGTTTCGAAGGCCAGTTGACCGGGTTTAAGGTGACATTTTCTTGCTGGTAGGAATTGTGAGGAATCATTTTTTCCAGATGAAAGCCTTCGCCGTTGTGATGATTAAAAAAGTAATAA
This sequence comes from Candidatus Zixiibacteriota bacterium, assembly GCA_028715215.1. Lineage (GTDB taxonomy): Bacteria > Zixibacteria > MSB-5A5 > GN15 > FEB-12 > JAFGNW01. Next base: position 25,754 of record JAQUSF010000002.1, read on the forward strand.
TCATAGGGATTATCCGGCGCCTCGGTAAGATAGTTTTGAAAATCATCATACCAGATAGTGTCATCATAACCGGCACCGTCACAGGTTTCTATTCTTAGCTCTTCATCGGTATCATCGAGGAAACCGAAAAAAGTAATATGGCTGTCAGCCGGGAAGGTTAAATCGGCATTGGTAACCAGGCCATATATGGAGCCCTGCCCCAAAGCCGTTGAACCGAAAAAAAATAATAATCCGGTAAGTAATATCACAAGGGTTTTAAACATATCTTTTTTTACTATCGGTCGAAAATAGGGTTTTCAAACCCGGAGCAAGGAGTTTTGGTTTATGTTCACTTTAAAAAAGTTCTTCGTAAGTACCGTTTTTGGGTTTCCTGCCTGTTTTATAGTACGGAAGTAATATATTTTTGTCAATGCCAAGACTTCATATCGATTTAAACAAGGTAATTGATAAATTGTTCATTTTTTATACAAGTGTATTCAAATCATGAATATCGGGCGTTTCAAGCGGTATTAAGGAATAGCACAACCTTTCCGAAAAATAGAGGAAAGACAAGAAATAACCTCATTCAGGAGTTCCTATGTCGTTATTAATAGAAGTAATTGAGTGGATGGATCCGACCGGGGAAGAGATGATTTACCGTATTCCGCAGGAGGGTTCCGCGGATTTCAAGATGGGAGCCCAGTTGATTGTCCGGGACAGCCAGATAGCCATCTTCTTTAAAAGTGGCCATGCGGCAGATTCCTTCACGGTGGGGCGGCATACGCTGACCACTATGAATATCCCGATTTTAACCCGGCTGTTATCGTTTCCGCTGGGTTTTAACTCGCCTTTTCGAGCAGAAGTTTATTTTGTCAACCTGAAGGTTTTTACCAATCTGAAATGGGGAACCACTCATCCGGTTACTTTTAAAGACAGTAAGCTGGGACTTATTCGTTTGCGCGGTCACGGGGCATTCACCATGCGTATTGTGGAACCGATTCTGTTTTTGAACAGCATCGTCGGGCGCCAGGCGAAATATACCACCCGGGATATCCAGAGTTACCTTCGGGATGTCATCGTGGCCCGCCTGAATGACCTGCTGGGGGAGAAACTTGATACTATCCTGGACCTTCCGGCTATCTATACGGAACTGGCCGAGGAATTCAAGGAGAAAATACATCTTGAGTTTTCCAAATATGGACTGGAACTGACCGACTTCTTTATTTCTTCAATTACTCCTCCCGAGGAAGTTTCGAAAATGATCGACCAGCGCTCGGGTCTGGAGGCGGTGGGAGATTTGGACAAGTTTTTGAAATTCGAAATGGCCAGGGGACTGGGTTATGCGGGTGGTCCGGCTGCAGCCGGGTCAGGCATGGGTATGGCGGCCGGTGTCGGACTGATGCTGCCCGGGATGATAAACAAAGTTTTTGCTCCCGAACAAACCGAACTCAAGCGGGAAAGCGTCAGTACCGTAACCTGCCCCAAATGTCACAGCAGTACTCCGGAGCAATCCCGTTATTGTTACCGTTGCGGGCACCCTATGATTACTCAGAATTTCTGCCCTTCCTGTAACGAAGAACTGCCGACCGAAGCCAAATTCTGCCTGCATTGCGGTTTCAAGCTTGATTCCAAGTTGAAATGTCCGCATTGCTCGGCGGAACTTATTCCCGGCTCGAAATTCTGCGGCGAATGCGGCAAACCGGTAAAAGGTGATGAAAAACAACAATAATAAAAGCGGTTTCTATATTGGCGTTACCTGCCCGGGCTGCGGCGCCGATTTGGAACTGGAAAAAGACTTTTTTACTCTTACCTGCAGTCATTGCGGCTCGGTCTTGAGGATAAAAATGCCTCAGGCGCCACCTGCCTACCTGGTAAAAAACACTCAGACGCCCCGGGAGATCAAGTTCAATGTCGACCGGTACCTGAAAAGGAATATGCTTCCTCTGACCGCTCCGGACCTTCAAATAAAACATCTTTACTATCCCTACTGGAAGGTTGAAGGATTGATGCTTAAAGTACGTAATAAGGTTAATGAACGGGTCATACGCGATGCTTCTGAATATCAGGACCGCGTGATCAGCCAGGTAGCCCGGACGGAAATTGGCATCTCACCCTATCTGGTAACAGTAGCTGCGGGAAGCTTCTTCGAAGGCATCCCTGATTCCCTGGGCTTACGCTCCGAGTATGTTAAGTTGCTTCCTTTTTCGAAAGAAAATGTTCAGGATGGTTTCGATTCGCTGCCGGTCAGGCGGCCCTATGATAAAGTTCAGGCTGCCGTGCTCGATTCGGTAAAAAGCGTTGGCGAGATAGATAACCCGGCTTTCGGCACCAATCTTACCGAGCTCTTTCATCCGAATTATGAAATTATTTATTTTCCCTATGCGCTGGTGGAGAGTTACGGTGAGGAAGGGTTTGACCGTTTTATCGTTGATGGTCTCTCCGGGCGGGTAGTGAAACATCTGACTCAGTTTACCCTCGATGAAGATGCGGATTATACCGAGATTCCTCCTCTGGATTTCGGCCGGCTGACTGTCGAATATCACCGCTGTTATAATTGCGGTAAGGACCTGCCTGACCGGCATTCGCTGGTCTATATCTGCGAGAATTGCCATGTTCTCAATGTCATCGATAAAAGCCAGTATCGGATTAATGAGATAGCGCTGGTTAATAGTGAAAGCCGGGAGGCGGATATCCTTTTGCCTTTCTGGTCGTTTAAAATTCCTGAGGTATTGCAAGCCCGGCTGGAGCCTTTATTCGGGGGCATTAGGAAATCGGACCGCCTAGTCGTACCGGCCTTTGCCGTTAATAATTATGAAGCCGCTTATCGTCTGGCTAAGAGAATGTCAGCCGCCTCACCGCAGTTGGACCTGGTGCCGGTGGAAACCTTTGACCTTCGCTTCCGGGCTGTTGACCTGTGTCTTGATAAAGCCCTGGTTTTGGTGGATATATTAATTTATCGCGCCCAGCTGGAAAGACAAAACACCCTGAAAAGTAAAGATGAAAGCATCGTTTTTCAGGCGGAACAGGTTGCTTTATTCTACACTCCCTTCCATCCGGATAATTATTTCATGGTTGATTCGATAATAAACGCCATCACGTTTGAAAAAAACCTCGTTCCCGGTTAAGAAATTTTAGCTGACGGATAATAAAAAAAGCCGCCTGGTTGATACTTCGGCGGCTTTTTTTATGATTGATTTCTTTTATGGGCAGTCCGGCAGCGCTTTGTGGGTCAGATAAAGGTGGTCTATCAGGTAAGTGATGTCGGAAATATCTGGTTCTCCTCCTGACCGGTCGACATCGGCTTCTGGCAGACAGCACAATTCCGTCTGACTGATATAAAGATAATCAATAAGGCGGGTAATGTCGGCGATATCCGGTTGGTCGGATTCGGAGCAATCGGCGTTCCCGGTCAGGCCCTGGCAACAGCTCTCACAGGCATCACCGATATTATCTTCATCGCTGTCAAGCTGATCCGGGTTATAGACATAGATGCAATTATCACAGCTGTCACCGACACCGTCGTCATCACTGTCTTCCTGAAGGGGATTCCCGTAAGTCAAACAGTTATCACAGCTGTCACCGATACCGTCCTGGTCAGTGTCAAGCTGGTCAGGATTATAAATATCGGGGCAGTTATCGGTCGGGCAATCGTTTTCGGGGTATCCGGGGTCACCATAGTTGTCACCATCGGTATCAATACAGGTATACTCAAGATAAGCGGTGGTTTGTTTGATCCGGGAAAATTCACTCCACTGGCCTTCGGCGTCCTGCGCCCGCACTTTATAATAGTAAGTCCCTTCCGGTCGGGAAGTAAAATGATAGAAGGTATCGATTATGTCAGAAGCGATAATATTTTCCACCTGATAGACATTGACCGGGTTAATATCATCGAAATAAATACCTTCCTCGGTTACGTAGGAATCGGTCATGTAAGTTAATCGTATTGAAATTGTCTGGCCGGTGAAAGCGGACAGGTCAAATTTGGCTTCAACCCAGCCACCCGATACTCCGGTAATGCCGTTTCCGCGGTTGGCTCCATGGGGATTATAATTGGTAGTTATATTCCCCGCCAGAGGAGTATAATTCTGGTGGTCAAGGGATGCTTCCACATAAGCGTAGTCGTAATTATTCTCGATATTATAATAAGTCCAGAATTTAAGACTGTCGCCTGCTTCAACATTGTAATCGTTTTTTGTGATTAAATAGATAAAGAGATTATTATTTATACCCGAATAAAAACTGGTAGTTGGTGAATGAGTCCTGGCGGATGAGAGAGAAAAACCATTATTGACAAAATTATCAAAATTATCGGCGGAGTCAATAATTCGTTTATAATTCTGCAATTCGACCAGCTCATAGTTCACGGCCGGGTTTAAGGTGTCATTGAGGGTCCATTCCACCAGATAGTCCTCGGCGTTGACGGTCGGGGGCAAAATAAGTTCCGGTTTTTCCGGGGCTTTCAGGGAATAAATATTGTCGGCAATCCCGGCAAGGAACAAACAGGGAGCCAGGTTTTCCTGGACCAGCTGGGGAATTCTTATAACATCCGGCCAGAACTCGTCTATCTCATTGCCCACTTCGATCGTAAAGGCAAAATTTTTATTCTTAAGGGTTTGTTCCCCGTAACCCCAGTCATCACTGTCGCCGTTGACAAGGTATAAAGTCCAGGAGGGGCCAGGGGTGTAGTAATTTCGAAGGAAGATACTGTCGCCCACAGCGGCGAAAATTTCTTCATCGGGAGTATAAATCCGTTCATAACCCCAGGGCCATAAAATTAGGTTGGAATAAGAATGAAAATAAAGGGTTATGGAAAAATTACGGGCGCTAATGAAATCCCGCATATTAACGGTTTCCGGTTCGGAAAAAGGACCGCTGCCGCGATAGGTTTCAGATGATGTATTCGGGGAAGAACCGACGTTATCATATCCCCACTGGTATCCATAATTCCGGTTTAAGTCAACGCCATACGAACCGTTGCCGTTATTCCGACGGTTTTTACGCCACATGCCGCCGCCGCCGGGATTGGTTACTTGATTATGGTAATAGCCATCAGGATTGACCATCAGGACAAACCAGAGTTCCCGGCTGTTCACCAGGTCATATATCTCGGAATTACTATCATAATTATTCAAGAGGTGGTCAATGAAGTAGGTCAGCACCTTGGGGGTGATAACTTCCCGGGCATGAATGGCGGCCGTATAAAGTACCTCCGGCTCATCTTCATCAAGGTTGGGATTATCGGATATTTTGAACGCCCACATATCGCGGTTTTCAATGGTTTTGCCGATGCTGACTTTAGCGGAAACCAGGTCCGGGCGGGCGGCAATAATCGAGTCTATATAATTATTAATTTCAGCCAGGGTATAATAACCACCCATATCTTTGGCCTCTTTATCCAGCCGTGACCGGTAAAAAGCCGACAGGTCCTTATGGATGGTTTCGGTTCGTAATTGTTGCGCCAGGATTTTATCCAGCTCGTATTTATCGGTTACGACATCGATATAATCCCGACCATACCATATTTCATCCAGGTCCAGGTTTTTAACCTTGTGATAGTCTTCTTTGCTGTCGATGAAAATTCGGACTTTCATTTTAGGGAGAATATCAGCCGACAGAAGCCCCAAAAACAAAAGACAGAACAAGACTGTAAAAACGGTGTATTTGTATGATTTCATTTAAACCCTCGGTGGTAGGAACATTGTTTCAATACCTTGTTGCTAATACATTTTGTTAAAGGAAATATAATAATTTCTTCCTTTTTTCAAATAGTTATTATTCTTATCGACATAAGATTTTTAAATAATACAGAATCACGGCTTTTTCAGATATTCCTTTTTTAATTTAGCCGATTTGTTTAAATTAACATAAATAATTATAATTTGAATATTACTTTTTAAGGGTAAATTACATATGCGACCGACCTTAAGGTTTTTATCGGAAAAACTTATCACACAAATTGTCAGTGAGGCCCGGGATATATTATGCCGGCTGGGGGTGGAAATACAAAATCGAGCTGTACTCGATTTACTTTCGGAACATGGTGCCGGTGTGGATAAGGCAAAATCACGGGTATTATTTACCGAGCCGATTATTGACCGTACTCTGGCCGCGGCGCCGGTCTCTTTTGCTCTCTATGACGTCCTGGGGAATAAAACCCACGATTTTTCGGATGACCATGTTTATTTTACCCCCGGGTCTTCGGCTTTATATTTCCTCGACCATAATGCGGTCAAACCCCGGCGCCCGAATACTTCTGATTACATCCGGTATGCCCGGTTGACCAGTCGCTTGAAATACCTGGCTTCCCAGAGCACGGCTTTCGTTCCGGCTGATGTACCGGAAAAAATAGCGGACAGTTATCGCCTGTTTCTGAGTCTTTTGTTTTGTGAAAAGCCGGTGGTAACCGGAGCTTTTACGATAGAAGCCTTTGAAGTAATGAAGGAAATGCAGGTGGCGGTGCGGGGGTCGGGAACGGCGCTAAAAAACAAACCCTTAACGATATTTTCCTGTTGCCCGACATCGCCGTTAAAATGGAGCGATATTACCCTGCAGAATCTTGTTGATTGTGCCCGGGATGCCATCCCGGTCGAGTTTATCGCCATGCCCCTGGCTGGTTTTGTCGCCCCGGTCACCCTGGTGGGAACACTGGTGCAACATACCGCTGAAACCCTGAGTGGCCTGGTTATAAGTCAGCTTGTCAATCCCGGTACCCCGGTATTATACGGCGGTTCACCGGCTATTTTTGATATCCGTTATGAAACCACTCCTATGGGGGCGGTCGAAACGATGATGATTGACTGCGCTTATAATGAAATCGGCAAATACCTGGGTTTACCCACCCAGGCCTATATTTCGCTGAGCGATGCCAAGCTCCTTGACGCCCAGGCTGGGTTGGAATCATCTATGGGTGCTACCCTGGCGGCGCTGTCAGGAATTAACAGTATTTCCGGACCAGGGATGCTTGACTTTGAAAATTGTATCAGTCTGGAAAAACTGGTGGTTGATAACGAAATCTGCGGGATGGCTCTCCGGCTGGTGGAGGAAATCGAACCCCGGGAAGATTTTCCCTCAATCGCCCTTTTTGAAGAACTGCTGGCGGAAAAGCATCTGCTTATTGCCGGGCATACCCGCAAGTATCTTAAAAAGGAACACTATTTTACCGGACCGGTGCTCGACCGGACTAACCGGGCGCGCTGGCTTGAAGAAGGCAGTCTTACCCTTATGCAACGGGCTCATAACGAGGTGACAAAGCTGGTGGGCGAATATGAACCGTCCCGTCTGGGCGAAGATATTAAAAAGGAATTAATCCGGTTGATGGAAAGAGAAGCGCAACGTTACGGAACCGATAAATTACCGGACAGAACATAATGGATGAAATAATTCATATCGATATTGAGAAGATAATTCCGCGTATGGACAATGTTTTAGAACAGCAGGGAATGGCAAAAAAAACAGTTCCTTCGGAAAAAATAAGAGAGCTTTATATGCGGGTGCTGGCCATTTATCGCCAGTGCGCCCGGCCCATGGGTATCTGGCTGGAGGTAACACCTGAAGACTTTGGCCGGCTTTATGAGGGCGAGGAGATGAATGACCGCTCAACGCCGGTAGCGGATATTTTCCCGAGAGCTGAAAGCCTGGCCCTGTTTGCCGTTACTCTTGGCCAGGCGGTCACTGACAGGATTAATGAATTGATGGTGGTTAATGACTTTGCGACCGGCAGTATGCTGGACTCGATGGCTTCCGAAAGTGCGGAGAGCGCCGCTGATTACATCCAGAGTTGTTATTTTAAAAAGATGTTTAAAGCCGGTTCTTACTATCCTGATATGCGAGTGCTTCGCTACAGCCCCGGGTACTGCGGCTGGCATATCAGCGGTCAGAAAAAACTCTTTGCGTATTTGCACCCGGAAACAATCGGGCTTTCCTGCAACAGCAGTTTTCTTATGTCGCCGCTTAAATCGATTACCGGAGTATTGATTGCCGCCATAAAAGAAAATCATTATTTTGAAATGGAATACGATTGTTGCAGAACCTGTAAGACTTTTTCCTGCCGGGAAAGGCTGAAAAATTTGTAGGAATATAAGTATTTTTAAATCAGGGTTGGAAAATGAAAATTCTTGAAGAAATTTCGAAATACCTTCAGAGCGGCGACGACACCAAAGTCCGGGAGCTGACTCAGACAGCGGTAGAGGTAAAAATCCCTCCCGGTGAAATCCTTGACGACGGCTTGATTGCCGGTATGAATATCATAGGTATCCGGTTCAAAGCTCATGAGATATTTTTACCCGATGTTCTTTTGGCGGCCAGGGCAATGTATGCCGGGATGGATGTTTTAAAACCATTGTTTATACAAGGGCAGATGCCCACTCTGGGGAAAGTGGTAATCGGAACAGTCCAGGGCGATTTGCATGATATCGGCAAGAACCTGGTGGCGATCATGCTCAAAGGGGCGGGCTTTGAAGTAATCGACCTGGGGCACGATGTTCCTTCGGAAAAATTCGTAGAAACCGCCTGTCTTCAAAAAGCCGGTTATATAGGCTTATCGTCTCTTTTAACCACTACCATGCCGGCTATGAAGGAAGTCATCCGGTTATTAAAAGAAAAACAACCTGATAGTGCCATCAGGGTCATTGTCGGGGGAGCACCCATTACAAAAGAATATGCAACGGAAATTGGTGCTGATGCTTATGGCTTCGACGCCATGAATGCGGTGGACGTATTTAAGTCATTTTTGAGCGAATGAACAATGGAACCCGTACTGGACAGGATAAAAAAAGGTGCAATACTGGTCGCCGACGGCGCCATGGGAACCCTGTTAATGGCCCGGGGAGTCGATATTAAAAGAGGTCCGGAAGCGGTCAACCTGTCCGAACCGTCGATTCTTGAACAAATAGCTTTTGAATATCTCGAAGCCGGGGCGGATATTATTCATACCAACACTTTTGGCGCCTCACCATTGAAACTGGCCATGTATCATCTGGAAGAAAATTCGCGGATGATAAATCAAAATGCTGTTCGAGCCGTTAAGAAAACAGTCGGTAACAGGGCTTATGTTTCCGTTTCGTGCGGACCATCGGGACGTCTTTTAAAACCTTTCGGTGACACCGGCCCTGAAGAAATATATAATTCCTTCGAAAAGCAGTTTGCCTTCATCTCAGGCGAAGGGGTCGATTTAATCTGTATTGAGACCATGACCGACCTTACCGAGGCTGTCCTGGCGGTTAAAGCCGCTAAAGCGGTCATGTCGCCGGTACCGGTTATGGCGACCATGACCTTTGATGAAACCCCCCGCGGTTTTTTTACAATTATGGGAGTGAGCATTCCCCGGGCAGCCGGGGAACTGGAAAAAGCCGGTGCGAGTATTATTGGTTCCAACTGCGGTAACGGTATCGAGAAAATGATTAAAATCGCAAGGGAATTTAAAAATTGTACCCTGTTGCCATTATTGATACAGCCCAATGCGGGTTTACCGGAAATTACCGACGGCAAACTGGTTTATAAGGAAACGCCGGAGTTTATGGCTGAAAAAGCTACAGAGCTGGCAGAGATGGGTGTAGAAGTAATCGGGGGGTGTTGCGGGACGACCCCGGACCATATTCGAGCTATAAGAAAAATGGTTGATTCTTGTATGAAGAAATTATAATTCTGTTATGAATATGATGAAAAGGCGTGATTTTATAAGACAAACCGGCAAAGCAGCGGCTCTGGCCGCCTTAACCGCCGGTACAGGCTGGTTTTTTTATAATCGGAAGGATGAAACTTACGAAGTCCCGATTTTAAAAGACATTGATTTTGAAATTTCACCCGATTCGGGCTTTCCCGGGCTTACGCTGGCTCGGGATGAAGACCATATCCGGGCTTTGCATAAAGCCCTGGATGCCATCGGAAGTATAAAGAGATTTATAAAAACAGGCGAGAAGGTGACCATTAAACCCAATATTGGTTGGGACCGGGCGCCGGAGCAGGCGGCCACAACCAACCCGGTATTGGTAGGCGAGATGGTGCGGCTCTGCCTGGAGGCGGGAGCCGGGGAAGTGATTGTAAGCGATGTCCCCTGTAATGACGCCCGGCGTACTTTTATTCGTTCCGGTATTAAAGAAGCCGCCGAAAAAGCCGGGGCAAAGGTATTTCTTCCGGTGGATGATGATTTTATCCAGGTTGATTTGAAAGGTAAGATTTTAACCCGCTGGCCGGTGCTCAGGCATTTTATCCAAACCGATAAATTTATCAATATGCCGATTGTCAAGCAGCATTCGCTATGTACCTGTACTATCGGTATGAAAAATCTGTATGGTATTCTCGGTGGCGCCCGCAACCGTTTGCATCAGCAAATTGACGAGTCGATTGTGGACCTGGCGGCTTTCTGTCGTCCGACGCTGGTGGTTGTCGATGCTACCCGGGTGTTGATGAGGGGCGGACCGACCGGGGGTTCTTTGAGTGACGTCGAGATACATAACACCGTTCTCTGCGCTACCGACCAGGTGGCAGCTGATGCCCGGTCATCGGAATTTTTAAATGCCCGGGCGGAAAGAATCAGTCACCTTACCCTGGCCGAGAAAAGCGGTCTTGGGAAAATTGACTATAATTTCATTGGTTATAAAGAAGTCAGCTGATGACTATCAAAACAGTAAGAAATCTCAGGCGGATATCACAGGTTATATTTTTTATTATTTTTTTCTGGTTGATTTTAAAGACGAATTTTGAGGTTAATTTCAGCCCCTCCGATAGTAGTGAGATTTTGCTGCCGTACCCGGTTTCGATCGCCCTCCAGTTTGACCCGCTGGTGGCGTTGGCAACTGTGCTTGCCAATGGCACCGTGTATAAAGGTCTGCTGTGGTCTCTGGTTATCCTGATTCCGACTATTTTCCTGGGGCGTTTCTTCTGCGGTTGGATTTGTCCGCTGGGTTCGGTAAACCACTGGATATCGGAGATTCCCACTGAAAGGACGCGGCGCAAGGGGAAAGGTATCATTGAAGCCAACCGTTATAAAAAATATCAACGCATAAAGTATTATGTTCTTCTTGTTTTTCTGGCGGCGGCCTTTGCGGGAACTTTACAAACCGGTCTTCTGGACCCCTTGCCTCTACTGGCACGTTCAATCGGCACGGTCGTTCTGCCCGCTTTACATACCGGTGCCGTCGAGGCTCTCAACTGGATAAAGAATCTCGGTCTGACGCCGCTGAGTAATCTGGCTCAGTTTATTTATGACCTGATGGCCACCATCTTTCTGCCTTTTCACCGGATGCATTTTCATACTATTTTGACAATCGGTTTTCTGTTTACGGCCATCCTGGTGCTCAATCGTCTTTATACCCGGTTCTGGTGTCGGGGTATCTGTCCGCTGGGAGCTCTGTTGGGGATTTTCTCCCGGTATGCCATCTTCGGGCTTGAAAAAGATGAAACCACCTGCGACAGCTGCCGCAAATGCGTCATGCATTGTCAGGGCGCCGATAATCCCGAACCCGGCTTTGTCTGGCGACAGGCCGAGTGCCATTTATGTTTAAACTGTCAGGCCGCTTGTCCTCAATCATCCCTTAAATTCAAATTCTTCCCCAATCAGGTGGTAACCAAAACCAATCCGGCTTTGACGCAGAAAGTTGATGTCAGTCGCAGAAAAGTGGTGGCCTCGCTGGCGGGGGGCCTGGCATTATATCCGCTTCTGAGAGCCGGGGATGCTTTTGACGTCAACGCCAGTGAAAAACTTATCCGCCCGCCCGGGTCGGTAAATGAAAAAGACTTCCTGACCCGCTGTATCCGCTGCGGCCAGTGTATGCGGGTTTGCCCCAATAACGCCCTGCACCCGACTTTTCTTGAGTCCGGCCTTGAGGGCCTCTGGTCGCCGATGCTGATAGCCAAAATCGGTTACTGTGAGCATACCTGTACCTTATGCGGTCAGGTCTGTCCAACCGAAGCAATCCGCGAACTGACCATGAAAGAAAAAATCGGTGATGACGACCACCCGCCGAATAGAATCGGTACCGCCTTTATCGACCGGGGTCGCTGTCTGCCGTGGGCTATGGCCAGACCCTGTATCGTCTGTGAAGAATGGTGCCCGACCTCGCCCAAGGCCATTTACCTGAAGGAGGAAGTCGTGACCGACCGCCAGGGCAACCGGGTAACGGTTATGCAACCCTATATCGACCCGAATCTCTGTACCGGTTGTGGAGCCTGTGAATATGCCTGTCCGGTAACCGACCGGGCGGCGATTTATATTACCTCGGTGGGCGAATCAAGGTCATTAAAAAATCAGATTTTAATTGAAAGGAAAGGAGCCGGTTAAGGTGCGAAAAAATATTTCCTGTTATGGGCTGGCTATAGGGTTGATCTTAATCGGCGGTTGTGCCCAACAGGATATTTATCAGGCCCGGAATTATCTTCCGGAAAAGATAGCCGAATTTGACTGCGAACGTATTTCCGATATCCGGGTCTACAGGAGCGATTCATTATGGGAATATATCAATGGCGGGGCGGAACTCTATCACAATTACAATTTTATCGAGGTTGCCACAGCTGACTATAAAGCGGGCGGGGTGGAAATTGTCGTCGATATATATCGTTTCGACTCTTCTTTGAACGCCTATGGTCTGTATACCAATTTTCGCCCGCCAGCACCTGATACCGTCAGGCTCGGGGTGGAAGGATATAAAGCCCCGGGGAGTGTTAATTTTGTCAAGGGGACCTATCTGGTTCGTCTGACCGGCTATGATGAATCCGCATCAACCTCTGCGGCCCTGACCGCCACCGCCCGGGCTATCGAAAAAATGATTCCCGGAACAACTGAATACCCGGAGCTCTTCAGATGCTTTTATTTCGTGGATAAGATAAAATACACCGACCAATATCTGGCCGGTTCGTTTCTGGGAAGAAAATTTCTGACAGCTTTTTATACCCAAAATTATCTTGTCGAGAACGATACCGCCACCTTTTTCCTGAGTGAAGACGCTACTGGAGAAAAATTTGACCGATGGATGGAAGATTTAAAAAACGATACGACCTTTGTCCAATTACCCCCGGGAATATTCACGGTAAACGGCCGGTTTTTTGCCTATAAAGATTCTTTCTACAACAGAATTTTTGTATTTTATGACAGCGGTTTTATCCTGGGCGGGTTTGATGTGCAGATGGAGTATGTGAATATTATGACTCAATGGATTATGTCTCTACCCGGATTCAATGCGGATAGTATGATGGTGAGAATTAATAGAATAACCGATACTATCGACAATTAACTTACTTTGGTCAGAATGCTGCCGGAAAAAGCCAGGATAAGCAAAACAATCAAAGCTCCCAGAAGACCTTGCAGACCGATGACCGGTAATAAAACCGTGGTGGTCATTAGGGCGCCCAGCGAGGAACCGACGAGCTCCAGGGCATATCCCAGACCCCGGTTGCGGTCATTATGACGGGTGTAATAAAGACGGGTAGCGCTGACAAAAACAGCCCCGGTTGCAGCTGCCATCAGGAACATGAAAATTATATGATAAATAAGTAAAAGGGATGAGGGCATATACATAAAGGACATCATGAATGCGGCTATTAAAAACATCATCAACAACAACACCGGTATTTCTAAATTTCTAACTGGATAAGTATGGCTTAAATAAGTCCCGACAGCCAGCCCCAGCATGAATACCCCTACCAGAAGGGACAATTCCGAATAAAGCGACCCGGCCAGGGACTGGTAAACATAAAAGATGGTCAGTTCAAACGAGAGTGAAACAATCCCCACCGTGAAATAAAGAAACAACCCGAGCCGGGAACGCCGGTTTGTTTTATTTGATAAAAATAGCACCAGCAAAAAGAGGGTGACCGCAACAGGCAATATAAACAGCCAGGATGTTTTTTTTAAGGTAAAATCCATAAGCCGGTTATCCCAACCGGACATTTTTGACTGATATATCACCTGGTACAAAGGCAATAGTGGTTTTTCAAGGCGATTGACCGGAAAATTACTCTGCAGGCTTGAAATTAACCGCCCGGTTTTAAATTCCGAAAGGCGGTCAACCAGATAATCATCATTTATAAAACTAGGCGCGTAGGGAAGGTTTGACAGTCTGCCTATCAGGGTTTCATATTCAAGGTTAAAATCCAGGTTGTCAGAAGCAAAAAAGAGAGTCATTTCACCGGGCCAGGCGGCAACCTGGTTAAATCTGATTTTCAGCGTTTCGAATATAATCCCCAGGAGCTCGCTTTTCTCTTTTGATATATACCGGTCGGTATCATAAGCCGTTGGCATAAATAACAGACCGCTGTCTTCAAGGCGAGATTTCAATCGTTCATAAAATTCAGCCGTAAAAAAAATATTGTTCTTATGATTATCCGGTGAGACGGTGTTTAAAATAATGATGTCAAAGCGTACCGAATCTTTAAGGTCGGTAAAATAAGCAATGGGGTCACGGTTGATTCTGACAGCCTTCTTTTCGGAAAGAGCAAGCCGGTCTATAGCTGATGTCAGCGACGACCTTGGGTCAAGTGAAGTGATTTCCAGGTCGGGGAAATTTTTTGCCAGTTGTTCTAAGCCGAACTCAACCCGACCCAGTATCAGGATTCGGCGGGCATTCGGCTTGTAAGCCAGAGCCGGAAGAAGCTGGTTCTCAGTTATCATCAGGTCCGGGAAAACGGCTTCAATGTTATTATCCGTTAGAAGCGTGATAGTACTGTCGCGGGTAATAATGGTCTGGTGGCTGTAGGGAGTATCGAAGGAGTCGTTGACAGTGTACGCCTTATATTTGAGCGAATCCAGATAAATATCCAGAGGTCGTGACAGATTGCGGGCAACAAGTATCACCAGGATAGTCAGGGTCATGTATAATACCGTGTGCGCTTTTCGCGCCGGTTTGAGCGTGAAATAAACGGTATCAGCCAGAACCACCAGTCCGGTGGCAAAAGCCAGGGTCAGGGTGGAAAAAAATACCCCGACCAGAAAAGCGATAAGTAATCCCCCGACGAAAGCTCCAATACCTTCGTACAGGTAAACCAGTACGATAGAAGTGGTGGTTTCAACCTGGGACTCCCGGTTGATAGCGGAAAACAGCCAGCCGGAAATTACCCCCGCCGGAGCCATGTATATGACGGAAAGGGTGGCCGCCAGGGTGAAGGGAAAAATCTCTCCCGGCAATTTATCGAATAAAAGCGGGGTCAGGCGGATAAGGACGATTGTACTCCATAAAAGGAAAGGTGCAATTATGAAAAGAAGTGAAGAACGCGATGTAATGGTTGACAGGCCACCCCAGACGGCGCCCAGGGCTACTGCGATAAGCCAGCCGAAAAAAGCCGTCCCGATAAAAAGTTCATCACCGTTGAATGTCGCTACCAGTTCCCGAAGCAACAGTACCTGGGCGCCGGTTGCCATGAAGCCGAGGAAAAATGCTTTCCGTTTCATTAAAAAAGACCCGGAATTTCCCGGTTGCATTTTTTACAGCGACTGCCGATGAGATTATACTGGCCTAACCGGTACCCCTGTCGTTGTATCAATATTTCACCGCATCCGGGGCAGTAGGTTGATTCCGCCGGGTGCCCGGGGATATTACCGAGATAAACATACTGTAGTCCCTCAGCACGGCTAATCTGATACGCTCTTTCAAGGGTTGTTTGAGGTGTGGGAGGGAGGTTTTTAAGCAAATACTGCGGGTAGAAGCGGGAGAAATGTACCGGGGTGTCGACGCCCAGATTGGTTTTAATCCATTGAGCCAGTTCGACAAATTCGGCGTCGGTGTCGTTTAGAGTTGGGACAACCAGATAGACAATTTCCAGCCAGACGCCGGCTTTCTTTATCCGGACAAGTGTATCCAGAACCGGTTTTAATTCACCGTTGACAATACTTTTATAATATTCTTCACGAATAGCTTTTAAGTCGACTTTTACGGCGTCAAGGTGTTTGAGGAGTTCGTTCATGGGGTCTTTCTCAATATACCCGCCGGTTATCATAACCGACCTGATGCCGTTTTTGTGTCCCAGAACGGCGATATCATACATGTATTCATAAAATACTATCGGTTCCGAATAGGTATAGGCGATATTCGGGACTTTTTGTTCCCGGCAGATATCAATAACCCCCTGAGGCGGCAGGTCGATATTGTTGGTTTGTTCCGGGCGTGTCTGGGATATCTCCCAGTTCTGGCAGAACTTGCAATTGACATTACACCCGGCCGTGGCAAGAGAGAAGGCTTCCGACCCCGGGTAAAAATGAAACAGAGGTTTTTTTTCAATCGGGTCGATATTGACCGAACAGGGTAAGCCATAAACTAAAGTGTAATAGATATCATTACGGTTTTCCCGGACTCCGCAGTAACCTCTTTCAAGGTCGGTTATGAAACAATGTCGGGGACAGAGCAGACACTCGATGCCGCCGCCTGCGACTTTTTTATAATAACGAGCCTCGACTGATGATAATTCCCGGGCATAATCAAATGCCAGGGCATTCTGAAGACCGCCCAGAAATTCGGGAATCAGGTCGGATGAGGGCGTTGCCGCCAGGGCTGCACCGCAACCCAGACAGCGGATAAAGGTTCGACGCTTCATCAGAAAAGCTCCCCGGTTTTAGCGTTACCATTATGGTCGAGGTTCAACACGGTCAAATCGATTTTCGATAAATCAGCCATCCCCAGGCCAATCTCTTCTCCGACAGCCAGGTACTTTACCGGGCGACCGGCTTTTTCCAGCGGCGGGAGGTTATTTTTCAAGCGTAATCCCTGTACTATTTCCAGGCCGATGCGGTCAGCACTCACCGGGTCACAGGATAAAATCAGACCTCCGTATGAAACCTGGTATTCACCTATGAAACCCGGCCCACCGTTATATTGAACACGCACGGCATCGATTATGGTCAGGCAATTTTTTCGTTTTATTGTGGCCAGGCTGGAAACATGAGCGGCATAAGGTGTGCAGTGGTTGTCGTGATATTTATTGGGATTAAATATCGCCCCGTACATATTTTTTAAACCGGCTGACAAACCGGCCAGGGAATGGTCTTTAAGAATCGGCAGGTTGATATTGTAATCGACTATTGTTGTCAACAGGCGGCTTATCCGGGTGCTGACTTCGCCGTAGGTCTCGAAATTATCGTCGTATCCGATGCCATTGGTATCAGTTCCCAGACACCGAACGCCAAAAGAGGAAGCGTTCAGCTTGAAACCGGCCCCGCTGAGTTCCCGGTTGGTACGGTCCCAAATGATAATGTTGTTGTCGTTTATATGACCATTGGAAGTCAATATTTCGGTTAAAGCTTCAGTTAAAACAACCGGGGTTGATAATAAGCGGCCGGTAAGGCAGTTGGTTTTCATGCCTATGACGCCTTTGGGGATGACCTTTTTCATGGCAAAATAGGCATTAGTTTCTTCGGCAACAGCTTTTAACCCGGTTTGCAGCAGGAGCCGGTATTCTTCACGATTATAGTGACCGTTACTCTCTCGGTCGGTAAATTTAACCACTACGACCTTACTCATATTTATATTATACTATATTTTTTATTAAAAACAGCCAGTACTTTTATACTTGCGTCATCTTTAACTGTTATATATTGTAAAACAGGTATGAAAATAATTAATAACCCGGCAGTTAAATTACTCTTTATTTTTTTAATATTTTATATGACAGACAGTTACGCCGAAATAAGGAAACCTGCGGTGGCCGGGGCGTTTTATCCCGGAAACACCGAGGAATTGAAAAAGATGATAAGCGGTCATCTGTCCGGAGTGGAAACTATGCCGGCTATCGATGGCCAGGTGATAGCCTTATTAGTCCCCCATGCGGGCCTGGTATATTCCGGACAGATTGCCGCGCATGCTTATAAAATTCTCGAAAATTCCGGCATTAAAAGGGTGATACTCTGCGGCCCCTCGCACCGGTACCGTTTTAACGGTCTTTCGGTTTATGGTCCCGGCGTTCAATGGGAAACACCCCTGGGAATGATTGCCTGTAATGACGACCTGTGTCAGCATCTATTAAATTTTAATAAGAATGTCAATGTAATACCTGAAGCTCATTATCAGGAACACTGCCTTGAGGTTCAGTTACCTTATCTTCAGACTGTCCTGACCAGACCTGAAATAGTTCCGGTGTTGATAGGTCCTCAGGATCATGGCACTGTAAAATTATTAAGTGAGGCTTTACAATCACTGCCTTTTGATTCTCAGACAGTGATGATTGCTTCCTCCGATTGGCAGCACTATCGGCCGGCTTCTGAAGGCTGGAAATACGACTCGACGGGAATTAAATGTCTTGAAGACCTGGACCCGGACCGGCTGGAGAATTATCTGCAAACCGGAAAAGTGGAAATGTGCGGCGGTGGGGTGACGGTGGCGGTTGTAAAAGCCGCCCTGGCTAAAGGTGCCAACCGGCTGAAAATTTTAAAATACGGCGATTCCGGTGATGTATCCGGCGATAAAACCGCTGTGGTCGGCTATGTTGCAGCCGTTTTATACAAGGCTGACGAAAAGGAAAATGACAGCAGAAAGACGGATGTTAAAAAAACATCAAATATGGAAAAAGACCTCGAAAAATATGAGCTGTCCGATACCGATAAAAAACAGCTTTTGCAGATAGCCCGCCGTTCGATTGAAAGCTATCTTGCCGATGGCACCATTCCCGAATTCGAGGTTCCCGGCAATCTCAGTTTACCCGGTGCGGCTTTTGTAACCCTGGAAAAAGGAGAAACCTTACGCGGCTGTATCGGTCATGTCATGGCGGTGGAGCCGCTTTATAAAACCGTAGCTACCTGCGCCGTACAGGCGGCGGTTTCTGACCCCCGCTTTCCACCGGTTCAAGCCCGTGAGATGAAAGACATCCATATTGAAATATCGGTCCTGACTCCTCAGCAGAAAGTCGCCTCACTGGATGAAATTGAAGTCGGCCGCGATGGTCTGGTTATTGCCATGGGTAACAACCGGGGCTTGCTTTTACCCCAGGTTGCCACCGATTACGGCTGGAATAAAACTGAGTTTTTGCAGCACACCTGCCGCAAAGCCGGTCTTCCAATAGACGCCTATAAATCCCCGGAGGCTTCGATTTATAAATTTCAGGCTCTGGTTTTCGGGGAATAACGAAATACTTTAAGAAATTTTGATACTTGATAAAAAAAAGGCCGCCCTGTTAAAGAGCGGCCTTTATGTTTAAGCGAAAATCTTCATGGACAATTGGGCAGGGGGGTATGTGACAGATAAAGGAAATCTATCAGCCGCGTAATGTCGGATATATCCGGATCACCTCCGGAAACATCCACGTCGGCTTCATCGGGACAACAAAGAGGGTTGTGACTTAAATACAGATAATCGATCAAACGGGTAATATCGGAGATGTCAGGGTCTTCAACCTCGGAACAATCCACGTTGCCGGTTTGACCGATACAGCAACCTTCGTAGTAATAAAGAATACTGCCAGATGATAAAGCCGGGGTGTAAGTTGCCAGCTCCCCATAGAATTTGGGTTCTAAAGTAATAGAAGTCGTGTAGCCGTCGAAGATGAGCAGGTTGGAATCATTGGGCGGGCCGGACGTGATGCTGAATTTCAAGATGATAAGCGGGCCGGTTCCGGGATCAAGCTCGGGGTCGCTGCCGACTTCGAAATTTAAAGTCATTCGTTTTTCGGAAGCGCTATAATTGAGATAACCCACATCCATATAATCCGCCCGACAGCCGGTAACGCTGTAACCCTTGTATGAGAGATTTAAATTACCGCCGTACTCAACCGGCAACTGAATGCGATACAGCGGAACATAATTGGTGATATGAATAGGGATTTCAAGGGTGGTGGCCAGAGGTCCTTGTACATGGGAACCTCTGATAGTATCAGCCAGGGCAATAACATGATTTAATTTTTCGTAATAGAAAGAAGCCATGCCCGAATCTACTCTCAGTCCCACATCATAAATTCCGGGTGTCTGGTAGGTATGCACAGGTTCCTGTATCATTGCCGAGTCACCGTCGCCAAAATACCATTTCCAGCCGGTCACGGCCTGAAGTTCCGAGGCGCCGAAGAAACTGACATCCAGCGGAACCCAGCCGATATTATTGGATGAGGTGAACATGGAACGTTTTTCAGGCATGATAAAACGCTGCATCGATTCATTGAGATAGTTGCAGCCTTCCACGGCACAGTGAAGATTATCCACGGTATACCAGCCGTTGTAACTTCCACCCCAGCCATAATTCATATGATATTGATTCAGAGTACCGTTAACGCGCCAGCCGTCGCATACGATGGCATGGGCGTCAATCAAGTACATAATCGGTCGCCCCTGGTCGATTTCATCGGCTATCATGCCGAACCAGGAAGCGGGATCGTAAGAACTGCGGTAAAAATTCATGACGATATCACGGTACTTGAAATAGTCCGAATAAACTGAATTGAACGGCCAGGTACCTGAACCGCAAGCACCGAAATCCATGTTAAAAGCTATCGCCACTTCGTAATTAAATTCCGCCAGGGCGTCGTTCTGAGCCTGAGTACAGCCGCCATCACAGTTATCGGGAATATTTGCCCAGTCATAGGGGTCATAAAAGGTTGCGCCCACAGTCAGACCGGGGGTGCTGCCTTCACAGGAATTATCGCCGTCCCACCAGTAAGAACGACTTCCCGTACCTTCCGGGGGCCACTGATGATACTTGAAAATCTGCGCGGCGGCGGTAGCAACACAGCCCACCACAGTCCTATCCCCATCACCATAGGGACATAAGTTGTTATACGGGTCGAACTGGTGCCAGCGCGAGGTCAAGAGCGGTCCGACCTGGGTGCTTTCCAGGCTGGTTTTAAAATCCAACCGCTTGGTGGTGTAGGAATCCCATTGGCGGCGGTGTTCCCGGCTAAATATTACTTCCCCCGAAGCTGGCTGGGCGGCTTCAAGAGAGCCGTAATTTTCAACGTAAACCCGAAGCAGTTTCTGAAGGATTTCACGCATCATCAGGGGGAAGCCGAACCGCTGGGTAATATCAAAATGGCCTTCGTCGGTATAAAATTTTACCGGTGCCATATCTTTCAATATCGGGATAATTACGAAACCTTCGGGTGAAATGGAGTAGACCCTTCCCAGAAGGGTGTCATTTTCGATGATATCCTGAACGTCGGTTATTTGAGGATTGGTTACTCCGGCCCAACTGCCGTTTTGTGATACGATTTCAGCCAGCCAGTTCTCACAGACGAGTTCCATTTCTTCGGGAACGGCTGTTTCAGCGTTGGCTTGACCAAGCCATAAAAAAGTCAATAAAATCGCCAGAAAAGTTGTTATTGACAGGTGGGAAATTGTTTTGGTCTTCATAAAAATAATACTCCCTTGCTCAAGTTAAGTTCAGGAAATTTAAGAAGTTACGTACCTGTTTGTACAGTAGTAATATATTGTAGAAGCGCTTATTTGTCAAGCATTTAACTCCGGTTGCACAATAAAAAATGGCCGACATATCATATATATTATCGGCCTGTAATTTCTGCGTTTTAACATTAAGATTTACATAATCTTACTTCTTTATTGCGGTTCCTGCGTCAGCTCGAAGACAAAACAAGGTTTGACCGGCGGCGGCCCGGACAAATATAAAAAGTTAACCAGATGAGTAATGTCGGAAATATCGACAACCGAATCACAATTGCAATCGGCCATTATCCTTTGTAGGGCAGAACCCTCTTGGTGGTTCTGACAATTTCTTTAATTTATTGTGTAATTTTTAAATATCCTTATATGTCTCCCCATATAAAATAGACAGAACCGCTATAGGGTTCCACCTTACGAAAACTGGACAAGAGGCCGAATACATTTACTCCTTGGGTTGTATGTAAAGGATAAACAACAAGGTAGTAGCGCCAATAAAATATGTAATGTGATGACGGGTAATAACAGTATAAAATTATAAGCCTGATAAGCAGGTGTTATACAAAAATATATAGATACAATCTTGGAAGTAATAATAATTACGCCCCGAACCGGGGGGAGGGAGAAAACGATTCGGGGCGTTTATGACGGCTTTGATGTCGGTCCTTGCTTACAAATCCGACCGTCATGAATACAGTATAAATTCTATATTAATATTTACAATAAGACAATAATAGGTACTGACAAGGTATAAAAAATACCCATTTAAATTATCAGCAAAATTAAAATAAAAGTATCTCGAAAACAGTTAATTTTGCCAAATTCGTAATAGTAAAATATATTGGGATAGAAAATTACAAACATAATAATTGTGGTCGTAAGGCTATGTAACACAATAACATAATATATTTATATTTTTATATTGCTTTTTTATGATGGTATTTATAGTATGAAATGAGTATTCGGAGTTCAAATCTGCCGCGGGGCTGGTACGTACTTCTTAAGATTTTATAGTGTCCGGTAAAAGTGTTTATTTTTTATACAGCTTGGCCGAAATAAAGAATATGGATATGTAAGTTTTTATTATCAAGTGAATATTAAGTATATTCAAGGAGATAATTATATGGAGAAGGAAATCAAAAGAAACGACTGGGCTAAATTTTGTAAGAAATTTAGCAGCACCAATCAGTACCGTGAGGTAAAAATCAGGGTTCACGACAACCGTAAAAGAGAAATCAACCTGATTGAAACATTACCCTTCATGGGTATCACCCTGGCTAAAAAAGGGCGTCTTATCGACGGCCTGGAAATTTTCTCGGGGCGAGGAGATGCCGAGAAAATATTAGCGCCGGTAGCGTCATTCAAAGACCCGTTGAAGGTGTTTTTAAAAGCCGATGAAAACGGTTATGACAACCGGCTCAGGATTATAGGCAAAGATGGTTCGGAGATTGAAGTCGAACTTTATGGAGAGCCCGACCGCAATCGTCACTACTGGCTGGTGGAAAAGGTCGCCTACTCGATGTTCGAGAGACGCGGCTACACCCAGGGTAATGACCAGGGTGACTGGCTGGAAGCTGAACGGAAAGTAAAAGAAGCGGAACTTCAATTTATCTCATGATAAATTGACAGCCGTTGCCGATATCATCTTATAATATACATTTTTATGTAATAAAAAACCGTCCCGGTGAGGGGACGGTTTTTTTTAGTTTCTTATTTTTTACTGGCAGGGAGCCAGGGGGTCATTTGAAATATAAAGGTAATCGATAATGGCCGTAATGTCGGCGATATCCGGTTCACCGCCACTGCCATCACAGTCGGCTTCGTCCGGACAGCACAAGGGGGCATGACTGGTGTACAGGAAATCAATCAGGCGGGTGATGTCGGAGATATCAGGTTCATCATTCGGGGAGCAATCGACATTACCGGTTAGACCCACACAACAACCGGTATAGGTGACAACCCCCGGATAAAGACGAGGTTCGTAGTCGGCCAGGAAACTGTAGAACCAGGGGACGAAAGTATTGGCGCCATCGGTATAGCCGTCGATTTTTATAGAAGTGGTGTCAACTCCGGGTATGGAAGCGGAAAGGATTTTGAATTTCAGGATAACGATCGGGCCGCGTCCGGGTTCAAGATCCGAAGTGGTGCCGATATTCATGTCGAGAGTAAAACACCTGGTGCTCCCGTTATAGTGTAAATAATTAATTTCTTCAAAATTTTCCGTCCGGCAACCCGCCACGGAATAGCCCTGATATTTAAGATTTAGCGGGCCGTCGTATTTAACCGGTAAAATGATACGATTCAAGGGAGTGATGTTTGCGGCGATAATGGGAATATCCATTATGGAATCAAGCGGTCCTTCGACATCGGTACCTACTAATGAATCAGCCAGGGAAATAATGAAATCGGATTTGATATAAGAACGGATATCACCCTGGGCATTCACTTCCAGTTTGACATCATAGATACCCGGTTCTTCATAAAAGTGGGCTGGGTTTTGAACATTTCCCGAGTCACCGTCGCCGAACTCCCAGGTCCAGGTATCCACCGCCAACTCCGATTCGCCGATAAAGTTCACTTCAAAGGGCGCCCAGCCGATGGTGGTGTCAGCGGTAAAATTAACGCCCTTATCGGGAACGATATACCTGATAAGAAATTCCACCATGGGATTACATCCTTCCCAGTTACAGTGCAGGTTATCAACCGTGAACCAGGCATTGTAACTGCCGCCCCAGCCGTAATTCATATGCACTTGGTTGAGCTCTTCGACCTGTTGCCAGCCGTCGCAGACGATGGAATGATTACTGATACGATATTGCATCGGGCGTTCGGTGTCGATTTCCGAGGCGATAGTGTAAAACCACGAGGCGGCGGAATGCATGTTGCGGTCTTCCCGGTCGATAATATCGAGATAGCGGAAATAGGTGGGGAAAACATACAGCGCATCGGCCGTATATGCTCCGGATCCGCAATAACCGTATTCCATATTAAAAGCCACGCCGACTTCGTAACATAGCTCCGCCAGGGCATTACGCTGGGCTTCGTTACAGTTGGTGCAGTAATCAGGCATGTTAGCCCAGTCATAAGAATCGGAATAATCGGCTTCCAGGGTAGCGCCGCTGGAACTGCCTTCACAGGACATGTCGCCGCTCCAGTAATAACTGTGCTGACCCGTGCCTTCAGGCGGCCAATCATGGTAAGCCAGGATCTGGGCGGTTGCTGTCGCCACGCAACCGACCAGTGTCCGACCGCCGTCGCCCCAGGGACAGAAGTTGTTATAGGGCGCATTCTGGTGCCAGCGGGTGGTTAGAAGAGGTCCCGCGGTGGTGATGGAGCTGGACTTTTTCCCCAGATTACTTTTAAATTCAGTGTGGGTCACGGTCAGGTCGGACCATTTTTTTCGCTCAGCGGTGAAACTTGTTTCATTATTCCGGGCTGTCGAATATTCAAGAGTGCCGTAGCGGTCAACAAAATTGCGCACCCGGTTTTGCAAAACCTCCCTGACCAGCGCCGGGAAACCGTCGGGTTCATCCACGTCGTAAAAACCTTCATCGGAATAGACTTCTACCGGAGGAAGCTCCTTCAAAACCGGAACAATGATATAACCTTCCGGTGCGACGGCATAGACCCGGCCTAACAGCGTATCGTTAACAATAATATCATCGACCCTGTCAATTTTGGGATTGGTTACCGATGACCAGTTCGTCTTTGCGAAGGTAATTTGAGTGAGCCAGTTGTGGCTGACTAAATCCATTTCATCAACAGTAGCTTTTTCCGCCAGAGGAGCGGTTACAAATAGAAATAAAAGACTTAATAATAGTGAGGGGATAATTACCGGCAGGATAATGTTTTTACTCATGATAAACGGACTCCCTTTGCAATATATTCCGTGCTTCTGTTATTATTGACATTACATTAAGATGCAAGTCATGTAAATACCGCAATTATTATATAATAACGGTCACTTTCGATTTATGGTTGGTGAAATAAATCAACTTATCAGTTTTTCAGTTTCCTTTATAACGGGCACTCGACAACCGGATCATGTGACAGGTAAAGAAAATTTATTAAAGCCGTAATATCCGAGATATCAGGGGTACCGCCGCTCCCGTCGCAATCAGCTTCGTCGGGGCAACAGAGCGGTGCATGACTGGTGTACAGAAAATCGATCAGGCGGGTGATGTCGGCAATATCAGGTTCCTCTGTCTCAGAACAATCAACATTTCCCGTCATACCTTGACAACAGCCGGTGCTGGTTATCAAGCCGGAAATAAGGACTGGTTCATACTGATTTTCATAACCATAAAATTGAGTCAAAAAAGTGGTGGTCGTAGTGTAGCCGTCAAAAATAATATCAGTTGCACTGTTTTTAGCGGCGGCGGAATCGATTTCAAAACTTAGTTTAATAACAGGGCCGCTGCCGGGGGATAAAACCGTACTGGAGCCGGCTTCCATATTGATTGTCAGGCGCTTGTTGCCGGTGTCGTAACTTAAATATGAAATATCGTTAAAACCTTCCGTACGGCAACCTTCGCTCGAAAAGCCCTTATATTTAAGAGAAACCGGACCGGAATATTCAACCGGCATCTGAAGCCGCTGGAGGGGAATATTGTTGATGGCGTTAACTGTAAACTCGACAATGCTCCCGGAAGTACTTTCTACATGATTACCCCTTAAAGTATCAGCCAGAACGATAATAAAATCCGATTGGGCAAAGAAACGATTTTCACCACCGGTTACAATATCAAGCCTGACGTCAAAAACACCGGGCGTAAGGTAGATATGGATCGGCGATTGTTCCGAAGAATATTCGCCGTCACCGAAATCCCAGTTCCAGGATTCCACCTCGAGTTCCGAGAGACCTTCGAAATTGACTTCAAAAGGCACCCAACCGAAGGTCGTGTCGGCCGTAAACTGAACGCCCTGGTCAGGGATAATATCGCGGAATAAAAATTCCGACAGATAACTGCAACCGTCCCAGTTGCAATAAGTGTTATCCAGGGTGAACCAGGCATTGTAACTGCCGCCCCAGCCGTAATTCATATGATATTGATTGATATCGCCGATAGTCTGCCAGCCGTCGCAGACAATGGCATGACGGGAGATAAAATACTCCATGACATATCCGGAATTAATCTGACTTTTAATCAGGTTGAACCAGGACATGGCGGTATGGTTGTCGCGGTCTTCCCGGTCGATGGTGTTCATATAGCGAAAATGCTCATGAAAAGCCTGCATGACAAAATTAATCTGGGATAAGTAAATAGCGGAGCCGCAACGGCCATAATCCATATGAAAAGCAACCCCGACTTCATAATTTAACTCCGCCAGGGCATTCTGTTGTTCGATAGTGCAGCCGCTGCAGTAGTCGATCATGTTGGGCCAGTCATAAGGGTCGCTGAAATCAGCCGTGAGGCGCTGGCCGTCGGATGAACCGCCGCAGGAAAAATCACCCGTCCAGGTATAACTTTCGCTGCCTTCGCCTGAAGGTGGCCACTGGTAGTAGGCAAAAATCTGAGCTGCCGCCGTGGCGACACAGCCAACCACCGTTCGCCCGCCATCGCCCATGGGACAGTAGTTATTGTAAGGTGCGTTTTGGTGCCAGCGAGTTGTCAGTAACGGTCCAACGGTTTCATCGGTTGCCGTTACAGACTTATTCAGTTGTCGCGAAAAGACCGCTTCCGGCACTGCATAATTATCCCATTGTTCACGGTGCCTCTTATCGAGGAAAAGGTCTCCCTCTTCAGGTTGCAGAGCTTCCAGGCTGCCATAGCGATTTACAAAAACTCTTGTCCGGTCGAGGAGCACCTCTTTTATCATTTGCGGATAGCCGGGGTCATCCAGGTTGAAATAACCTTCATCAGTATAGACTTTTACGGGTGGCAGGTCTTTCAGAACCGGGACAATTATAAAACCATCGGGATCGATATTGTAGCAGAGTGCCAGGAGCGTATCATTCTCTTTTATTTCCACAATATCAGCGACTTTAGGATTAAATTGCCCGGCCCATTCTCCTTTATTATGGACAATTTTTGTCAGCCAGTTATTGCATACAAGATTCATTTCATCCACTGCAGC
This sequence comes from Candidatus Zixiibacteriota bacterium, assembly GCA_028715215.1. Taxonomy (GTDB): domain Bacteria; phylum Zixibacteria; class MSB-5A5; order GN15; family FEB-12; genus JAFGNW01. The sequence continues at coordinate 53,103 of JAQUSF010000002.1, forward strand.
GGTTTCGGCATGTATCCTGGGGATAAATAAAAATATTACCAGGCAGAGGTAAATTGTGATTATGGGAAGCCTGACAGTATAAAAAAGCTGTCTGGTCTTATTTGGAGAAGCAAGGCTCTTAATGGTCCGGTGATACATGGGGAACCCTTTCATTGGTGTCTTATTTTTTATATTATTGACGTAATTTTTCACTCAATATATGGCATCTTTCAAACTATGGGTAATTTGCAGTAAACCCAACCTGTTGCCAGGGCAGTACATAGATGATTCGGAAACTGCTTTTTGGCGCAGAAATTGTTGTTACCTGATAAAATATCGTCCATTCTTCACTACATAAATATAATCTTTTTTTTATGATTGCCAAGCGTTTTTTTATATTATCTGATTGTCGTAACTTGTGTTAGGTATCCTTATCAAAAAAAACACCCCTTTTATCCAAAGGGGTGCTTTATCAACGCAGATAAATAATTGTCGTTTACTTATGGACATGAAGGCAAGGGATTTTGATCAATATACAGATGGTCAATCAACCTGGTTATATCAGAAATATCCGGAGTACCCCCGTTGCCGTCACAATCTGCTTCCAGGGGACAACAAAGGGGTATCTGTGAAATGTAGAGAAAGTCAATGAGCCTTGTAATATCGACTATGTCAGGTTCTTCGCTTTCGGAACAATCGACATTGCCCCGATAATCAATACAACAGCAGGCATCCCCAATCAGGTCATTATTGGCATCTTCCTGGCCGGGATTGTAATCCTCCGGACAATTGTCGCATATGTCACCATAACCGTCTCCATCCAAATCTTCCTGCAGCGGATTTGCCAGTTCCGGGCAGTTGTCGCAGGCATCACCTACGCCATCACTGTCCTGGTCTTCCTGGCCGGAATTTGGCACGGCTGGACAATTATCGCAGGCGTCGCCCTGAAGGTCACCATCCTGATTAAGCTGGTCGGTATTGCTGACCGCCGGACAGTTATCGCAAATGTCTCCGACACCGTCATCATCACTATCCGCCTGGTCGGGGTTGGTTATAGTCGGGCAGTTGTCGCAGGCATCGCCGAACTCGTCTTCGTCACTATTGGTTTGGGTTGGATTGAATATCAAAGGACAGTTGTCTTCAGTATCAATAATCCCGTCATTGTCACTGTCCGGCGCTTCGGTAACCGTAACCGTCGCCTGGTGCGGAACGAAATTCTGACGGGTAACGGTAACAAACATATCACCGCCCGTTGCCAGGGACAGACTAAAAGTGGCGTTACCATCGGTTCCGGTGTTTTGAGTAGCATAAATTTCATCGCCTTTCCATAGACAAACGAAAGCGTTGGAAAGATCGTTGCCACTATTATTTTCGACATGGACGGTGAAAGTCGGCTGCGATACCGGTATTTCAGCGGGGTGGCTGACGCTAAATAGGGCCGGAATATCTGTCCAGATAGGCATTTCGGGTTCACCCAGAAGATTGAGGGTCCATTGCACGTAGTGCCAGCTGGAAGTGGAAGGGTTGTTGTTTTTAGTCCAGGCCAGAGCCTGTCCGAGGCGATACTGGTTCTGTTGAAAAAGCCCGCGCCACCAGTAGATGTCCAGCTGGCTGGACAGGGAGTTGGGGTCGCCGATATAAAACCAGCCGCTGCGGGTATTGCCGGTAAAAGCTACCGCGCCCTGAAGATGATTATAGATAACAAAACGCTCGGCGATACAGTCGTTGTAATCCATTTCATTGGGGTGACAGCCGATTGAAAAAATAACACTGAGACGATTATTGTTGACGAGATTATCGACGTCGGAATTGGTAAATATGGCTCCGTGATTTAAATAACCGATACCCATCAGAGTGGTGTTGCTGTGGTCGCAGTGGTTAACAAGATTTTGCCCGGCATTGAGAGAATTGATTAAGTCGGTTTTATGGGATGTGGCGTCGGAATCGTATATTTTCGTAACGTTGAAACGGGCGGGGATGTAATTATGATCAATATTCTCCTTCATAACTTCACCAGCGGTCAGGGTGTAATAAGGAGGTTCCGAAGCCAGTGTCAGGTCCATCCCGACCAGATTGGCATCAAGAGCGAAATTATCCAGAGGCGGGTTGGTTTCATAAAGGAGGAGTTTACTGATAAAGATGCTGATCTGGGTGGCTCCTTCAGCCGTAACCCGACCGACGAAAACCTCATAATCCCAGTCGTCATCGTAATCGCCGTAATAAGCATCGCTGGGGATGGATTCGCTATCATAGGTACGGTACACAAAAGGTACGGTGGAGTGTTCGCCGCCTATAAGAAAATATATCGTTCCCCAGGTATTGTGGGCATCGATGACAAAATTCCTGATTTTTTCCTGGTTGGTGCTGCCGCTATAGGCGGCGTAGATATCGGTGGTGGTAACCACCGTGTCCCGGACTCCCTTGCGGGTATGCCAGGTAACAAGAGGTTGATAGTTGGTGACATAGGCTGATGAAGTAATAATAACATGGGGATATTGACCCGGCGGAAGCAGGGCGGCGGCTTTCTCAATCGAAGTATTCATTTCCAAAGTGACTTTTTCAGGGTTAACCACCATCGCCCGGACGATATTCTCATATTGCACTTTTATTTCCGGCTGGATATTAGGCGACAGGTAATCACCGCAGATATAACCTGCCTCGCCCTCGATTATAAAACTTATCGTTTCATGAAATATTAGTCTGTTTTCGGCGGGGATATATTGTAAAGGATAAAGCATCACTTTGGCCATACTCTGACCGGCCAGGTCGCTCTGTCCAACCAGTTCGACAATCTTTTCGGGATAGGGAGCCAGGGATGAATAGACCGACGCGTCGGCTTCGGTAAAGGCGAGTTCATCCGGTGAATATCCAATTTTAACCGGTTTTTGCGATGGCAGGATATGGTATCGGCCATCAAGATTTATCGTTGAAACCTGGCTTATTTTTACGCCGGTAGCTTTCATACCCTGCGGGAGAGCGATTTTTATCTCCCGGGCTGGAAGCCAGGGTTTACCGGTAACAGCCAGGTATTGGCTGCCCTTTATTCGTACTACATCGTAGTCCAGAACCCGGTCAAAAGTAAAATCGCCGGTTGAAAAAGAAACATTACAGGTTTCTTCGAATTTAGCACCGATATTCTGAGAACCGGCTGAACTGCTTAAAAAAAACATTAACAAGAAGATGATAAATAGCGATGCTGTTGAGTTTTTTCTGGAGATAGTCATAATTATTCCTGTGCTTATTATGTAAAATTTATTTTTTTCAGAATATCTATATATATCTTTAACTTAGGAAGATTGATAAGTTTGAATGGCAACATCTGTCGGTACTGTCTTCCCGTTGTCTTAAAAGGCAAGTAACTTACTGTAACTATTTGAATTATACAAAATTCTAATAATTTGTCAACCAGAATAACGAGCTTATTATATATAATGATAAACAACAAGCAGTTATATAAACTTGTGAAGATTTCGATAAATGTATATTATAAGGAAAACCATATAGACTTCCCTGCTCACTTGAGTAAAATGGCTGAATATCCATAACAGGAAGACGGTAATGAGAATATCATTGAATAAGTTTAAAAGAGCAGTTTATACAACCATAATAATAGTTCTGCTTTTGGGGCTCGGTTGCAGTGATGAAAAAAAACCAGCCAATCCCATACCGCCGCCGAATTCGCCGGTTGATTATTACGTTAATGCCGTAACCGGAAGTAATTTCAACGATGGTTCAGATGACGCACCCTTCAGAACCATTACTCATGCCCTGGCGGTGGCTGGGGCGGGCGATTCGATAAAAGTAATGCCCGGAACCTATGACCCTGCCCTGGGTGAAATCTTTCCCCTGGTCATACCTGATAGTGTAACTCTTATAGGCGACGAAGATAACCGGGGTACGGGGACTGATTCAACCATTATAGCGGGCTTTGGAAAAGTGAACAATCTCTATTATGCCGCTGTGGTTGGCGGAGAGAAAGCTTCCATATCCGGTTTTTTAATCCTCGTTCAGAGTACCGAACTTTTTCGCTATTGTGTTTATTGCATGGGCGTTGATTTTTCCATTTATCGCAATACCTGTAACAGCCTTTTCGGCGGTGTGTATCTGGAAGGCGAGGGGTCGTATCTTATTAATGATAATATTCTGTCCGCTATTAATGCCGGTATCTGGTACAATACCTCCGTACTTTCGGTTATCAGGGATAACCAGTTCAAGGCGGGTACTTATATATATTGCTATCATGGCGACGTCAGGATTATCCATAATACTTTCATGGGAAATTCACCCCGGGCAATTCTTGTCCAGAATGATTCCCCGGTGATCGACAGCAATTACTTTATGGCAACTTACAGTAATGCCGCTCTGTCTGTCGGTGCTTCAGCCGGACCCATAATAAGACGGAATGATTTTTTTATCGGAGCTAATCCGTGTATTCTGATCAGGGAGAATGCCGTTCCCGATATCGGCAGGGCGGATGATTCCGGTTACAATATATTTGGCGGCGTCGGCGGTCTGGCTGTACGGCATGAAGGTACGGGGAAAATTTATGCCATCGGCAACGACTGGTATGGCGGCAGTCCGGTATGCGGCACGGAGATTGTCGTAGCCGGGGACGGCACCGTGGTCTGGGGAACAAGCCAGGGGGACAGTTGTACGGCTCCGGAAACCGGGGAGTTTGAAGTCGACGCCAACACGGTGGCCCTGTGGCACTTTAACGAAGGCAGCGGAACGACTACTTATGACGCCACGGGGAGCGGACATGACGCTTCGCTGGGACTGTCCGGTGCCGGCGAACCGTCATGGAATGCCCAGGGACGATTCGGTTATGGCCTGACGTTCGAAGATACCCAGGAAGAATTTGTGCTGGCCACCGCCAAAGGCAATGATTTTCCGTCCAACCAGGTTTCGGTAGAACTGTGGTTTAAGACCGCCAGTGCCGACGAATATGTTCACCTTTTCAGGTGCGGCGATATCCTGGCTTTGGAAATGACCGCCACCGGAATTACTTTCTCAGTCGGGAACGGCACGACCTGGAAGAGCCTGACTGCTTTTGTCTTACCGGCTTTAACCGATAACGCCTGGCATTATGTCGCCGGTACTTTTAACGGCACCACATTGAATATTTTTGTCGATGGTGTAAATCGCAATATTGATTTAAACGCCGCCATAACCCTGGGCAGTCCGGCCAGCTATTTTATGGGAGGTTATATCGGAGCTAAATATTTTGATGGTTCGATGGACGAAATACGGTTATCCAATATCGCCCGCAGTTCAAGTGAAATAAGTGCTTACTATGCCCGGTCACAGGGCGGAAAATAATTTTTTTATCAATATATTCCCGGTCTGATATTATAAATCGAAAATTTTGCCAGGATTAAGAATATTCTTCGGGTCGAATTGTCTTTTAATTTTACGCATTAACTCTACCCCGGGACCGTGTTCTATCTCGAATAAGTCTTTATGGCCAAGCCCGATACCATGTTCACCGGATATGGTGCCGTCGAGGGCTATTGTTTTTTTAATAATGCGATTACTCATTTCAACAGCCATCTGCCATTCATCGGGTTTGTCTTTGCGTGCCAGTATCAGGGCATGCAGAAGTCCCAGTCCGACATGACCGAAAGTGAAAACAGCCAGGCGGTTTTCATTGCCAAGCTGATGACAGAATTCTACCATTTCCGGGAGTTTCGAAATAGGAAAAGCGACATCATTGCGAATAATACTGTACCCCGGTTTGAGGTGTTTGACCGCATCGGTTGCCCAATGGCGGATTTCCCAGGGGCGATGACCTTCGCCAAATTCCAGTTTACTGCTTCCCAGCTCGGTACAGATGGTGTCGGCTAAGGCGCTGTTTGCCTCCAGGACCGCTCTGGGACCATGAAATTCCAAAAAGAGACACGGCACTTCAGACAGACCATAACCTTTAAGCTGGTTAAGGGCCTGGATCAGGTAACGGTCGAGAAATTCCACTGCGGCCAGGTCCAGACCGTAACGACACATCTCCGATACAGCTTTGGCAGCCTTGATTTCTTCATTAAATTTATAAGCTGATTGCAGGCGGTCTTCCGGAATCCCCGCCAGCTTTAAAGTTACCGATGAAATAACCGCCAGGGTACCCTCCGAGCCGGCTATTAAATCAACCAGATTATAGCCGCTGGAACGTTTGACCGCCCGGTTGCCTATTTTCATGACTTCCCCGGTCCCGGTGACGATATCCAGGGCCAGGATATATTCACGGGTACCGCCGTATTTGATGGAATAAATACCGCTGGCATTGGTTGATACCATCCCGCCGATGGTGGCAATATCACCCGAACCGCCCGGTGACGGGGGGAAGAAAAGGCCTTCGTTTTTTAGATGGTCATTGAGGCGGTCATAGATAATTCCGGGTTGTACCTGGACCTGAAGGTCGTCGGGCCAGAGATGTAAAATCCGGTTCATGCGGCTGAGGTCGAGCACAAGCCCGTCTGGCAGGGGGATGGTCGAACCCTCGAGGGCGCTGCCGGCGCCCCTGGTCGTAACCGGAGTGCCCGTATCGTAACAAATTTTGACGACTTGGGCTATTTCGGAAGCCGAGGTCGCCCAGACAACAGCCAGGGGTTTTACCGGCGGAAGAGTGGATTCGTCGTGCGAAACTACTTCCAGCTGGTCGGATTGTACCGATATTTGCTCCGCCGGAAAAAACTGAGACAACTTCTCAATTATGTTCATGGTGCGGCAGTTTACCGTGTGGTTACTTATTTATTAACTCATTGAAAAAATAATCCCATAAGGGCAGGACTACCGGTTTTTTGGTTAAACCGGCCTGGTCTTCGGGTGACAGATATTTCTTGTCTATAATCACTTCGTAAATATATTCGTCGAACCAGTTGTCATACATGTACCAGAAGCCCTTATCGCCGCGGTCAACGCCCCAGCTGTTTTCCACGAGCCATTTGACCGGCCGGCCGTCGCTGGTTGTATCCACTCCCAGGATGACCATCATATGGTTGGCGGCACCTTCCCGATAGTCCACCCGTTCAGACTTGGGAACCGTGAAGTCGAGGTTGAAAACCTTGTCGTATTCATAAAGGTTATAGGCGAAAATACCGGAATCAGTCAGATTACCTCTTGAGACATCACAGGCGAAACATACCGCCAGGCTGTCAAGAAGCATTTTTTGGGTATACTCTTTTAATTTTGAAACGGGCAGATTGAGGGAAACTATATCCGGTTTTTCGGCCAGGTTACCCCACTGCCATTGATAAGTCTGATGATAGGGTTTGGTGGGATAGTCGATTAAAGAGACATAATCGAGTAAATCCGCGGCAATAAATTCATCATAGAAAGACTTCGGGGTATACGTCTGACTGATATAAACGGCCGGTTTTACTTCTTCGGTTTTGGTAGAGTCTTCAATTTCAGGATCCGGTTTATCTTTCTTTTCATAGCGGAAAACGAATTCTGTCGGGGGTTGGCCGTAATTATAAACCATCAACTTGTAGATTTCAGCCAACATCGCCACCTTACTACGGCGCAGGTCATTTACCTTCTTTCCGTCGGCGTACATTTTTCTCAGTTCGGCGGCAAAGCTCTTTAATTTCAAGCTGGCCAGGTTGTTTATTTGCCCCGTGGACATCGATTGTTTCGTTTCCGGCATGGCTGATAGCGGCACGGCCCCGTATTTGGTTATCAGGTTGACGGCGTATTTCCACTGACCGCCGTCGCCGAAAGGATAACGAAGAATATTTTCCATTTCTCTTGAATCCAGGGGGGCATCAATGTATTTAATTATATTCTCAAGGAAAGTGTTGGCTTTTTCCATCTTATCCCAGAAAGTAAGAAAAGGCTGGGACAACTCAAATTTTTCATGATTCAGTTTCCGGGCGATTTTCTGATTGAAAACATTAAGGGTGGCAAACAGCCAGCAACGACCGGAACTTTTCTGGTTGGTCACGCCGGCGGATTTAAGCCGGACATTGAAAAATTTATCGTGCTCGAGGAAAAGGTCTCTGTTTAAGGACAGGTTATTCAGGCTGTTATTGGCTACTGCATTAAGGATAGCGGGATTGACTTCTTTTTGATATTCCTCGGTGAATATTTTAATCATGTCATTATCGATGGCACTGTTATCTCCGGCCGGGTAGCCCGTGGCCGTAAAAACCAGTACTGTCATCAGGACTAAAGTTGCTTTTCTCATTGTCTTTTTCCTTCCGTTTATGATATTTTTTTGAGAGCCTGAGAAAATACATCCCACAGGGGCAGGACGACAGGTTTTTTCTTAAAGATGTCCCGGTCTTCAACCGTCAGGTATTTTTTATTGATAATGATAACATAGACGAATTCATCGAACCAGTCATCATACATGGTCCAGTAGCCGTCGTCACCGCGTTTGGTTCCCCAGCTGTTCTTGACCAGCCATTTAAGCGGTTGACCGGTGGTATTAGTATCGACACCGACTAACGTCATGGCGTGCGAGGTCCAGCTGTCAAGGTACTCCAGCCGCTCCGCCTTCGTCATTTTAAAATCCATGCCGTAGAGTTTGTCATAAGCATAAATACCCCGGACGAAAAGACCCGAATCGCCGTAATGGTCCTTGCCGACATCACAGGCGAACCAGACCGCCTGACTGTCAAGCAGGGAAGCCAGGCAGTAATCCTTCAAACTCCGTACGGGAAGGTTGAGCATGGTGAAATCAGCTTTTTCGTAGATATTACGGGACCATTCCCCTTGATATAACCGGCGGTAACTTTTCGTCGGATTGTCAGTCAGGGCGACAAACTCCGGGAGCTGGTCACCGATAAATTCTTTATAAAATGAAAGAGGAGTAAAATTGCGGGAAATGATTATTTTCCTGTCTTTATCCTTAACCGCGGTCGAGTCCCCGGTATCAATTTTGGCGGTATCTTTAGTTTCATAGCGAAAAACGAACTCGTTCGGCGGCTGACCATAGTTTAGTACCAGGAATTTATATAATTCCCCGATCATTTCTTCTTTACGCTGGCGAAGTTGTTTTACTTTTTTCCCCTCACGGTGCATCCGGCGAAGTTCGGCAGTGAAGGTTCGAAGCTTGGTGTTGGTCAGGGAATTGATAAGCCCGGTTGCGGACGACTGGTATGTTTCAGGCATCGCGGAAGCGGGTACCAGACCGTATTTATCGACCAGACCGGCAAAATAATGCCACCAGCCGCCGTCACCGTAAGGTTCTGATAAAATAATATCCATCTTACGGTCATCAAGCGGGAGGTCTCGAAAAGCAATTACCTGTTCCAGAAAGAGATTGGCTTTTTCCAGCCGGTCCCAGAAAGCCAGATAGGCATGTGAAATTTCAAAATCCCTGATATCAAGTTTCTTTTTAACGATGGGGGAGAGGATATTCGCACCGGCATACATCCAGCAGCGACCGGAACTCTTCTGGTCGGTTATATCCGTAGTCGTTAATTTATGATTGAAAAACGAGTCGTTCTGAAGAAGTTTCTCCCGGTTTAAGGCAAGTTCGCTGACCCGGTTGGCTGCAACAGCGTTAATCATGGTTCGTAAAGAAGTATTTTTATCAATATCCGTTCGATATCGATTCAGAAGCTCAGAGGTTATGTTACCTTCATCGTTTGCCTGAACATTCGTCAGAAAAAAAAATATTACTGTAAGTATGACAGGTAAGATTCTCATGGCCGGCACCCTTTCATGATATTTTATATTCCCGTATGATTCACCGTATTGTCCCAGAAGTGTGAACCTTCAAGAATTTACTTTCTTCCGGTAATTATAAGCCGAAAATATATGGTAAGATGGCTAAAAAGTAAATAAGAGTATTAACAAAAAAGTATTGTCAATTCCGGTCACTTTGTTTTTTGACGCCGGATGGGGCAAAAAATGGGATTACTTATCACCGGGCTACGGGAGCAGCTCTTGATTTAACGAAAGGAGGTTTTCTAAAGGCAAACTTTATTTCTTTTTCAAAAAGTAATGGGAGTATTCTTTAGTACCGGTCGGAACTGCTTCACGGATATCATGGACGAGAATTATCGACGACCGGGCATGCTCCAAGCCAAAGCCTTTCCCATCCAGTATATTTTTATAAACTACGGTATGCAGGTCGGTGAAACCTTCGGAAAACTCGATTTCTTCATTATCTATAGTGATGGAGCGATAAGTTGGTTGCGCCTTCTTTACGGCTTCCTCAGGCAGGTCATTGCTGTCTATGGATAGAAACCACTTAACGCGGGCATTTTGAAGTTCCAAAAAGCCGGCGGTTTTATAGGGGTTGGCCAGATGGACTTCGCTGCTCTCAACCGGTCCGAACAACCAGATTAAGAGGTCAAAGAAATGAACCCCGATGTTGGTGGCTAGGCCTCCCGAACGGTCAACCTGACCCTTCCAGGAAACCAGATACCAGCGTCCCCGGGAGGTAATATAAGTCAGGACTACATCATATTTTCCATTGCGTTTTTCCTTTAACAACTTTTCCCGAAGCGCTATTAATGAAGGGTGCACCCTTAATTGTAAGATAGTGTAAACCCGATTGTGGGATTCCTGTTCCAGCTCAGCCAGGGCATCGATATTCCACGGATTGAGCACCAGCGGTTTTTCACAGATAGCATCGGCACCCACCCGCAGAGCAAAACGGACGTGGGCATCATGCAGGTAGTTCGGAGAACAGATAGAAACATAATGTATCCGTTCCTGTTCGCTTTTGCGGCGTAGTTTCTCAATATGTCTGTCAAAACGCTCGAATTCGGTAAAAAAACTGACGCCGCTGAAATAACGGTCCAGAATACCGACCGAATCATGCGGGTCTACAGCCGCTAATAGATTGTTACCGGTATCCTTTATGGCTTTAAGGTGGCGTGGGGCAACATAGCCCGCAACACCAGTTATGGCAAAGTTTTTTGACATTACATCTCCTGATAAGTTATTTAAAGCCGCCCGGTAATTTGGGCTCGCTTTTAATATTTCGGCAACTTACCTGAAATAAACAGGCGGCCGTCAGCTGTATTTCAACAAAAAGAATACAACCTGTCTTTCGATAAAGCATAAACTATAATCTAAATCCTTTTAAAGGGAAAGACTTATTATAATAAATTTACCGTACCGTACAGTATAAAGCAAATGTTTATATGGTTATTGTATCTTATGGTATAACATGATATTAACAGTATATTATTGTAAGGCTGTTTGCTTTAAAAAGGAAGCTGTAAGAGCGTCATCGGCGGCTCTCTTTATGTTATATCCCTACCCGGATTTTGAAAAACCATTTGATTTGGCACCTGTTAAGTGATATTATGACAAAGATTTTTATTGATTATTGAATATTATATGAACGAGGTATATGACGAAAGCGATTGTATTAAGATTACTCCCTGAAATAATTGAGATTAAGGATAAAAGCCTTCAAGATAAGGTAATTGCCTGCTGGGAGGAAGCCATTGCTTTCCGGGGCTGGACTGAGGAACTCCTGAGAAATATCCCCTTTACTCTATTGGCCGAGAACGTGCGGATTACTTTCATTGACCATGTCCGGGCAGTCTGTAAGATGTGCCTTGCCCTGGACGATGTTCTCAGTGAGGTTCACCAGTCGCGAAAAACCCCCGTGAACCGTGATTATCTGGTGGCCGGAGCGCTGCTGGCGGATGTCGGTAAACTCCTGGAATTTGAAATTGTCAACGGTCAACCGGTTAAATCCAATTACGGT
>JAQUSF010000076.1 GCA_028715215.1 Candidatus Zixiibacteriota bacterium
GTGGTATCAACCGTTACCAGAACGATTTCGCCATCAGGTGAACATATCGCCACTTCGGGCAAACTGTCCCGGTTAATATCGACCAAAACAGGTCCCAGATTGTAATAACCGTCGAGAACCATCGAATCGACCGCCGCCAATGTTCCCCCCATGTAATAAATTCTGGTTTTTTCACTTCCTCCCGCCGGAGAATCACCGGCGATAAGCAGTAACCGGTCAGGACTGAGACGACAGATACCGTGATATTCTTCATTGGGAAAATTATATATAAGTGGTATAGCTGTCAGGGCATCCTTGAAATAAACCCGACCCGAACTGGTCAAGGCATATAACTTACTTCCGAACGAAAGCGCAATCGGGATACCCTGAGTGATAATTTCCGCACCGATGGCGTTCGTCCGGTCCGCCCGGCCGTCGCCGTCAAAGTCATTGGTGGTGTAAAACGATAGCAGACCGTTGGTGGCGGTAGTTTTTAAGCCCACCGCTATCATTTTATTCTGAAGGACAGTCGTGTCGAACTGTCCGGTAACGGGACCGGCATAGATTATACTCAAAGTCCGGTCATACAGGGGCACCGGCTGCGGCCAGGTATGCAGAGTAACTTCAACTCCCTCCGGCCGGTAACGCTCGCCCGGATTGATTATCGCCAGAGTGCTGTCATAGTAAACCAGGCTGTCATCGAAAGGATGCAACTGCCGGAGGAAATTTTCTCCCCGGGAAGTAAAGACCGAAAGCAAATCACCCGCAGCAACGATAATTTCTTTTTGACCGTCATGATTGAGGTCGTCCACCACCGCAGCCAGTCCATAGGGTCCGACCCGAACCGGAAAGGCCGCCGCCATATCCCGCGTCTCCAGGTCGAACCGCATGATACTGTCGACAATCGTCGGCTGCGTTTCGCCGGGATAGATAGTATCCAGACGGGAGATGTTTTCTATATAGATATGCGTGTTGTTGCCCGAATTATCTATTGCCGGCGGGTTGGTGTTGGGGGTGAAAGCATGGTTGCGGTCTTCCCGGAACATGTCTTCTTCCTTGCCGTAACCACCCGGGTAATAACCGTGAAAGTCTTCAATACCGTCGGCTTCGACCAGTTTGATGAAGCGTCGTGACCGGTCCCACTGCAGGTCATTCAATTCGAAATTGTTATAAGTAAAGGAGCTGTCACGGTAATACAGCCAGGCCACGGCTTCATCAACATGATAGATAACCATGCCGGAACCAGGTATCAGGGCGTCATACTCGCGGTTAAAATCGACATAGCGGTTTTTGGGCCACAGGAAAACACCGGTAATGGTATCCTGCTTGATAAAAATAGTATCGTTACCGTCAATATCATCTAGGCGGTTTTCAATAAGGTAATATTCATGTTCGGAAATGGGCACACGGGCGATTTTTATCCCGGCTGAAGCCACCTCAGCCGCCACCAGGCGAATATCCGACCCCTGACGATAATCATAAACTTCATCAAAACCCAGGTAAGCCCGTGACCAGGCACACGGGAAAATGGGCATGGCTCCGAATACCGCCCCGACCCGGGGGCTGGAAAAATAAGCCGGGACCTCCAGGCCGATATTGAAACCATTATAATCCATGAGGGCGAAATCCCCCAGACACGATATAAATGGAAAGGCATATGTGCTGTACAAATCAACCAGACCCAGCTGGTGACCGAATTCATGCGCCATCACGGCGTTAAGAGCGGTAGCCCGGTTATCCTGAGAAGAAGTTTCGGGCATCATCAGGGCGGAATTAACCAGGCCGGCACCATTATCGACGACAATCGAGGTATCCAGGAAACGAATGTAACCGGTAAAGAGGTCGGCACAGGTCAACGGGAAACCAATATCGTTCTGACGGTCGGAACCGGCGTGAAAAAGAATTATCGCCTGGTAATTGTTGAAATCTATATCCGGATGCTGCGGGTTGTATATGTGCGCCGAATCAGCCCGATGGATACAATCGATAAAAAACCTCTGCAGGCCCAGCACGATTGAATCCAGGCTGCAGAAACCGTAATAACCCATTTCGTGCGGCAACTGGTAAACCGAATCACGGCCGGGAGGAAAGATATCCCAGGTCAGGGAAAGCCGATTGCCGGAAACCGTCTCCCAGTAGCGGTTCAGCGCTTTCATATGAGCGTCAAAATAAAGGGAATCGTGCGGCGGGGGGTCCACCCAGTGTCCGGCGGAATCGAAATAAGCGGCCGAATCAACCGGGTTCAAAAGCGGCCGTTTGAGATTCATAATGCCGCTGCCGGTCGTGTACGGATTATCCTCCACTTCTTCTACGAAATTAAAACGCAGTACCAGGACATTAATGGTCGTGTCAAAGTCGGCAGCCAGAGACCGCCCCGGCAGAACAAGGGATTTTTCCGAACGAGCAGTATGCCGCAGGTTAAGCCGCTCATTGGGATGATTGGCCACGGTAAAACCGAAAGTGGCCAGGTTCGTGGGGAGACTGTCGATAACGACTTTTTTCCCGGAAATAAAATCGTCCGCGGCAAAAGCCCCCGGGGCCTGCGCCGCGGCGAAAATAAGAAATAATATTATTATCCGTAAACCGTGCATCCTATGCAAAAAACACCATCCTCCGTTTTTTTATTACGGCAGCAACGAGAACGACATGCGCAACGTATTCGCCAGAGCCACATCATCATTATTCGGAATATAGGCAAAGTCAAACTTAAATTTATCGAATAAATTAACACCCATGCCCAGAGTTAGATACTTAAGCTGACCTTCCTGGTCATAATAGTACCCGAGTCGTCCCGAAAGAAGATTGGCGTAGGTGTATTCGGCTCCGCCGGCAAAAATCATCTCTTTAAATTCTTCCGAAAGACCGTCATCAAGCCCGACCAGCATTTTATTGAGCTCGGCCGTAACCAGCAAACGATTGTAATTAGTCTGAATCAGCTTATAAGAGAAACCGAACGCCAGGTTGCGCGGCAGATGGTCAGCCTGGGCGGCGTCGGCATACTGCATTTTCGGGCCGAAATTGGTAACCGCCAGACCCCAGTTTAAACGCGGCGTCATATGATATAACAGCCCGGCATCAACCGCAAAACCCCAGGTTATGCCGTCGCCTTTTTCCAGTCCGGCCCCCACCTCACTCAGGTGAGAATGTATTCCCTTGATAGACACGCCGCCCTTAAGACGGCTGGTCAGCGAAGTACCGTAAGACAGTGTCACCGCCAGGTCATAAGCATCGAATTTGCCCAGCTCTTCCGAGCTTGACTCCCCGGTTCGAATGAAACTGCCGTAGGTGATATAGGTTACATTCAATCCCAGCGTACCCCAGTCGCCCTGGCTTTTAACGTAAGAGAAGAATTCGTAGTACATATCATCAGCCAGTTCTTTCAGCCATTTGACATGCATGAAAGTCAGTTCACTGCGACCCTTTGCCCTGACCACGACCCGGTCATCGGTCGCCACCCAGATTTCATCCCGGGAGCGCTGCAATTCGAGAGACTGCACTTTTCCCAGGTCCAGGGTTCCGGAACGACTCCACTGCCCTTTATCATTTTCAAGCAAACCTTCAGCGGTGGCAAACAGGACTTTATCATTGTACTGGGTAATACTGTTCACCGGAGCAGCGGCGGGATTGGCATAGATTCTAACCGCCGTACCGGGTTGAATGGTATCACCGTGAAGGTCATTAAGGCTTTTTAAAATTTCAATATAAACCCCAGCCTCTTCAGGTTTGTTGTATTTTCTCAGCATCGCCAGATTCGTGACCGTCATCGGCGTATCCGCCACATGGCTGCGATAACCGGGTAATTCCCACTTCCTGCCGTCAAAAACCATCACGCCGTAGTCAGTACCCAGCCAGAGTTTTTTCTCAATACCCACAAAAATAGATTTTATCGTGCCTTTTAATTCCGCCACATAAGGAAGCCGAATTTGAGTCGCCGATACCAGTTCTTCTTTTGTCCGGGAGCTGTCCACCGGGGAAGTCTGACCTGACTGGTCGGGTGAAGGTTGCTTGCCGGCGGAATCAGCTGCGGGTTCAACGGGTTTTACCGGGGCTATTGGCTGAAGTGTCTTCAACTGTTCAACTTTGGCCAGGTACATTTCTTTTTCCGCGGCCGTACCATAGACAGCGAATTGCTCAGCCAGTTTCACCGGAGTATCTTCCAGAGCAACGGTATAAATGAAACTGTTGGTCCAGCCGGTACCGTCGAAATGATAAAGGTCGTTATCCGCAACGACAAAAATATTATCCATGCCACCGGCTCCTATAGCCGTTATCCTCCCCTTCGGCGCCCCAATTGAAAAAGCAGTATCGATGGACAGGCCGTTGAAAACCGTAAAGCCGTTATCCGTACCGACCAGGATTCTTTTCCCTACAGGGTACAAAGAAAGAATATTATTCGAGGGCAATCCGTTGTCGGACACAAGCGTTTGCCAGGTTTTCCCGTCATAAACCACCAGGCCGTTATCGGTACCGATTATCAGGCTCTTGCCATTAGAAACGATAGCGGAAAATGCCCCTTCAAAAGCAACGGCATAGGGAACTAACAACTCTTCCAGTACGAACCGGGCATGAGCCTTATCAAGGGCGAAATAAATTTTTTCGGATTCGTTTTTATCCAGCACACTGTCTTTCATGCCGTCCCGATACAACTTGTCGGCTTCGAGGATATTATCCCATTTGAGCTTGCACCGGTCGTATCCGACCAGAACGGAATCCAGGTTCTTTACCAGGGCTTCACGATATTTATAGTCACCGGGGACATCGGCCAGGATTTTATCCTTCAAAGCTACCAGCTCTTCATAAGTCATTTTGCTGTTGGCTTCGGCCACTTTCCTGACCATCCGGTTGAGTTTCTCTTCTTCCTTGACATTAAAATAAGAAGCTACGATTTTACTAACCTCATCGTCGGTCTTGGTATCAAAAACTTCGGAGAGATACCATTTTTTATTATCATAACGGACCAGTCCCTTAGAGGTCAGCATCCAAATATCATAGTCCATATAATTATCGCCACCATCACTGGTTACGGCCATACCGGTAACCGGACGATATTGGAGCGGTATGTTACTCTGTATCCAGGAGTCCGCCAGGGGGTAAGCACCCAGCCCGGCCGGGTTCCAATGTGTAGCGGTAGCGTCATCGGCAACCGCAACAAAAGCCTCGCCCATACCCGAAGCCCGCGAACCGGCGGCAATCCTTAAAAACAGAACCGCCGCGCCGGAAATATCAGCATAACTCTGGGAAGCAAAGGCAAAGACCAACAGCAGTACCACGGTGCCAACAATTGCTTTTTTAAATTTCATTTGAGACTCCAAATATTTAATTAACTACAACTATTTTTCCAAAAGATTCCACGGGTTCCCCGGATACCGGTACAGCCGTGGCTTTATAGATATAAACACCGGTGGCGACCCGGTCGCCCTCGGCGTCTCGTCCATCCCAATTTAACTCAAAATCATGGTTAGGATAATTATCGGCATTTAATCCATATTGGTTAAAACTCCGGATCTGCTTCCCTGAAAGAGTATAAATCGCCAGGGAAAATTTTTCCACCTGCTGGGTTAACTCAAAGTAAAAAGTAGTCTTTCCGTTCATCGGGTTGGGATAATTAAGAAGATTATTAATAGCCAGATACCCCTGCCCGACCACCTGCGCCGAAAACGACACCGAGGCGGAATTATTGGCATTATCCCAGGCTTTAATTTTAAAATGATGGTCGCCCGATGATAAATTATCTAGCTTATAGGTCAACATACCGGTGGTAAAATCATCTTTCTCATATTCGAAATAGCCGGACAGATTGATAAGATTTTCCTGCTGATGGTCGATTTCCAGTGTTATTCCATGACCCAGTCCGCCTACCAGGTTAATACCGGAGGAGTCGGTCAGCATAATTTGAAGCGTTTCCGAAGTAGTGATGACATCGCCACTGATAAAATTACTTCTTCCGGCAAAATTATAAGTAATAAGGGGGCCGGTGGTATCGGAACTGACGACAACGGAATCGGAAATGGGAATGGAATCCACCAGACCGATACCGTCAGTCGAATCAAAAACAGCATAAGTGATAATCCGCGCACTCTGGCCACCGTAATTTATATCCAGCGGGGTAATGAATTCAAAATCGAATTCCCCCCCTGCAATAGACGCTGAGCCGCGATAAACCAGTGGGCCCTCGATATGATATCTCAAAATCTCAGTCGAGCCGACCCGGTAAACCTTCTCGCGTTCCGAATCATAGACATTTATTAAAAGGACGCCGTTCTTATTCAGGGTCTCCCCGTTGCTATTAAGAATCCTTCCGCTTACCCGGGCGCGTCCCAGAGCCGACAGGCTGTCGGGGTAATTTTCGAAAACCACCCGATGCCGGGGTTTTCCCAGTTTCAAACAGGGGTCACCCAGATAGACGAAAGCCCGGTCATTTTCAAGTTTGGAGATGGTCGAATCGATATTATATTGCCGCTGAAGCTTGGCGGTATATATAGCTTCCCCGATTGTCAGTGAATCATCGTAAAGTAACACGTTATAAACCGCCTGGTTGAAAGCCTTATTATCGGAGGCATAGACTAACCGGGTAGCCGCCAGGACACCAACTGCCCCGCCTCCCGGCAGAGCCAGAAGGTCTTCTCCCATACCTTCCCGAACAGGGTCATCGAAAAAACCTATTTCACAGGAGGCGGCAATGACCATCGGCAGGCGGTCGTAATTGGTTAACTGCGGCAGATCCGATGTTCTCTGGAAAACATGTTCGTGAGCCCATACGTTGGGATTTCCGTGGCCGACATAGTTAACCAAAAGGGCACCCTGATTAAAAGCCTTGATAATTTCCTTATTAACCGCCGGTTTCTCCCGGTTGACCATCGGATATTCCCAGAGGTAAATCTTTTTCAGATTAAAGGACCTTGGCACGAAGCGCCTTCCCAGGGTATCAGTATCAGCGGTATGAAAATACTGGGTGTGGTCGTTGCCGGCATGTTCATCATCGGCCACCAGGGTTATGTTATTCCGCCAGAAACCGAAATTGTCCGGCCTTTCATAACGTTTGATTTTATCCATCAATACATTTATTTCACTTATACTGCTAACCGGCCATCGGGCGGTCAGCATATCATACCCGCGGTCCAGGCCGCTTAAGCTGGTGTCGCCGTCAAGAATACCGTATTCACCGAAATATACGTAATTATCATCGTTATAGGTATAATCATACTGGTTATAAGGGTGCAAAAACACAGGGACATAGTTGGGCACACTGGTATTCAGACGGTTCATAAAATCATAATTGGCATCCCCGACAAACAGGACCGCCGCCGGTGCCGGGGCCGGATAATTTTCAAAAGCGAACTTTAAAAAATCTCTAATCGCCACCGGGTCATAAAAACCATAACCGAAATTTTCCATAATATCTTCGACCGTGACAACTTCCACGGAATAACCCTGTGCCTGTCGATAGTTGACATATTCCTGCACCCCGCCGGCAAAACCTGTCGAGGTAATGATAAATAAATCGACCTGATGGTCGTTTCGGCGTAGCTTATTCGGCTGCGTCCGGGTAATCGAAGCCGGCGTCATGGCCAGATTGCTTTGCCCTGAATAAAAACGGTTGTGACTCCCCGACTCCAGGTCAACCCCGGCGTAAATAAACCCGGAATTCTGCTCAAAATCGATGATTCTTACTGGATGCCGAGAGTCGGTAAGATCCAAAATCAAAGGTTCGACTGTAAAATTATCGTATATCACCAGTCGATAACGGCCATCACTCCGCTCGCCCAGAGTGATATCCAGTATTCCGCCATACGGCACCAGGTAACTGTGATATTGCATATCCATAAAGTCAAAATACGGCGGTAAACTTGAACTTATCGGGGTCAAGCTCAGGTTGATGTTATTCAAGCCGTCAACCAGAGTTTCGGTGGAATATTGGCAGTCGAAGCGGGTACAATTTTTATTCAAACCAGGAACGCCGTTGACCGTCAGGTCGATATAACCGATGGTCGCAAGAGAACCATTGGTTCGCCCTTTAAGCAGGATATAGGCTGAATCTCCGGTAATGGCTCCCGGTGTCAAAACTGAAAAAGAAAGGCTGGTGGTTTTTGACCAATAGGTACGATAATAATCCCGAAGGTGCCCGTCATCGTCCACTGCCAGAAAATTATCCTGTTCCACATGAACCCGTCGCCAGCAGGTGCTGACATCGCTTTCAGAACCTGTTAAAAAGGCGCTGCTGGTCGCCATCCTGACCGCCGGGGTGGAAAAATCACCCGAAACGCACAACCAATAGCTATTTCCCCCCGTAATACGGTTATTAACGTATCTGACTGATGCCCCGGTTTGTATTACCCAGCGACTGGGAGCTTCTCCAAAAAAAATGATATTATCATTTAGATTAAATATACCGTCATTGCCATCTTCAATAAGAATGGCTATTTCTTCAAAAGCCGGTCTGGGATTTTCATTAAAAAAACTAGGTGCCAAACCGCCACTGTTAAAAACACGAAGGGAATCCGACCGAAGGTTATTCAAAGAAATACCGGCTGCGGCCAGCTGAGCACCCGTAACCTTGTATAAACCGGTGTTGGTCACCGACATCTTGTACCAGGTCGCAGCTTTATAGAGGGGGTGGTTTTCATCGGCAGCGGCAAGACTTCGCGAAACGGAGAAAGGATAATCCCTATTTTTAAATTCATTGTAATTAGCCAGTACCGCCCTGAAAATCCTGTCAAATATAGGGTCGTTCCCGGCTTTCCCGGACAGTAACTCCCTGCCGCCTGTAAAGGCCAGCCTTACTTCCACTTCCTGATAAACGGACGAACCCGTTACGGGAGCAATAACGACGGTTACCATCTGGCGGTTGCGGATAGTCAGCGGGTTGGTTACCGTTACCAGGGGACGAGTGGTAAACGATTCCTTTTTAAGTGAAAAATCGCTTCCGGTCACCGGCATCAAAGACCGTCCTTCGGCTGAAACAACTTCCACCCGGGTACCATAAGGAATACCTACTTTGATACTTTTTATCCAGGTAAAACTTGAATCGGAAAAGTTATCTATAGAGAGGTCGGATAAATCCTGCCGGTTGAAAAACTTGAAATGGAAACCGGTTGCGGTGGAGGTTATAACCTCAATATCAGAAGCGGCTGATAAAGAAGCAAAGGGGAGAAATAAAAAGAAGCCAATAAAAAAAGATTTATACAAAGCTATTTTCATATGCAACCGGGCAATTAACCCGGCCCATAAACCGAGTAATTTACAGCGACGGTTATCGGGCCGTTATTTTCAACACCTGTTATAAAAGAGTAACAAAAATCATTAACCGTTGTGCTATAAATTATCTCCTATTCTGTATAAACCTCTAAATTATATATAGTTCCCGTAAAAATGTCAATAGTTATCAATTTTCCGTTATATTTAATTTCTGCAATATTTTTGCCGGGTTTAATAAAATTCTTAACTCGAAAGATAACTTATTTTACCATAATAGCTTGGATTTACTTTTCAGCAATCAGAATAAATCCGAGGTATATATAAAGTAACTGAAATTTTGAATTATTTTTCATAAAAGCAAACAACCTCCGGCATATTGCAATAATTAACGGTATCGCCCTAACTCCCGTTCGAGGTTATAACTTCTTCCCTTCAACTGATTCTTTAAAAACTCAATTTTAAGTTCATATTCTTCAACCGTTCCGGAGGGGTAAAAAACCTTATTTCGTATTTCATAAAAGAGTTCTATATGATCTTTAAAATGTTTCAAAGCCACCTCATTAAAGAAAGCCGAGTCATTAAGGTCTCTTATACTGTATTCCACCACTTCTTCGTAGGCATCCAGCAATGGGACTTCACCTTCATTCCAGCGGTTGACCATATCACGCATCTCGGAATCCAGAACCACTGTTCCCCGACCGGTATTCCCCTGGCGCCACTGGTCGGCTACCTGCCGGGCATAATTAAAATATTTCATCGAAACCGAATCGATTAAAGTATGCAACAGGTCGGCTTTTTGAATCTGGGAAACCCGGTCAAAGCGGCTGACCCAGTTAACCTTAAAATCACGGGCTCTTAATTGCGAAGTCTCGGTTCTCTGTTCGGCTGTTTCAGGTCCGGTTTCTATTTTCACGCAACCCGAAATGCCCAGCAGACCAAAAACAAAAAACAAAACCACGATACCGTTTTTTATATTCAAGATAACTCCATGGATAAAATTTAACCTTTTTGTGGAGCCGATTACGGTCGTCTTCGAAATAGATAACAATGACTCTCATCATGCAAAATCGTTATTACGTTACTACCATTACCTTTTTAACGGTTCGTCGTTAAGAATTTAGCGCCAATTAAACGTCTCCGGCCACAGCTTCTCCGCAATGAGCAAGCATTGACCTGGCGTAAATAAAATTACGGTTTAACTTTTTCCTCCCGGGGCACCATGACATCCAGGTCACAGGTGAAATGACGCAGGAATTTGGTTTCCTTTATGATTTTATACCCGGGCAGAGAATCTTTCCGGTTGACGATACTATGAGCCGTTTCGGCAATATAATCGATATGCGAGTTGGTGTAAACCCGGCGCGGCAAAGCCATGCGGACCAGTTCCCGGGGAGCATGGATGATTTGACCTGTTTTTTCGTCGATACTGTCAAACATCAAAGAGCCAATCTCCACCACCCTGATGCCGCCTTCGATGTAAAATTCCACCACCAGGCTCTGTCCGGGAAACTGTTCGGGCGGGATATGCGGCAGGAACTCACCGGCATCGATAAAAACAGCATGTCCACCGGTCGGTTCGATTATCGGCATACCGGCTTCGATAATCTTGCGTCCGAAATAAGCCACCTGTTCAATGCGGAAATCGAGATAATCAAAATCCATGACTTCCTGAAGACCCACCGCCAGAACTTCCAGGTCGCGGCCGGCCAAGCCGCCGTAAGTCCGGTAGCCTTCGATAAGTATCAAAAGCTCCGTCAACCGGCCATAAAGCTCCTCGTCATTTAAAGCAATGAAACCGCCGATATTAGCCAGACCATCCTTTTTAGCCGACATCATCACCCCGTCACAGGCTTCAAACATCTCACGGGCAATTTCCGGGATGGATTTGCCGGCATAACCCGGCTCATCACGTTTGATAAAATAGCAATTCTCGGCAAAGCGGGCGCAATCGAAATAAAAAGGCAGTTTATACCGTTGACAGATTTCCGAGACCTCGTGGATATTCGCCATCGACACCGGCTGCCCTCCGGAAGAATTATTGGTGACGGTCATAATGACCATGGCAATCGTCTCCGCACCGTGTTCCCGGATAAACTCTTCCAGCTTGCGACAGTCCATATTACCCTTAAAAGGCAGTGGTTCGTGCGATTTCGACTCCTCGCAGGGCAGGTCTACAGGAATGCCACCCTTATGCAAAGTATTAGCCCGGGTGGTATCGAAATGGGTATTGTTCAACACGTACTGACCTTTTTTCAGGACAGTGCTGAACATGATATTTTCCGCCACCCGTCCCTGGTGACAGGGGATAACGAAGGCCTTGCGGAAAATGTCCTTGACGACTTTTTCGAAACGACGGAACGAGCGCGCCCCGGCATACGATTCATCACCCAGCATCAGCGCTGCCCATTGATTGTTCGACATGGCGGCGGTGCCGGAGTCGGTCAGCAGGTCGATATAGATATCGGCCGAATCGATTTTGAAAATATTATAATTTGCCTGCTTGATTTTCGCCAATCGTTCATGACGGCTCAAAAGCTTGATGGCTTCGACTGATTTTATACGATAGGGTTCAGCCGGCTGGTTACCTTTTTTCACCTTTTACCTCCTTTGCTGATAAAGATAACAAGACAGGTTCAGAAGCAAAGGCGGTTTCAGGTAACCTCCTTGATATACAGACGGTGATACTCAAGGCCCAGGTGATTGATTTTAAACAGTCCTTTCAGCATGGAAGTTCACGCTTTTCTCAATTTAAAATCACATACGATATTACCGGTTACCAGTTTCCGGTAATTAAGTATTTCCGGATTAATATACCTCTTCAGAAGCGGATAGTCATCAATATTTTTAATAATCCCCAGCTGTTTGAAAACTTCCACACAAACCGGTCCCAGCGCCCTCTGGTTGCCGTCAAGAATCTTGACACATATGCCCAGGGGCGGGTCGGCAAAACCAATTCCTTCGATAGCTTCGGCTCCGATTTTACATACCGCATTACCGGGAAAAGACCGCTTGATATCATAATCCAGCCGTCCCTCGCCGGAAACCATAACGGGGTGCGCGGTCATGGCTTCCCGGATTCGTTGGGCGGTCGCGGCGTATTCGGGTGTGCGACCCTCTCCTGAAGCAAGTTTCTTAAAACCCAGAGCCAGGTTTTTTATCGGTACTGCAAAAACAGGGGCGCTGCAGCCATCAATACCAACCTTTATATTCTCCGGCGGGTATTCACACATCTCGGCTACCGCCTTTTTCACCATCTGCTGGGTGCGGCTCTCGGGGTCAAGATATAAGGCAATATCTTCACCAAGGTACCTGGCCAGCGCCAAAAACCCGGAATGCTTACCGGAACAGTTATGCCGCAGGGGGTCCCTTTCCTCTCCCCCGGTGGGATAGAGATTATGCATGGTCATATATATGGGCAGGTGAGTACCGCATTGAAGATCTTCGGGACGATTTCCCGCCAGTTTCAAATTGGACAGAACGACTTCGCGATGTTCATCAGTGCCGATATGCGAAGCGCAGGTAACGGCTACTTGCTTTGGTGAAAAACCAAAATGGTCAGCGGCTCCGGATAATATCAGCGGCATCGCCTGAAACGGCTTGACCACCGAACGAGTCATAAAATCTTCATCGGGATTACCCAGGTAATAGATAAGATTCCCTTTTTTATCGAGAACTGCTACGGTGGCAAAATGAAGCGCCTCCACCACCTCGCCTCGATAAACTCTGGCGGCTAATTCTATCATTGCAGGTTCACTTTCATTCATTTTCACTTTCCGGAAAAGATATATTATTTCACCCCTTTTGGCTATCCTTTTTAACTTATGATTCCTGGTGATATCGCTAACCTGTTATATAATAATAATTAAAAAAGACCGGGGAAATTATCTTTTCCTTGTCGATGGTTATTTAAATTGTTATATTTATAAAAAAATAATCTGAAATTAAATTCATCAATATAGCAGAAAGGGTAAATTATGCTAGTAAGTACCCTCCTTGAAACCAAACCCAGAGAAATCATAACCGCCCGGCCCACCACCACTATCGAAGAAGCCATGGAATTGCTTATCGAACATAAAATAAGCTGTCTGCCGGTACTGGAATCCGACGGCAAGCTGGTCGGTATCATCAGCGACAAGGATATCTTCAAAAAAATCCACGAGACGAAAGGTAACTATCATTCACTGCGCATCGGCGATGTCATGAGCACCAACTTAATCGTCGGTCTGCCCGATGACGACATCGAATATATTGCCGGCATCATGGATAAAAACTGGATTCGACATGTCCCTATTATCTCGGGCGATAAGATGGTCGGCCTGGTTTCCGAAGGCGACATCATCAGAACGCTGACTCATCGCAAGAAAATCGAGAACCGTTATTTAAAAATGTATCTTGACGGCCTTTCTTCAAGGGATATGTCCGGAGATTGAACCGTTAATAGCTTATTTCCTTATAACATCAGGAACTTTGACCTCGGCGATTGATATAAGAAGGTTGTAAAAGTCAAAGACCTACCTTAAGGGTTCATTAATCACCAAAAGGAATTTTTACCACATGCCAAAATTCTGTCTTAGAGTGCAGTTTTTGACACTCTGCGTCTTAGATAAATGTGAACGCTGAGAGTTCAGGAAGGCGTTCCCGAGCAAAGCGTGAAAATAAAAGACAGTGTGGATCCAGGCAAAAATACTATTTGATACGAAGGTCAGGATAATTGTATATTTATATATGCATTAACCGGGCCGTTATACTGTCATCGAAAAGGAGGAGTAATAATGGGTAATCGCACAATTGCATCAACGATTTTTATCGCCGTTTTCGCCTTGGCTCTTTCCGGCCTGGCCGACCCGCCGTCCAAAAAGGCGGAAAAAACCTATAAAATTCATGGGTTTTTAGGGGAATCATCGATGGTGGCAGCACCGAACAAGACCGTCACTCTGTTCGATGCCGACAGCAACAAGGCTCTGGCCAATACCAACAGTAATTTATTCGGGAAATACGCCTTTAAAAAACTTCTGCCAGGACATTATCTGGTTAAGGTCGGCGATAAGGTTATGGAGGTCTATCTAATCGATAAAGATGTTCGTCTGGATATCGACTTGAGCGCCAAAGATGGAACCATGAATTATGCCGCGGGGGCGGCGGCTCAGGCCGCAAAGCCGACCGAAAAGGAAGGTGCGGTAACACCTCCGGGTAAGCCGGGCGGCGATGTTGACCTGGCCAAACAAATTACCGGCAAATATTACAGCTATACCGGCGGCTCGACATTGAGCGGCGGCGGGGGGTCGGAAAGTCAGATCGCTTTCTGTCCCGACGGCAGTTATTTCGAAAGCTATGAATCCGGCTACTACGGTTCCGGGCAATGGGGGCAGGCCGGCCAGAGCCGCGCCAGCGGTACATGGTCGATCCAGGGCACTATCGAATCCGGGACGATTACCATCACTTACGCCAACGGCAAACAACAGACGGTGCCGTACCAGACAACGGGTGAACGCGGCTGCTACAAATTCGATGGTCGGTTATATTGCTATAACGGCGCCTGTGATTGAGAAAAGAATTATTTAAAAATATGGATGTCCCGGACTTCAAAAAGACTTTTCCTTCGTTCCCACATAGAACACGGGAACGAAGGGGAAAATTGGAAAATGGGAAGGAATATATAGAGAGGGCAGCACATGAAAAAAGCTATAATACCAAGTTCTAGAATTGAAAATAAGATATATTCTGTTCGTTCCCATAATATTATGTTTGATAGTGACCTGGCTGATCTTTATGGTGTTGAAACCAAAGTCCTGGTTCAAGCTGTAAAAAGAAATATTGACAGGTTTCCTGATGATTTCATGTTCCGACTTTCAAGACAAGAACATACAATCTTGAGGTCACAATTTGTGACCTCAAGTCAGTGGGGTGGTCGACGTTACCCTCCTTATGCCTTTACCGAACAGGGAGTAGCCATGCTTTCGTCAGTATTAAAAAGCAAGCAAGCAGTTCGGGTAAATATAGAAATAATGCGTACCTTTGTTAGGTTACGAACTCTTTTGTTAACTAATGAAAAGTTGACGCGAAAGCTGGAGGAATTAGAGAAAAAATATGACAGTCAATTCAAAGTTGTTTTTGAGGCTATTAGAAAGTTGATGGTGCCGCCGGAGAAAAAGATAAGAAAGATTGGTTTTGAACATAAAGAATAAATAGGCAGAACCGCTAAAGGGTTCTGCCCTATGAAAACTATAACGGCATCTGTGATTGAGAAAAGAATTATTTAAAAATATGGATGTCCCGGACTTCAAAAAGACTTTTCCTTCGTTCCCACATAGAGCATGGGAACGAAGGGGAAATTGATTATGCAAGGAATTAAACGTTATATCCAGATTTACACAGGCAATGGCAAAGGCAAGACCACTGCCGCTTTGGGACAGGCCATACGGGCGGCCGGTCATGGTTTGAAAACAATCATACTCATGTTTATGAAAGACCATCCCTATGGTGAATTGAAAACTCTTGAAAAGCTACAGGAATTTATTAAGGTGGAACGGTTTGGCAACGACGCTTTCGTTTTCCGCAAACAGCCCCCGGACGAAAGTGACCTTGCCAACGCACATAAAGGACTCATGCGTGCTAAAGAAGTCCTTTTAAGTAAGAACTATGATATTGTCATCCTTGATGAAATCTGTGTAACCACTTATTTCAAGTTGATTGAGCCCAAAGATGTCATTCCGCTTTTAAAAGAAAAACCGGACGAGGTAGAATTGATTTTAACCGGTCGCTATTGCCCCGGGGAATGGCTGGAACTGGCT
>JAQUSF010000153.1 GCA_028715215.1 Candidatus Zixiibacteriota bacterium
CGGCTTTCATCAGGAAACCGCCGGGTAGTACGAACAGGGGACGCTGAACAGGATATATTTCGATGTTATAATGGTCGATCTCGAGCTGGTCAGCCATATAGTCAAGAGCGGATTTCAAACCGCCCAGTTCGTCCACCAGGCCGTTTTGCCGGGCTTCCCGCCCGGTCCAGACCCTTCCCTGGCTTAAATGGTCGACAGAATCAATCGGCAACGACCTGTTCTCCGCCACCAGCTTAAGAAAATGGTCATAAAAGGCTTTCATATGACTGAAATATTTTTCCCGTTCGGCATCGGAAAAGGGCCGGGAATAACTCAACATGCCGGCAAACCGCCCCCGGGTATAGAGTTCCTTTCGCAGAGCCAGCTTTTCATACAAACCACTCAAATCAACTTTACCGCCATAGATACCGATGGAACCGGTAACGGTAGCCGGATTGGCAAAGATTTTTTTCGCCGGCATGGCGATATAATAACCGCCCGAAGCGGCCACGTCGACCATTGAAACCAAAAGCGGTTTTCTCTCAGCGGCTCTCGCAACCGCCCGATAAATATCTTCACCGGCCAGAGCATAACCGCCAGGAGAATTAATTCGAAAAACAATTCCCTTGACATGGTCATCACCGGTAACCTGATTGAAAGCCCGGTTCAAAAGAGCGGGCGTGGCCATTTTATCTCCCTGCAACTGCGAAATGACATCCCCGCCGTAGGTAATATCGCCTTCGGCAACAACCACCGCCAGAACCGGCGGCCGGCGCCAGTCATCGTTAAGCAACGTGTCTTCAAGGTAGCGATAAAAAGTAATCTCCGGCAAACCGGAAAGATATTTTTCACTCAGCTCTTCCCGGTACACCAGACCATCGACCAGCCCCAGCCGCAAGGCTTCTTCCGACGTAAAGGGTCCGTTATCAATAATACTTTTTATCGAATCCCCCGTCATCCGGCGACCTTCGGCAAGGGCAGCGACAAATTGCTCAAAGGTGTCATCCAAAAGCCGGTTCACCTGCCGGCGATTCGCCTCACTGGCGGCTGTATCAGTAAATCTTTCAGGGGCTGTTTTATATTCGCCGATTTGCATCAAGTCGGCTTTGATCCCCAGTTTTTCCATGGTCCCGGCGTAAAAAGTCAGCTCCGCCCGTAACCCCACCAGATTCAACTGGCTCACAGGAGAGATATAAATAAGGTCGGCCGCGGCCGCAATAAAATAGGCGATATTACGGGGTGAAACAAGGTAACAGGTCACCTGTTTACCTTTACCTTTAAAATAAACCAGGGCTTCCCGAAGTTCCTGGGCCTGGCCGAAACCCATCACCGGGTCGCTCAGGTCAAGAACCGCCTCCTTGATATTCGGGTCTTCAGCCGCCCGGTAAAGCTGCTTTATTAAAACCGCAAATGGCGTACGACTACGGCCGAAGACCGGTTGCGGCGGGTTTTCCTGAACCTGCCCGGAAACACTCAAAGCCAGACGTCTCGAGGTTTCACTAATCAGGGAAGGTTGTTTCAAAGCGGTTGCCCCAAAAAAAGCGGTGGTGCCGCGATGGTCGCCATCCTCGTTGAAACCGCCCCGGGCACCGACAAAATATTTTAACAGGTTGACCCTGAAACCGAATTCAAAATTTTTTTCCGAATCGACAAAGCCGTTTACATAAAGTCCCGGACGGGGGGTATATTCGACATGGTATATAAAATCAGCCTCTTTGATGCTGTTCTGCGTTGACAGAAACATATCCACCGACAGGGTAATCTTCGGGCCGTAAGGCCGGTAGGACAGACCGTAGCGTTGCTCCATCGACGTTCGTTCACCGCCGATTTTCCCCCGGTTGATATTTGACCAGAGAGCCGCAAAACCGAAAACGCCCTTCCCCCGGGTAAGAAAACCGATATTCCAGAAATGGCGGTTGTTATATATTCCCGGCCCATCATTGAAATATCGATAAGACAAGCCCAGTGAGGTTTCGCCGACGATGGGAACACCGCCCGCCAGGATAAATTCCTTGTACCGGTCATCATCGAGGTCCAGTCTCCGGAAGGCAACCGCCAGGCGGTCCCGGCAAACACCCGCTCCCCAGCTGTCAGCGAAGGCGCCGTCGCGATGGTCCGCCATCAATTGAAAACCGCCGGGATAGAAACTGCCAAAAGCGGCAGGATTGACCCAGGCGGCTTCCAGCCCCAGAACCGATGCTGAAGGCTGATAATAAAAAACACCCGCCGGCAGGTAAATCCGTTCGCCCGATACAAGCCCGGTCGAGAGAATGACCAGAATAAATGTCAAACCATATAATAAACTGTTTTTCGTTCGCAAACTTACTCTCCTTCTGTCCCGCGGATATAAATATTACCCTTCCCCCTTATGGAGGCGCTGATTTCAACCTCACCCCCACCCGAAGTCAGGTTAAGACGATTGCGCCGCACGAGGTCGGCGGTAAAGGGAAAATTGTTGACCTCAATCGTACCTTCCTCATCGACCACCAGGGCATAGAAGGCTGAAAGGTTATTCGGCACCGTTATATCGATATCCTCGTAACGGTTGGTGACGACCAGTTGTCCGACGGTCATGTCCCTGATATCCAGAACAACCGGGCCGGAAAAACCCCGGATATAATTGCCCTGGCCGGTGGGTATGAAATCGGATATCCTTATCTGGCCGAAATTATTTTTAACGTTTATCTCTCCGATAAAACCATCAATCTTGATATCTCCGCCGTCGTTGCGGAAAACGGCCTGACCAACGACATTCTTAATGTCCCCGGCCACCATGGGCGCGTTAGTCGTAGCCACCGATATTTCACCGCCGATATCGTTGATGTTAACCCGACGATTAGCAGTTGATATTTTTAAAACATCGGTGACCGCGGTGACATCATGACGACCCAGGGAATTTTCATCCACTATTCCCCGGAACGGCCCAACCGCCATCAAGTCAAAATAAGTAGCATTAATCTCGACCATTAAACCCGGGGGTACCATCAGCTCAACCTCGACAATCCCCGATTCGGCTTCATTTTTCCATGGCGCCGGATTAGGTGCCCGCATCTCCAGCCGTACCCCCTCAGGTACTTTTTCCAAAGCGACACTGATAAGGTCGATATAGTCCATCGCCTTCGACCAGGTCGCCGTGCGCGCCTGTTTCGTATACACCAGGTTTATCATCTTCTGGTTGGCGGCTTTCAGATTAATTCGGCCATTCAGGTTTACAGCGGCTTTAATAACCAGTTTTTTATTCGTCCCCGGGTCAATCTGAAGTTCCAGTTCCCGAGTTGAATACAAACCCTTTTCGACTTCAAATATGTCCTGAGCGGCCAGATTGCCGACTCCAACGGTAAGCCCCAGAACCAAAAATAAAATTTTCAATTTTACCATATTATTCTCTATTTAAAATATCATAAACCTGTTTCATAACGATTGACCCGGCAACGGCGACATTCAACGACTCCACCTGGTTTCCGTGAGCGATGCGAACAACCCGGTCGCAATTTGCCAGCAACGCCTCGGACAGCCCGTCCGCTTCCGAGCCTACCGCCAGCAAAAAACAGCGTTTTTCAAGAAAACCTCTCAGTCTGTCCATATCCTCGACGCCGGACGGGCTCGTGCCAATTATATAAATATTTTTTTTCTTGACCAACGTTAAAAGAACCTTAAGTGCCACTTTTAAAATTTTCATGCCGAAAATCGCCCCGGCCGAAGAACGCACCACTTTGGGATTATACGGCTCCGCGGTTCCTCCGCTCAGCACTACCAGGTCAAAGGCAAAGGCCGCCGCGGAACGAATGAGTGTCCCCAGATTACCCGGGTCGGAAATATTTTCGCACAATAATAACTTACGATTTCCAGCGAGCAAAAGTTCGGTCGGCTCTATTGCCGGAAGGCTGAAAACCCCGACAAGACCCTGCGGCGTTTGGGTCTGGCTGAGATATTCCAGTTGTTTTTCCGTCAGGGCCCGGCTTATAACCCGGTGGCTTTCAAATTTTATCAAAAGGTTCCTTTCACGAGCCGACAGGCGGGTTTCGCAGTAGTAGATTTTTTCGGGGAAAACACGCTGTCGCAGGGCTTCTTCCAAAAGACGCACACCTTCCGCCGGATACAACCGGTAATCCCGGCGTCCTTTTTTACTCCACAACGATTTTAAATTTTTTAGTTCCGTTTTAGTTACCGGCATCTTTAATTACTTCCTGACTGCTGGTGAATTTAAGGAACAAATTATTGGTTCGGATTAGCAAGTGAAAACTGTAATATGTGTTATAGCCCTGAT
>JAQUSF010000077.1 GCA_028715215.1 Candidatus Zixiibacteriota bacterium
ACAGCTTTCATCCTTTTGAAAAAATTATTTATATCCCCAATATGTGCGACCATGCTTACCCGGTAAGGGCGGCCATGGAGCGGTGCGGCTTAAATGTGCAAGTACTTGATAACCTGATGATTTAACTCTCGAGTTCGGTAAAAAATTTACGACCGGGAAAGAATGCTTCCCCTGTATTGTTACCACCGGTGATATGATAAAGAAAATCAAGTCGCCGGATTTCGACCATGAACGTTCGGTTTTCTTCATGCCGGGCGCCGGCGGTCCCTGCCGTTTTGGTTTGTACCGGCAATTTCACCGGATGATTCTCGATGAACTGGGATACAATCATATACCTATTTATTCACCTAATTCCGAAGACGGGTATGCCCAATTCGGTCTGGGCGGAACCGATTTCAGGAAAGTCGCCTGGAAGGGGATTGTCTTCGTGGACGGTCTTATCAAAATGCGGCACCAGACGCGGCCTTATGAAATCAGAAAGGGAGATACCGAACGGTTATATTATCATTACCTCCGGCGGATGGAACAGGCTGTTGTGAAAGATGAATCGCTGGAAGACCTGGCGGAGGAGGCCGGCCGGGCGTTTAATAACATAGAACGCCGCGACGAAAAAAAACCCATGGTCGGGGTAGTGGGTGAAATTTATTTGCGCAACAATCGTTTCTCCAATAATCACCTGGTGACGAAACTGGAAAAACTCGGCCTGGAGGTATGGCTGGCGACTTTCTCCGAATGGCCGCTTTATACCTCGTGGACATACCGTAATGATTCGAAAATAAATCATCATGTAAAGGACTTCATTTCCGGAAGTCTGCAGGTCTGGACACAGAAATATTACGAGCACCGGTTGTTGAGACAATTCGGCCGGCATTTTAAAATCCGCCATGATTACCCGGTGGAGAAAATTTTGAAATACGCTCAGAATTATATCTCCCTGGATTATAAAGGAGAAGCGGTACTGACTATCGGGAAAGCGATGGAAATGGCGGCCAGGGGAGCTTCGGGTATTGTCAACGCCATGCCTTTTAACTGCATGCCGGGAACGGTGGTCAGTTCCCTTTCAAGAAAATTGTCCGAAGATTTAAAAGGTATTCCCTGGCTGAATATCAGCTATGAAGGTCTTCGGGATTCCGGCGAGGAAACCCGGCTCGAGGCTTTCGCTGACCAGGTTTTTTCGTTCAACCGGATTAGTTATAAAAAGAAAAAAAAGAAAGTGCCGGAGCTATAAATCGATACCCGACCTGGTCCTGATAATTTTATACTTAGTGGTTGATATTTTTTTTATTTTAAAATATATTTGTTTTTTTATGGTAGCAGTTATAAGGGAACAAGGTATATTTTTTTTTGTTTACTAGGTAAAGTACAAATTAAAATATTTCGGAGGTTTTTGATGAGCAAACCTATAAATATTACTGATGATTCTTTTGAAACCGAGGTTCTTCAATCAGATAAACTGGTACTGGTGGATTTCTGGGCGACCTGGTGTGGTCCCTGTAAAATGATTGCCCCCATTCTTGAAGAAATTGCCAGCGAAATGTCGGACCGCGTTAAAGTTACCAAAATGGATGTGGATTCCAATAAAGTGGTGGCGGGAAAATTCAATATCATGTCCATTCCCTCATTGTTGTTTTTTAAAGACGGTAAAATGGTGGACCAGATAGTCGGAGCTGTCCCCAAAGCCCAGCTGGTTTCCCGCCTTGATAAAGTCATGGTTTAGATTTCAAGTTATTATTAACCGGGTTGGAATCAACCAATCCGGTTTTTTTGTGCCCGGACTAAAATAAGACTTTATCCCTCATTAAATTGGAACATTTATATGTTTTCGAGGATTTTATATAATGAAGAGTAAAATTACTCTCTCAAGCCAAGGAGTTTGAATGAGTTTCCTGAAAGATTTGTTATTTCTCGTATTTTTTCTTATAATCTGGTATATATTGGTAGCAAATATATTACCCCGTTTCGGGGTAAAAAGCTGACTTGGTAATTCCTGTACGCCTCCGGTGGAGGATAAAAAAGAGGTTACCGGTAGAAAATCCCGAAAGTCGGCCGGTGATGACTGTTAGTACCATGTTTGGAGTATTTTATCCTTTAATGAACTCGTATTTTGACCGATAGTGTAATATAATGAATTATAATCACTATAAATGGAATTCCATGAGCTCCGGGCTTAGAATAGGACCGGGAAAGTTGTCGGTTTTTATCAAGTGGATGCTGGTCATCAACCTGGGCGTCTTTATCATCCAATTGATTTTTCCGCGATTGACTTATATTCTGGGTTTGACCCCTGCGGCTTTTTATTCCGAATTTCCCAATCGATTCTATCAGATTCTTACTTATATGTTTTTGCACGGTGGTTTCGGCCACATCTTTTTTAACATGTTTGCCCTGTGGATGTTCGGGACTGAAATTGAATACACATGGGGTTCCCGGGCGTTTGGTCGTTTCTATCTTATTTGCGGTTTGGCCGGAGCGGTCTTGACCCTTATTTTCCTGCCCTCTCAATCCATCCCCATGATTGGTGCCTCGGGAGCGATTTATGGCATCCTGACGGCTTACTGGATAATGTTCCCGAACCGTTATCTTTATCTGTATTTTCTCTTTCCCATTAAAGTTAAATGGGCGATTCCGGGTATGATGCTTCTCGGTTTTCTATTTTCGGCGGGCAACGTGGCTCACCTGGCGCATCTCGGCGGCGCTTTATACGGCCTTATTTATCTCAAAAGCGACTGGCGCCTGACGAGGCTGATCGGTAAATATAAAAACTTGCGTTATAATCAAAGGGAAACTAAACTCAATAAAAACCGGATGGAAGCCGAAGATATAATGAAACGGGTGGATGCTATCCTGGATAAGATAAACGAGGTCGGCATTGAAAATATCAGTAAAAGTGACCGCAAGTTTCTTGACGAAGCCTCCTCACAGCTGGCCCATGAAAAAAAGAAGGAAGAGAAGTAAGAGCGAAGATTATGCATAAAAGAATCTTGATAGTGGAGGCAACGGAGGCCATTCGAAGTGTCGCTGAAAATATACTCAGGCAGAACGGTTATGAAGTTATATCCGTTGCCGGCGCCGATAAGGCCATGGAAATACTGAGCTTCACCACCCCCGACCTTTTACTGGTCAGCGCCGACCTTTATTGTCAGGACCAACGTCCGCTCTACGAAAAAATAAAGAACGACCCCAAAACAGCTTCCGTACCTCTTTTATTCTTTGCCGGGACCGGGAAAACCGATCTGCCGTTTCCCGAAGAAGTAATCATTCCTCGGCCGTTTGATCCCCAGGAGCTGGTGCAGCGAGTGCGGATCTTTTCCGGTCAGGCTGTTAATGATGATAAAAGCGCAACGGCCAATCCGGTTGCCGGTGGTAGTCTCGAAGACGAACTTCTCGATGCCGCTCTGGGTATAGATACCAGGGATAATCTTCAAATTACCGGTTCCGAAGTAATGAATAAAACCACCCAGATAAAAGTAAATAAATCTCCGAAGCCGAAAAACGCCGATAAAATGATTGGTTTTGACCATTTTGAACATGAACGGGAAGAAGCTGACGAACATACGAAAATCGAATCGCTGATGATTGATGAGGACAGCAGTGAAATAATACGTAAGCCTGCCAAGGCCAAACTCGAACCCGGGACGAGCGGAACCAGCAAACTGGAAATCATGTCCGACCAGTATGGTTTACAGGATCCCAGTACCTTTAATGCTGAACAAGAAGAACGGGCTCATGACTATGATTGGTTTGTTAATTCCATGCAAGAAGAGTACAGTAAAACTAACAATTCCAAACCCCCCTCGCCATCACCTCAGACATCGGATTCTCAGGAAATATCCTTTACCGAACCGTCGGCAATGGTTGACCCGATAACCCCTCCGCCAGGTTCGAAACCGGAAGCGGGTTTCAATCCCGTTAAACCACCCGTGGCCGGCGTTGAAAAATTTATCGATGAATTCAAGAAAGAAGTCGAGCGCATTCGTTCCGATGAACCGGAGACCATGGTTCTTGATGAGGTCGGCACGGCTAAACCGGCCGCGAAAGGTAAGATGGTCTGGGAAGAGAAGCTGGAAAAAGTCACCCCGGAACAAATCAACCTGTTTACACGTCAATTTACCCTGGAGCTGGCGGAACGTATCGCTGCTAAAATCGCCGCCAAAATTGATCCCAATAAACTAACCCAGCTTATTAAAAGCGAAATCATCGAACATATCCGCAATAAGAAATAAATTCTTGAACTTTTCCTTCTTTTTTATGTAATATTGGATAATGATTTGGTTGCTCGAATAATTTTGCCGTCCCGGCTTGATTTATAAAGAACATCCTGTATTGAGGATTTATATGGCTGAAAAAACTGCTTCCTTCCGTGCCAACATTTATCTGACGCTTTTTTTGATGATATCAATTATTCCAGCGGGCAACATTCTATCTGATAGCGTCATTCCCTTTTCTTTCACTCCGGTCGCTGACGAACAACTGGCCGAAGTGTCTTCGGTTTTTTCGGTTACTGCCGCCCAACCCGGCAAAACCTACCCGGCAGCCACGGTAATAAAAATTAAAGAAAACTGGCATATCAACTCCGCCCGGCCTTATCAGGAGTGGCTCATTCCGGCGGCTCTTGCCTTTGATACCCTTCCCGGTCTGACACCGCAGAATATCATTTATCCGCCCGGGTTCGATGCTTTCCTGGCTGAACTGGAAATGTCGGTTTATCATGAACGGATTATCATCCCCTTTGAAATCAGCCTGGCTGAAGATTTGGAACCCGGTGAGTATGTTCTGCCGGTAAGGTTTACTTATCAACCCTGCAATAATCTGGAGTGCCGCCCTCCGGAAACGGATACCGCCGACCTGATTATAGCTGTCGGTGAAGAAGGAGGACCCGTAAACCAGGATATTTTTGCCCGTTTGTCATCTTTGGGCAAGCACGAACCGAACTTGGAAACTCCCGTTGAAGAAGTTTCCGATTTACAGCACCTCATAAATAAATATGGTTTCTGGGGATATTTCATGGCTCTGGGACTGGCTTTTGTAACCGGGTTGTTGTTATCTTTTTCTCCCTGTACTTATCCTATGATACCCATCACGGTCAGTATCTTTGCCGGTCAGAAACGGACAGTCGGACGAGGATTTGTGTTATCACTGTTTTACGTTGGTTCCATGGCGGTCGTGTACGGGGTGATGGGTTTGGTTGTTTCCCTGGTGGGAGGTGTTTTCGGCGCCTGGCTGGCCAGCCCGTTTGTAATAACCGCTATTGCGGTGGTTTTTGTTATTTTTGCTTTATCGATGTTCGGCCTTTTTGAGTTGCAGGTGCCCGGTTCCCTGAGGCAGAAACTTGGTACCGTCAATACCGGCGGTGGTATCACGGGCGCTATTATCCTCGGTGTTGTGGCGGCCCTGGTCGTTTCTCCCTGTGTGGGTCCCTTCGTTGCGGGTATTCTGTTATATATTGCTACCCATGGTTCCCCGGTAATTGGTTTTTTGGTTTTATTCGTCTTTGCTCTTGGTCTGGGCACGTTGTATATCATCCTGGGAACATTTTCTTCGGCAATCAACGCTTTACCCGGGTCAGGAGAGTGGATGGAGTCGGTTAAGAAGTTTTTTGGTTTTGTACTGTTGTTGATGGCCCTTTATTTTTTAAGAACCCTTATCGCACCCGTTATTACGGCGCTGCTTGGTGGGCTGGTTCTGATAGCCCTGGGGGTGTTCGGAGGCGGACTGGACCACCTTACCCCGGAGGCAAAATTTTTCCCGCGTTTGAAAAAATTCGTTGGTATCCTTGCGTTTGTTGCCGGTCTTTATTTAATGGCCGGGGCTCTGATTTGGCCCGGTCTGCTTTATCCCGGTTCCGGTCAGTGGCCGAACTTATCGGTCGCGACGGCAACCGGTGACGGAACATCACTGATTGAATGGGAAACCGATCTCGAAAGCGCTCTGGCGCGGGCTCAACGGGAGGGCAAACCGGTTTTGATAGATACTTGGGCTACCTGGTGTGTTAATTGTAAAGTCATGGAAAAGAAAACGTTCGGTCACGCCGGTGTTGCCGCTGCCGCCACCCGGTTCATAGCCCTTAAACTGCAACTGGAAACCGCCGGCTCACCTGAAACCAGAGAGTTCATGAAACGTTTTGGCTTGAAACATTATTCCCTGCCGACAACTTTGCTTTTGGATTCGTCCGGTAAAGTGCAGCGAATTTTGCAGGGGGTGGTGGGACCCGAAGATATGCTGATTGAAATGTCGAAAATATCCTGAAGCCATCTAAATATTTAATCTGTTCTGATAATTATTATTATCTCCGCCTGATGAGCATCAAAAAAAAATATTTTATTTTCAGCTTTGCTTGACTACTGTAAAACCTGTTTTTATATTCTTTTCTAAACGAGAAAGGATTAAGATACTTTTTTGATATGCCACCCAAGAAGAAAAACGATTCGGTAATAGCTATCTGTATCCAGGAACCGTTCGAGGATGGTTCCTCGATGGATTTCGGTCCGGCTATTCAAGGTGATGAACTTTGTTTTCTCCACCAGGCGTTTATCACCGATACCATTAATAATGCCCTGGAAGTCAATAGTGCCGATGTTCGGCTTTATTATATTGATATGCCTGACCGCAAACGGCTGGTCAAAATTATCCTCGATTATATCACCGGTAAACTGAAGGGTAAAAGAGTTGAGGATTTTCAAAATCGCTTCTCGTCTTATGAAATGACTAAAGAACGCTGGGGAATAAGGATAGAAAAAGTTTTTTTGGAATGTTTTGAAGCCGGGTATAAGAATGTTCTTTTAATCGGCAGCCGGACGCCCACCATCACCGCAAAAATGATGAAAACCGCAATCAAAATGCTGAAATCCTCGGATGTCGTTTTCGGTCCTACCCCGGAGGGACGGTATTATATCATCGGCAAGTCCAACGGCTATAAAATCAAGCTGGCCGAGTTCGACTGGAAATCGCCGTCGATTTATTCCGAGGTTGTCGAGGCTTTTACCCAAAAAAATCTGCATTGGTCGGAACTGGAAATATGGTATGCCGTGGAGACTCACGAAGAACTTGAGATGATGGCTCGGGATATCAACCAGTACCGTTTCGAAGGTGATGAAAAAACCGCCCACGAGACTGAAATTGTCATGGAACGTATTCTGGCTAAACTGGAGCCGTGATGGAAAGACAACTGCAAAAATTAAACTGGCTTAAAGTTCGGGAGCTGGTGCCCCGTAAAATTGATACCGTCATTTTTCCTGTCGGTACGGTCGAAGCCCACGGTTCTTCCTGTCTGGGGACGGATAACTTGATTCCTGAAATCATTGCTCTGGATATTGCCGAACGTCTCGACGCCCTGGTCGCCCCCATTGTCAACTACGGTATTACCCGGTCGCTTTATCGCTATAACGGCAGCGTCACCGTCAGACCGGCAAATTTCGAACGTTATGTCCGCGACATCCTCGATTCTCTGGCGGATATCGGATTCCGGAATATAATTCTTATGAACGGTCATGGCGGCAATAATGCCTCTTTAAAAACAGTCGCCTTTGAATTTCACAAGGACAAAAAGTGCAATATCGCTGTTATTCACTGGTGGGAATTGTGTGCCCGGATGACCGAACAATTTTTCGGCCATATCGGCGGTCATGCCGGTACCGATGAAACCGCCATGGTGCAGACTATCGACCCGGGTCTGGCCGATGTCGATACTTATGACCCGGAACTGGCTTATTATTATCGCCCCGGGGCTGATGTGTACCCGGTACCGGGAAGTATATTATTGTACAAAGAAGATGAGGGTTATCCGAATTTTGACCTTGAACAGGCAAAAAAATATCGCCGGGAGGTCGTTAAAACGGTCGGCGATTTCGCCGCAATGGTTATTTCGAAATGGCGTAAATTCGGCCTATAGAAAAGCCCTGGTCAGGGGAAAAAGCGTTCTTAATAAGAACGCTTTTTTTATTTAGAAACTATCAATATATGTCAGGCGTATTTCCCGGGCGAAAGTGTCGGCTTCGTAGCGGTTTACCAGGACGTCCTTGGCCATTAGTTCCAGCTCGAGGTTATCCGTAAACAGCCACTTTACTGAGAAGTTCAGGTATCCCCGGCCTTTGCCGGACATGGGGGATGACGATTTATCATCGTTCAGGGCAAAATCGTATTCGATAAGGAAAGCCATGTTATAGTTGAAAGTGGCATCAAAACCAAGGAAGAAATTTATTTCATTGTCTCCATAATAGTCGTCTTCCATGCAGTAATTGACGCCGCCGTGCCATCCGGAAGTCCATTTATAGAAATAAAAACTGCGGCTCACGACAGCGTAAAAACCGCGCGATTTAAATGTATAGCGACGAGCTTCTTTGACCCAGGGACCATAGCCCTGGTCGGAATAACCGACCGTTATCGCCGGGAAGTATTCCAGCTCGTCGACCAGCCGAAATTTAAGGCCGAAGCCGATCCGGTGGTTCCACGTCGGTTCATAATTGGAAAAAGTTCCCTCGGCTCCGTAGGAAATACCCATCATGAAGCGGTTGGAAAGTCCGATATCAATATAGCCCAGGCCGCCGCCGTTATAATATACCCGCAGGCCGATATCGTAATGACCCCTGGGGAGAGTCCCCGCAGTGGGGATATCGACCAGATTCCGTGGGGGAATATCAAAAAGTGTACCCTGACCGCTTCTTTCAGCGATTTGGGCACGGCTGTTAAAAAACGGCAGCATCAACAAGATAAATATAAATAAAATGATGGATGTCTTTTTCATTGTTCTACCTCTTGAATTTTTATAA
The DNA here is from genome assembly GCA_028715215.1 of Candidatus Zixiibacteriota bacterium. Lineage (GTDB taxonomy): Bacteria > Zixibacteria > MSB-5A5 > GN15 > FEB-12 > JAFGNW01. The sequence goes on from JAQUSF010000077.1 coordinate 8,766, forward strand.
AAATACTCGTTCTTCATACCAAATCATGATAGAGATATTTTATAAACCAAGTCAATTTAAAAACGGAGAATTAAAACGAAGGAAAACCCGGTTCAATGATGGTGAGGGCTTATACCTGAAGCCGCTCTTTTAAACATCTCGCAAGGTGTCTGGTGACAGGCCCGATTTTAAAAACGTATTTTTTATTTTGAAATATTATCTGTGATATACCCAGTATCAATTTGAGAGAACTGCTGAGAAATACTTCATCAGCCTGAAGAAGGTTGGGGATACGCTTATTTTTCTCGAATAACCGGTAGCCGGCTTTCAGGGCTTCATCGATGGCTATTGACCGGGTCACACCTTCGAGACAACCGGAAGTTAAAGGGGGAGTATAGATTTTCCCCTTATTTACCCAGAAGATATTGGCTGAGGTAATCTCGGCGATATAACCGTCTTCATTTAATAAAAGAGCGTCGTCACATTTTCTCGAATGAGCCTGTTTTAAAGAAACCGCATGTGTTATATAGGAAAGAGTTTTAATGCGGCGGAATTGTGATTTCTGGTCCAGGCGATAATCTGAAACATAAAGGCGGAACGGCCGGCTCGGCATCTGATGTGACGAAGCCGTGATAATTACCTGCTGTTTACCCTGCTTCCCGACCCATTTGGGTGATTCTCCGCTGGTCACGGTAAGACGGATTTTTTTAATGTGTTCCGGATGAATCCGGGCGGCTTTACAAAGCCACGTTGTCAATAGTTCTTCGGTTACGGGAATTTTTAGTTCCAGCAGGCGGGAACCCCGGTAAAGTCTTTGCAGGTGTTCTTCAAGAAGAATAACCCGGTCGTCAACAGCCAGGAAAGCTTCAAACAGACCCTCGGCGTAGAGAAGAGCATTATCGAAAACCGATATCTTTGCGTCCCTTCGCTTGACCGGGCGCCCGTTTATAAGGGTAATAACTTTATAAGAAGGTACTGTCATTTTTTTTCAGTCGTTTTTATTGGATGCAAATTATTAAAAAATAAACGACCGTCAACAACAACCTTCCGAGAGAATATTTGCTTTTTCCTGCCGGCTACATGATATTACCTCATGGCCACCGTGAAATTGCTTGTCATCTTTGTTCTTATCCTCGTTGCCCTGCGGCAAAAAGTGTCGGTGGGCATTACTTTGTTTGCCGCCGGTCTGCTTACCGCTTTACTCTATCAGGTTGCCTGGCTGGAGATACTGCAGGGTTACTGGACTTTAATCAGTTCCCAGCGCTTTATCGCCCTGACCGCGGTAATCTGCCTGATTACAACCCTTGGTTCTCTTCTGAAAGAACTTGGTTATTTACAGCGTATGGCTCAGTCCTGTCGGAGTTTTTACGGCGGGAAAAAAACTGCAACGGCTCTTTTACCGCCCCTGGTGGGTTTGATGCCCATGCCCGGCGGGGCACTGTTGTCGGCTCCACTGGTTGATGAAATCCTGGCCGAATCACGGTACTCCCCGGAGTTTAAATGCGCCACCAATTACTGGTTCAGGCACGTCGTGGAGCATTTTATGCCTATTTATCCGGGAATGATTCTCACTGAAGCCGTAACCGGTCTGCCGGCCGGTAAAGTAGCTGTTTTACAAGCCCCCCTGGCTGTGATTATGATTACTCTCGGACTGGTGTTCTTTATTCGTAAGATTGATAACGGTAATGAATTGCGGCCTGAGGGTATCAAGAATACCTGGAGGGCGATACAGGGAATTTTGACTACCCTGTGGCCGGTTGTGATGGTTCTTTTCCTGTACGCCGTCTTCGATATAAATATGGCCCTGGCGGCTCTGATCACCGTCGGGCTGATGATTCTGGTGAACCGGCCCTCCAAAAGCATTCTTCTTCTTTCTTTGAAAAAAGGTTTTTCCTTTAACCTGGTGTTTCTGGTGTTTGGAATCTTATCCTTTCAAACCATCCTTGACCTTTCCGGAGCGATTGCCTCAATTGAAAAGTTATCCACCGCATATAATTTCCCCGAAGAAGCCATTATTATCCTGGTATGTTTTGCCGCCGGTATTTTAACCGGGATGTATGCTGCCTACGTGGCTTTGGGCTATTCACTTCTGGCCGGTTTTTTATTCCAGCCGGTAATTGTCCCTGAAAATATTCTGCTGGCTTTTCTTTCGGGGTATATCGGGATGATGCTTTCGCCAACTCATCTGTGCCTTATTGTTACCAACGAATATTTTAAAAGTGACCTTATAAAAGTATTGCGTAAACTTTTAATACCCGCTCTCTTATTAGGAATTGGCGGTTTCCTGGTTTACCTTGCCGGCTGGGGTAATTTGATTTATCCCTGATACTTAAGATAAGTTTTATTAGTGTTTTTTAACGGAGCGTTCTGATTATCCCGGTATAAGGTAAAAAAACCCTTTATTTTTCCAATATTTAACGTAACTTTAAGTTTATCAATATAATAGGATTACATTAAGATTCAGGTAGGCGGGAACTTTTTTTAATTTTAGGGGTACTATTATTAGAACTTATGCTTAAGGAGTTATATGGCGCACGAGACGGAGAAGGATATTGATTACCGGTTAATGAGAGCCATTCAAAACGGTGATATGGTGGCTTTTAACACAATGGTTGACCGTTATAAGAAACGGTTGATGAATGTCCTGAGCCGGATGTTATCGTCCTCCGAAGAAGCGGAAGATATTGTCCAGGAAACATTTGTTCGGGTGTATCAGCATCGGCAATCGTTTAACTTCAAACATTGTTTCTCCACCTGGATATATACCATTTCTCTGAATCTGGCGCGAAATGAACTTCGGAAACGCAAAAAATTTAAGTTTCAGGAAATAACGGATATGCAGGGTAATGAGCTGGAATTTGCTGTCGAGGCGAAACTACCCAACCGATTACCTCAGATACTGGAAAACGCCATTAAAGAACTGCCTGTAAAATATCGTGAGGCGTTTATTTTAAGAGATGTTCAGGAGATGCCTTACGAGGAAGTAGCAAAGGTTCTGGGGGTGCCCCTGGGAACCGTGAAATCCCGTGTGAATCGGGCCAGGCTTATTTTAAGAGATAAACTTCAACCCAGAATGGAGGGAGTTAATGCGTTGTCGAAAAGCACGCTCCTACCTGTCGGCCTACTCTAATAATGAATTAACCGGCCGTCGGTTAATAGCTGTACGCGAGCACCTTTCGACTTGTACCGCCTGCCGGAAAGAAGAGCTCATTTACCGCTCCTTGAACCGGGTGGGAAAGGAATTATCAGAAGTGCCTGTATCCGCTGATTTTAATGCCCGTTTGTTAGACCGGATTGCCCGGGAACGGTTTGCGGAAACCCGTACGAAAGCCTACCTGCCTCGAACGGCTCCGGTGTTGCAATGGTGGAAGGTGATTCCGTCGGTGGCGTCCGTCATAGTAGTGTGCCTGTTAGCATATCAAACCTTCCGGCCCTCTCCCGGTTATCACCCCGAAAGACTGGCTCACAGCGATGATTCTCTGGATGATTCCTACCTGACGGTACAACCTGTCAACAATCCCAATATGGAAGTTGATTTGAATAAACTGCTGGCTAAGGTAGAACGCAGTGAAAGCATCACCGCTTCCCTTATACGCCAGGAAGGTTTCAGCTCTCAACAACCTATGGAAACCTGGGTTTCGGCTTTTTCTTCCAGCCAGGTGCCCTACGTCAACAACTATTACCGCATAAACCCGGTTATCAGGATTTATAATTACCAGGCTGCTCCCCATACAGGAGGAATTGATAAGGTATATTAAATGCTAACGTTTATTAATAAGACCGTCAGGAAACATCTCGGTTTGTTTTTCATGGCGGTCTTTTTTTCATCTTCAGCTTCAGCCGCTGACAGTTCTCTTAACTCTCTTGAAAGAGGGTTGAACGAGCTCATTTATAATCTGTCCCGCTCAGTGGTAACGGTGGAAGCCACGCGGCGGGTATCTGTGCCCTCTTTTGGAAATACTCCCCGGGAAACCCTGCAACGCCTGGTATCCTCAGGTATAATTTGTGATACAGCGGGTCATATCCTGACAGCCGCTCCGATGGTGGTTGACCATGAAAAAATCATGGTCAACATAAATAATCGTCTTTACCCGGCCCGCATTATGGGCATTGATTATTATTATGACCTGGCGCTGTTACAAACTCAGCCGGGACTCGGCCAGCCGGTTGCGTTTGCCGATAATTTTGTTTGTGCCGGGCAAATGATTATCACTATCGGTAATTCCTATGGGCTGCAGGTATCGCCGTCGATGGGTTTCTGTGCCGGTCTGCGCGAGGATGGTAACGTCCAGACCACTGTACCCGTCGGTTCGGGAGGCATTGGCGGCGGCATTTTTGACCTTTCAGGCAATTTCCTGGGTATGGTAATCGGCCAGGTCGGTCAGGACAATCAATTGGCGCTGGCCGTGCCTTCGTGTAAAATACTGCCGGTTATTGAATATCTTGAAAAGAATGGTGACCGCCAGGCCGGCTTTGTAGGTATCGCCACCGCGGAAATTGAGATTTACCCCGAAGTGGAAATATCGGGCAGTAATGTGTTGACCGGAAGTCAGGGGCGGATGTTAACCTCCGGGACAATCATCACCAGCGTTCTCCCGATGTCGCCGGCCGCCCGGGCGGGTTTGAGAGTCGGCGACCTGGTACTCAGTTTTAAAAATCGTCCCGTCACCTCACCTTCCCTGCTGGCTGATGAAGTCCGCCGATGCCAACCCGGCCAGGTAGTCAATATGGAAATAATGCGACAGAATGTAATTTATTCGGTGCAGTTGCAGGTCAGTCGTAAGAACATTTCACAGTTTACCGCCCGGCTTGCCGAATCTCCGACTTCCCCGGATGAAGGGCGGACCGCCGATTCGCTCACCCGGATTCTTAACTCCCTTAAAAAGGAAATCTTCGAGCTGGAAAAAAGGCTCAATCAACTTCGCTAACAATTTAAAATTTGCCAATTCTCTAACAATTTATTTTAATTCCTTCATGAACTTAAACGAAAAAGCTGACGCTTTTCACGAGCTTCTGGAAGGCTTTAAACCGGAAGAATTTGTTGCTGAGCGGGTTTTATCATTTTTTTCCGCAGCAGTGACTGTTGCCGACAGGAATCTGCTTGTCGAAACCCTTCATCTGGGTAAAAAATATCAGGTGGCGCCGTCGTGGTACTACGAAATCATCCTGCAATCATATCTTTTTCTGGGCTTTCCCAGGATGTTGACCGCGGCCGATTTTTTTGACCGGGAATTTCCTGATTTTGTTCGGCCCGGCCACATCGGACCGCTTACGCTTGAAGAAACCAACCGCTGGTGTGATGAGGGTCTGGCCTTATGCCGGCGTATCTATGCTCATAACTATGAGCTTCTGAAAAACCGGGTGGAACGACTGGCTCCGGATATATTCCGCTGGATGATCATCGAGGGATACGGCAAGGTCCTGTCCCGTCCGCAACTTGATATTAAAATACGCGAATTGTCTATTGTTGTCATGCTGATGATTGAAAATCGTGAGAAACAACTCTATTCGCATCTTCGCGGAGCTCTTAATGTCGGTGTTACCGTACCTTTACTCCGAACCGTGATTGATGAGATTGGTGGTGCGGCCGGGGAGGGTTATCTTAACGCTCGAAAAATGATGAAAAAACTGGATGGGCTTCGATGAGATTGTGGAAGAAAATAATACTGGTAATACTTATTCTCGTAGTCGTAATCCTCGGAAGCGGTTATCTATATCTGTTTCAGCTGGGCGGCATTGAAAATATTATCAACAGCCACATCAGTGCCTTGGTGGAAGGTAAATTCCCTCTTGAAGTCACCATCGGGCGGGTCAAAGGCAATTTTTTTTCCGACCTGGTGGTTAAAAATGTAACGGTTGTTTATACCGACTCCAGTTACCATTATCGCATACTCTTTATCCCCGAATTAAACTTTGCCTATTCCCTTTCTAACCTCTGGAATAAACGCTACCTTTTTGATTTTATCGCGGTCGATTCGGCGGAAATAACCTTGATTCAGGACAGTACCGGTCAGTATATCCTGCCTGATTTTTCTGTCGAAGAGGCAACCGGCGAGTCGAAAAAAGCCCTGCCGGTGGTCACTATTGATGATTTGAAAATAAATAAAGCCGTCATTAATTTGATTCACCGTGAAGACACCCTGGTTTTCAGGGATATCATGTTCGATGCTTCGGTCAGGACCGAGCTCGAAACTTATGCCGTTAATATCAAAAGGCTGACTTTCGAATCCAACCGGGAAGGTTTGCGGATGGTCAGTGCGGGCGGTAAGGTAACCTATTCCGGTCAGAACCTGGTTTTTCAGGACCTGGCTTTTACCAGCGCCGACACCCGTGCCCGCATGACCGGTATTGTGGGTATTAAAGACCGGACGGGGCATGTCGAATTTGAACTTGATAATATTCGGCTTGACTATTTATCCGATATAGCCGGTCCGGCCTTGAAAGGAAAGGCGGACATCACCGGCAGCATTACTTTTGACAATACCGCTTTAATGGGTACGGTTGATATCGGGGGGGAACTGTTTTTCGCCCGTTTCGACAATCTTTTTGTGGATTTTTATTTTTCAAACCAGCGGCTGGTTTTTGATACCCTCTATGGTACTATTTTCTCTAATTGCGCTGTCGATGGTAAGGGAGAGATAGATTTCGGCAGTAAACCGGAAACTTATTTCCTTGACGCTCGAATCAAAAATTTTCATCTGGAAAAGATGCTGAGCAACGGCCTGCCATCGGATTTAAACGGCCATATCGTCCTGAACGGACGCTCCTTCCACTCCGCCGACCTGGTTCTGGATATCGAGACCGACCTCTATGAATCATCCTTCGATGATTATTCCTTTCATACTGCTCGCGGGGCGCTCTCTGTCACCACCGATTCCATCTCTTTTGCCGGCCCGTTTGTAGTCACCTATCATGAAAACAAATTTCTGGTCTTCGGCAACATAAATTACACCGACGAAATCGACCTGAATGTCACCGCCTTACTGGATAATCTGGACCGTTATCGGGATAAAATATTTTTAGAACAACCGGGAGGACGGGGGTATGCCGAAATCTATTTATCGGGTGAAACACGCGACCCTGATATGTATGGGTTTTTTGCTTCCGATTCGGTATGG
>JAQUSF010000154.1 GCA_028715215.1 Candidatus Zixiibacteriota bacterium
CCAGCAGATTGGAAAGCCCCATTGGTCCCTCAATTTAATTCTGTTGTGCTTACTTTATTATCGGCAGATTGAACTTTTTCACGAGTTAAAAAAGAATGTTATTATGAATTTCTTTTGTTGCTACGAAATCATCAACAGTATATAAATACGCTATGAAAAAAGATGGTGTTCTTACCTGGGTGGAACTGTCTCGTTCGGCTCTTGCGAATAACATAAAAGAGCTGTCCCGTCTGGCAGGAAGTCGATTGCTGGCGGTATCGGTTAAAGCCAACGCCTACGGCCACGGCTTTAAGGAAATTGTCGACCTGCTCAAAGAAAAAAACGAGGTGGCTTACCTGACGGTGCATTCGCTCGAGGAAGCCGTTCTTTGCCGCCAGGTCGGCTGGAAGAAAAAAATTATGGTGCTCGGGCCGGTTCCGCTGGCGCATCTGGCCGCCGTTTTCGAATACCAGCTCGAACCGGTCGTGTTCAACCGCGAAACCCTCGATATGCTGGGAAAAATTTCCTCCAGGCTCCGGAAACATATCGCCACCCATCTGAAACTGGAAACCGGTACCCACCGCCAGGGAATAATGGAGAAAGATTTACCGGTATTTGCGGCTCTTTATAAAAAATATCCGTACCTTAAAAAACCCCTTGGCGCCAGTATGCATTTTGCCAATATCGAAGATACCACCGTGCACGAATACGCCGAATACCAGCTGAACAATTATAACCGGCTGGTCAAGGTCATGACGCGCCTGGGGATAAAACCCCAAATCCGCCATACCGCTTCCTCGGCGGCTCTTATCCTTTTTGAACATACCCGCTTCGAAATGGTACGTCCCGGCATTGCTGTATATGGTCACTGGCCGTCGAAAGAAACCTACCTGTCTTACCGGCTTGAAGGCGGCCGCAACAACATTTTTCAGCCGGTAATGTCTTTTAAAACGTGCATTACCCAGATTAAGGATATCCCGGCGGACAGTTTCGTCGGATACGGTTGTACTTATCGGACCACCGCCCCTACCCGGCTGGCGGTGTTACCGGTTGGTTACTATGACGGTTATGACCGGGCTCTGTCCAACCGGGCTTACGTACTGGTCAAGGGTTGCAGGGCGCCGGTCAGAGGTCGTATCTGCATGAACTTGATGATGGTTGATATTACCGATATCAAGGGTGTGAAACTTGAAGATGAGGTGGTTTTAATAGGCCGGGCTGGCAAAGAGAAAATAACTGCGGAACAGCTGGGTGACTGGCAGGGGACAATCAATTACGAGATTTTGTCCCATATTTCACAAGCTTTGCCAAGAAAAATCGTAAAATAAAAAACTCTGCAATATCTTGTATTTTTAGTATTAACAACAGGATAGAGTGCTGTTAGTAAATTTAAGCGGATTTGTTTTAAAAAATATTCTTGACATAAATAGGGGTAAAACCTATTATTTTGTGAAGCTTTTCACATAAGCCGAGGCGAGGAATTGTCGTAAAGGTTAAAACTGGAATGGAACCTACAGAAAGGTTAGGTAAAAAAAGAATCTCCGAATCGACCATCCACCGGCTGTCTCTTTATTATCGGACTCTTTCTATGCTGGAGAAAGAGAACTATGAGACGGTGTCGTCGAAGGAGCTGGCTAAACGGGAGAAACTGACCCCCGCCCAGGTCCGCAAAGACCTCTCGTTCTTCGGGACTTTTGGTACCCGTGGTCTTGGTTACCCGGTAATCGAGCTTAAAAAGCAGATTGCCACCATTCTGGGTATTGACCGCCAATGGCGGGTGGCACTGGTGGGGGTGGGCAATATCGGCTCCGCCCTGGTCAGCTACAAGGAATTTTCACGTCAGGATTTTCATATTGTCAAGTTATTCGACAATGACCAGCGCAAAATCGGTTCGAATCATAAGGGCATTGTAATCTCCGACATAAAAAATCTGCAGACCGAACTCCAGGAAGCCAAAATAGAAATCGTTATTATTGCCGTGCCGGCGGCAGTGGCTCAGTATATAGTCGATGATGTCGTTAAAGCAAACATAAAAGCCATCCTGAATTTTGCCCCGGTTAATCTAAAAGTGCCCGATGATGTTTACGTCAGGAATGAAAACATGTCGATGGAACTGGAGTACCTGTCTTTTGCCATGGTTAACGAACACCCCAAGAAAAAATTAAAATAAAATCATCTTGAGAAAACCATAAAATTAAAGACCCGCCCGGACGGGTTTTTTTTATGGTATAATTTCCCCACCTTGAGGTCGCCAGCCTATCCCCGCCATCTTTGATAATAAGTTAATCCGTTCCCGGGTATGGGATTATCTTACGGCACGGGTTTTGATATAATCCTTTTCGGTACGTTTATATTATTTTGGAACGGAGGGATTATGATAAAGAAAATATCGATTATATTTGTGATTTTATTGCTCGTATCGGGCGTCGGCGGGGTGGTGGCTCTGGATAAACAGACCCTGGATAACTATACCCCCCTGACCACCAAACACATTTTTACTATTAATGAAACCATAAATCATCTCAGTCACCATATCGATTTGTGGCATGACGCCAACCTCAAAGGCGACCGGGAAAAGATTGAGCTTTACGAAGCCGTCATCGATGATATTGTCAGTAAGGATATCGCCCAGTCCAAAAACAATGTTCGCAACTATGCTCAGCTGGCGGTACTTGAAAATGTATCCGGGAATGAAACGGAAAGCCGGGCTGATTTGAATCAAAGCGTGGTCAGGCCGAGCGAAGTTTTCAAGGGCATGGTCAGTAATCTCAACTCCAAGAAGAAAATGGCGGATGCCTTACAGAAAACAAAGACTTTCAGCAATAAATTTCGTCTGCTGGGTGATTATATATACCTGTTGCAGCAGGAGCTGAAAATGGTCAGGATCGAGGTAGCCAACGAAGAAAGCGAAACCAGTGATACTAAAAAGTAGCGAGAACCGTTCTGGTGGAATAAGTTTGATTCCCCTCTTTTAGCTTGACCCCTCGCGCCGGGCGTCGTCACGTTCCCACTGTGACGACGCTCCTTTTTTTGCCTGTCAACCGGTTCCTACCGGGCTGATATTTTTAACCCGTACCGTTGAGGACCTTTTTGAGATACTGACCGGTGTAGGATACGTGGTGGCGGCAGATTTCTTCGGGTGTGCCGGCGACGATTATCCGCCCGCCCTCGTCACCCCCCTCCGGTCCGATATCGATTATATAATCGGCGGTTTTGATAACGTCCAGGTTATGTTCAATAACCAGTACGGTATTGCCGCGGTCCACCAGTTCGTTGAGTACTTTTAAAAGCATGCGGATATCTTCGAAATGCAGACCGGTGGTGGGTTCGTCGAGAATATATAAGGTTTTCCCGGTTGCCACCTTGCTCAATTCGGTGGACAGCTTTACCCGCTGGGCTTCGCCGCCGGAGAGAGTCGTCGCCTGCTGTCCGAGGTGAATATAACCCAGCCCGACGTTGGCCAGGGTCAAAAGTTTGCTCTTTATCCGGGGGATGTTTTCGAAGAATTTCAAGCCTTCGTCAACTGTCATATCCAGAATGTCGGAAATATTCCGTCCCTTGTAAGTTATTTCCAGGGTTTCCCGGTTGTATCTTTTGCCCTTGCAGGCCTCACAGGGGATATAGACATCCGGTAGAAAATGCATTTCAATTTTGATGATGCCGTCACCCTGGCAGGTTTCGCACCGTCCCCCCTTGACATTGAAGGAAAACCGCCCGGCCGAGTAGCCCCTTACCCTGGCTTCCGGAAGGGAGGCGAAGAGTTCCCGGATGGGTGTGAACAGGCCGGTGTAGGTGGCCGGGTTGGAACGGGGAGTACGGCCGATGGGCGACTGGTCGATATTAATCACCTTGTCGATATTTTCCAGGCCTTCGATCCGGTCATACAGCAGGGGCGTCTTGCGGCTGTTATAAAATTTTTTAGCCAGAATACGATAGAGCGTTTCATTGATAAGAGTGGACTTGCCCGAACCGGACACCCCGGTAACGGCGATAAAAATCCCCAGGGGGATGGCCACTTCGATGTTTTTCAGATTATTACCGCACGCCCCGTATAATTTCAGAAGGTTACCGTTGAATGCCCGGCGGTAAGGTGGTGTCTCGATTTTTTTCTGGTTGGCCAGATACTGCCCGGTGATAGAGCGAGGGCATTTTTTTATGTCCTGGGGCGTACCACAGACCACTACTTCGCCGCCGTGAATCCCCGCCGCCGGGCCAAGGTCAATGACATAATCGGCCTT
>JAQUSF010000003.1 GCA_028715215.1 Candidatus Zixiibacteriota bacterium
GGCTGGTTCTTGCGGGAACTCAAGTTATGAATAGCGCGGGCAAATAATTCTTTGCCGGAACCGGAAGGTCCTTGAATCAGCACGGTGCTTTCGCTTTCCGCTATATCCGGGAGGATGGCGAATAACTTGTGAATTTTCGGACTCTTGGAAATTATATCCTCCACAGAATATTTCTGGTCGAGTTCTTTGCGAAGGTGCTCGATGGCGGAAAGGTCGCGGAAGGTTTCCACCGCTCCCAGGATGTTACCGTTTTCATCCTTGAGAATAGCGGTCGAGATGCTGATGGGTATTTTTTCACCCCGGTTATTGATGATATTGACCGGTCGGTCGATGGCTTCGGTGCCGGTTTTCAGGGTTTTCTGAAGCGGACAGTCTTCGCAGATATCGGAATGAAAAATATCCGAGCAGTGTTTTCCGATTGCTTTGGAAGCCGGGATACCGGTAATTTTTTCCGCCGCCCGGTTGAAGCTGGTTATAATGCGCCGGCTGTCAACCGTAAAAACACCGTCGGCAATCGAGCTCAGGATAACTTTGAAAAATTGCAGGTTTTCCGGTTTTTCATCCATAACTTTTGTCAGCCGCCTACCCTTTTAATTTTCTTATATCTGTTATTAAGAGAACATAACCGGTAACCGCCGAAGAGTCAAGTAGCATGCGCTTGAAGTCTTTCTTCTTCAAGCCTGTTATCCCCGGTTTGCCCCGCAGTTCATACGTCCACCGTGCCCCCGGCAGGCATGGTCGGAAGGCAGTTCCCTCAGAGTCTGGTTTTTCAGACTGTCGATTAGCTGCTTGACCTTGTCATCGTTTGCCGGAAAAACCTTAATATCCTGTTGATTGAAAAACATGATGGCGCGGCGTCCTATACCCGGGCAGATGACACAGTCGATATGGTGACTCTGCAGCTGGAGCAGGGGATAACAGGTGCCATGACGGTGGTGTTCGCCGGCATTGGGCATTATTTTTATTTCTCCCGTCACGGTGTCATAAAGGGTAAAATAAGGAGCTGAGCCGAAATATTCACAGGCACTATCTTCCAGCCCGGCGGTTCCCAGAGTGGGTATGCAAACCAGTATGGCCGGCCTCCTTTCCTTTAAGACTAATTATCAGGGCACGGTTGTAAAGGACCGCTTCGACAACCCTTTTACGGGCGGCATATAAAAGCCGCTGGATGGTGCCCCGAGAAACGCCCATCCGCCGCCCCGCTTCTTCCTGTTCGAGCTGTTCATAATCACATAAACGCAAAGCTTCGAACTGGTCGAGGTCGAGGACAGTGCGGTCAAGCGCCGTCAATGGTATCCCCTGCGGTTTGTAGACCCGGTCCGCCGGGTAGCGACGGCAGCATCTTTTACATTTCGGACGTCCCATAATTATTTCATTTTGTGCATATGCACAATATTATTATCGATCTTTTCGCGGCTTTTGTCAAGCCCCAATTTTTTTTTGAGGTCACAGGCGAGGCGGCAAGATGTTTCCTGTGACCTCCTTTACTATGGTGACCTGAGCCGGTATTCTATACTTGATAACTATAACCCGGGACCGGGTAATCCCTGCATATCCTGGCGTTAGCCGAAAGTCCGTTAGGTCAACCGGCCGTATCAGGTTTAATGGATGGTTATATAATAAAAAAAGCCCTCTTTGAAACGAGGGCTTTTTCAGGTACTTAAATGGCAGTCATTAACGGGCTTCCAGTGTCATCGGGTTACGCAGAGGGAGGATGGTAATATTTCCGAAATCGGAAAACCGTTCAGGGTGTTTGTCCGAACCCTGTTTTACTTCGTCCGGGTTGCCGACAATCAGATACACAAGTTTATCCGGGTGCAGATACTTCTGAGCGACGGCGAGGATGTCATCCGGAGTTACGGCTTCCATATTTTTGGTGTACTTCTGCCAGTAATCGTCCGGGCGACCGGTGTATCGGTCATCGGCAAACGTGTTGACGATGCTGTTTTTACTGCTGAAGGGATTGACCACGTTGCTGATAAAGCCGGCTTTGGCGTTGCTGACGATTTCCGGTTCGCATTTTTCGGTGCGGATGCGTTTGATTTCATCGACAATCAATCTGGAGCCGAATGCGGCGGTGGCATGCTTGGTCTGAAACCAGGCCCGGAAGGTGCCGGGGTAAAGAACCGGGCGGTCAAAAGCGCTGCCGACGTTGTAAGCCAGGCCCTCGTCGGAACGCACGCGGCGGACAATCTGCGAAGAAAAACCCCCGCCGCCCAAAATATCGTTCATGACCATGAGTGCATACTGGTCGGGAATATCCCGCTTGACCCCGAGGTGACCGACGCTTATTCGTGACTGGTTGACATCATCTTTTTTAATCATGTAAACGCCGGGTTGCGGATCGGGGATCTGGTCGGGGATGGACGGGAGTTGTAACTGCCGGTCGGGCCAGTCACTGAGAAGGTTGTTGAGGCTGGTCAGGACAGCTTCGGTTTTAAAATCCCCGGATACGGCAAAAATGAAATTTTTGGGAAAGAAATATTTCTCGTGAAAAGCAATCAGGTCGTCGCGGGTGATTGCCCTGAGGGATTGTTCCGTACGGCGGAAAGGGATCGTGCAGGGATGGTCGCCGTACATAAGAAAAGCCCATTCGCGTTCTTCGATGTCGGAAGTCGAGGCGTTACGCTGGGACAGTTCCGAAAGAATATCCGTTCGGTAACGTTCCAGGGCGTCCGGGTCGAACACCGGGTAACGCAGGACTTTTTTGAGTAAAGCCAGGCTTTCATCGATATCTTTGGACAGGCAGAAGAGCCGGATGGAACCGCGGGTATCGCTGATATTAACAGAGATTTCTCCGGCCAGGAAAGCCAGCCGTTCATCGAGTTCTCGTGCCGTCATTCCTTCAACACCGCCGTTGCGCATCAGATAACCGGTCATGTCGGCCAGGCCGGCTTTCGCCACCGGTTCGTAGGTGGAGCCGGTGCGCACCAGGACCGTCACTTCAAAAATGGGTACTTCGGGATTCTCGATTATATAGGCGGTCGCGCCGCACTTCAATAGGTGGCGGAATTTTTCCGGTTGGGGCGGCTGGTATTTCAATTCCTGGAATTTTAACTGGTCGGGATGGTCAACTATTTTATCCCCGGCTGCTAATGGTACGGATACAAATACGACAGCCAACGCCGGGATTGTCACCAGCGCCGCCGCCCGGCTGAAAAACCATTTGGATATATTTTTCATATTCATTCTCCTTTGGCGTATGCCTCAGTTGCCCTCGGCGGCTTTGAGTTCTTTAAGGTGGTCATTGGCGATTTTAAGCAGTTTCTCCATCTGCGCTTTTTCTTTGGGGTCTTCAACCCTGTCCATCTGCATGGAGAACATGCCGATTAACTGTTCGAGACGGGCGGCGTCTTTCATGGCTTTAATCATCAGTACCGCCTGGGCAAACTGCGGGTCTTCGCCGCCTTCATTTTTACCTTCAGGACCGGTCTTGCTGTTGATAATAAGGATATTCCGCTGGTTTCTGGCAAAATACATATTTGCCACGCGCAGAATATCGTCCGCGGTAACCAGGTCGCACCTTTTCGGATTGTTGTTAACTTCCGTCCAGTCGCCGTACGCGGCATTGCTCCCGAGCATGAAGATTATTCCCATACCGGACATAATGTCCAAAAAGCGTATCTTCTGAACCCGCAGCTGATTTTTTACTTTCTGCAGTTCTTCTTCGGATACGGGTGTTTTCTTTAAATCTTCGATGACTTCGTTCATGGCTTCCACCAGTTGTTCCGCCTTTATATCGGCGATACCCTCGGCTGAAACCTGGAAGGCGCCGGCGTATTTTTTGGAATCCTGGGCGGCGTTTACCGCCAGGTTTTCGCCACCAAACATCCGCGGTCCCCCCCCGGAGCTCTTGGCGATACCTTTTTCCTCGACCAGTTTTTTGTAGAGCCGACCGGTCTTGCCGCTTAAAATCCCGGCCAGAACTTCAAGAGGGTAACTGTCGCGATGTTTCCAGGCGACCGTATGGTACCAGATTTCGGCCCGAGGATTGGTTTCCGCTTCGGCGATTAACATTTTTTCGCCGTGCTGTTTTTCTTCCAGGGTCACCACTTCCGGCGGTGTTACCGTTCCCCGTGGGATTCGTTCGAAATATTGCCGGACCATTTTTATGGTCTCATCAGGATTAATATCGCCTACCAGGAGCATCGTCAGATTGTTGGGCGCATAGTAGGTGTTAAAATAGGCGTTGGCCTGTTCGCGGGTGATACTGCCCAGGTCGGAGGCCCAGCCGATGACACTCCAGTGGTAAGATGAAGATTTCCAGAACATCGACTGGAAATCCTCCTCAATCAACCCGGTGGGCGTAGATTCCACTCCCAGCCGGCGTTCTTCACGAACAACATCTCGCTCGGAGTAAAATTCCCGGAATACGGGATTCATGAAACGGTCGGACTCCAGCCACATATACAGCTCCAGCTTGTTTTTGGGCAGGCGGACGAAATACGCGGTCATATCTTCTGAGGTAAAGGCGTTAAGGAAAAAACCGCCGTTCTTACCGTAAAGTTCGTCGAGCTGGTCTTTAATAATCAGCTGTCTTTGTTCCAGGATAAGGCTGTCAAAGACCTTTTCGATTTCCCGGTAACGGGGCGTTTTGGCTTCGGGGTCAAGCATATCCTGGATAAATCCGCGACGCAGCTGCTCGCGCATAATTTTTTCCTCGTCCCGCATCAGGGCTCGCAGGGAGTCGAGTTTGCCCATTACTTCCAGGTCGCGGACGATGTCTTTGGTTCCGATGGTTCTGGTACCTTTGAACATCATATGTTCAAAAAGATGGGAAATGCCGGTGATACCGGTTATTTCATTAGACGAGCCGACCCGGGCAAAAATAGCACACATGACGGTCGGGGTTTCGTGCCGCTCCACCATCAATACCTGCATACCGTTATTGAGCGTGTATTCTCTGGCATCGATTTTCTGGGCGGCGACCGGTCCTGCCGCGGCCAGCAGCCCGACCACACACCATAAAACGGCATACCAACAGGGCTTGTTCATAAAGCACTCCTTCTGTGATGTTTTGCCTTAAAGCATATTGAAGAACTGGTATTTCATTCCGAATTTAAAAAGTCAAATATGTTTTTTTGCGCCGGGAATGTCAAGAGGGATGAACCGGTTTATCGAAAAGGTAAAAATGGATGTATGTAAAAGCACTTCCGAAGAAGGTTTATCTCCGGTAAACCTGACAGGATTCAAGGCGAAAAGAGGAAGGAAAAAGGCATTGACTTTATATTTGAATTATTTGATTTTGGTCAAACTCTGATTTTGATGAATCGACGTTTATGGATTTTTTTGCAACTGAGTAAAAAGGCTTCAAGCAGAGGCATGGCAAATTGACACCGGGTCTTGTTCATAAAGTATTTGCCGGGATGAGCCGGACGGAAGAGGTCAGGAAACGACTTCACGATATTGTCGTTGAAGGTTCGCTGGCGAATGTTTTTATCACCTTCACCGGGGGCGTTTTCATAACCGGCCTGGCGCTGATGCTGGGCGCTAACGATTTCGAGATTGGTTTTCTGGCGGCCCTGCCGTTTATTGCCCAGATTGCCCAACTGGGCTCGGATTATGTCGCTGGTTTTTTCAGAAACCGCAAAACAGCAGTAAGGGACCTTTCGGCTTTCAGCCGCCAGATCTGGTGGTTGCTTCCGCTGGTGTTGCTGTTGCCGGGCGGCTGGGACCTGGAAATTATGCTTCTGGTAGTGTTGGTATCCAATGTCGGTATCATGACGGCGACTCCGGCCTGGATGGCCTGGATGGCTGACATCGTTCCGGAAAAGATCCGGGGTCGGTTTTTCGGTGTGCGCAGTGCCATGCTGGCGGTCATAGCTGTGGTAACGGCGCTGGCCGGGGGTATGATCCTGGATATCGCCAGGAAGAACGGGCATGAAAGTCTTGGTTTCGGGATAATTATCGTTATTTCCTGTCTTTGCGCCGCGGCCGCTCTGGTGGTGTTAAATAAAATCCCCGACCCCTGGCGCAAGGACCCGTCCCTTAATTTTACCTGGGCGCGGTTGTGGGAACCGCTCACCAACCGGTCCTTTCGCCGTCTCTTACAGGTCTTCCTGGCATGGAATTTATCTATCGGTATCGCCGCTCCTTTTTTCGCGCCGCATATGCTGACCAATCTTAAAATGAGTTTCACCCTTATTGCTGTATATTCGGGAGTGGCGTCGTTATCGGCGGTGTTACTCAATAAACCCTGGGGAACCCTGATTGACCGTTTCGGTTCCAAACCGGTCGTAGCCTTATGCGGTTTCGGCGTCGCTTTCGTTCCTTTTCTCTGGCTCATTCCCCGGGCAGGCAGTTTGTGGATACTGGCTTTTGAAGCGGTTTATTCGGGAGCGCTATGGGCGGGTTTTAACCTCGCGGCTTTCAATATTCCCATCGCCAACAGCCCCCGGAGCAACCGTTCCTTTTACCTGGCTTTTTTCAATGTGGTGACGGGTCTGGCATTTTTCTCGGCTTCGGTGCTGGGCGGAGTTCTCGCGGAAATGTGGAAAGACGTCAGCTGGATGGTTGGTCCGCAGAAAATCGTCAATTATCATCTGCTGTTTGTCGTCTCGGGAATCCTGCGCCTTATAGCCGCCGGTTTGATACTTACTTTTCATGAAGTCCATGAAAAAAGTGTCCCCATCATGGTGCAGTTTATGGGCTATGCAATTTTGAAGAAAATTTCTGTCGGCCGGCAGTTGTTTCCGAAATCCCACCGGGAATAGAGCCACGTTTCAGTATTGAATCTTGAAAGAATGAATCAGTCGGCTGTCAGGCGATGGACCGTGATTTCCGAACGGGCACCCAGACGAATCTGGGGACCCCAGTAACCGGTGCCGTTGCTGACATAAATTCGGGTGTTGCCGTGCCGGTGCAGCCCGGAAATATAAGGTTGCGCCAGCGCCGCCAGAAAATGATAGGGAAAATACTGGCCGCCGTGGGTGTGACCTGTTATAACATAATCAAAGCCGGCCCTGGCGGCTTCGAAAATACTTTTCGGCTGATGCGCCAGCAGGATGCGTACATGACATTCCGGCGCTCCCTCGGCAGCCCGGTGCGGGTCGGAAAGATGAGTTCGGTTGAAATCGCCGCCGGAATAATCGGTTACCCCGGCCAGAAGCAACAAGCCATCGCCCCGTTTTATGACCCGATGCTCATTCATGAGGTTGGTAAAACCAAGGCGGTTGGTTTCTACCAGCCATGGTTCGACACCGGAATAATATTCATGGTTGCCGGTAACGAAAAAGGCGCCGTCGGAGGCCTTCAAATCAGCCAGAGGTGCGACATCACCCGCAAACTCATCAACCGAACCGTCAACCAGGTCTCCCGTTAAAACCACCAGGTCCGGGTCAAGTTCATTAACGCTGGCAACCACTGCCTTGATGAATGGTTTTCTTATGGTATGGCTGACATGGAGGTCGGTTATCTGGACTATTTTGTAGCCGTCAAGGTCCTGGGGTAAATTTTTAACAGGAACGGGGATTTCGACAATGGCAGGTTTGCGCAGAGCCTCAAATAGACCATAACCGGTTAATGCGGCGGTGATGCCAAGCAGACCCAGATTAATCGAGTTGACTAAAAGGCGACGTCGCTCGGGGTCGACAGTATCCACGACGGCAGAACCGGCATTGAATATATGTGTTATCAGATGATAAGCTTTGCTGGCTCCGGCACTGATGAGGAAAATAAGATCTCTTGTTACCAGCAGGGCAAAAAGCAAGGTGAAAAAGCCGAAACTTAAATAACCAATCCAGGCCATCATATCCACCCAGGTACCTTTGAGGACGTAATGATTCGCTATATGGGTGAAAAAAGGCAAAACCACGAATATGACCAGCAGCCCCCATAAGAGGCTGTTCACCGGGGTACTAAAAGCCGCGGGGATAATCAGCCGCCATCCGATATAGCCGTACATCAGGGATAATACCATTACGACAATCAAGAAGAACAAGGTCATAATTTAAAAGATTTCCATGCCGGGTTGAAAGTGTTTACATTTACGTTAACTATGTTGTACGGTTCATAGCCAAAGTAAGTTATTCAGGGTAGAAAAAAAAGAAATTAATCCTATTGGCGGGGAAATGTTACCCGGCTGTTAAAAGGTAACTTCTTTATTCGAAGGTCAAGGTTTCGGGATGAAACCGGCGGCATCACAATTGTAAATAATCCGGTCTTGAAAAGCGGTTTGCTCCGGCAGGGCAGATTAAAAGCGGTTGGTTAAATAAAAAGGAGACCGTTATAATCCGGTCTCCAATGTATCATACTAGGTTGAGATGACAGTTTTTAGAACCGGCGACGGTTGCCGCCGCCACTACCGCCGCGATAACCGCCGCGGCCACCGCCGCCACGGTCGCTTCGCTCGGTACGCGGGCGAGCCTCGTTGACATTCAGCGTGCGGCCGTTCAGGTCCTGACCATTCAAGCCTTCAATGGCAGCTTTGGCCTCATCCTGATTCGGCATTTCCACGAAAGCAAAGCCTCTCGGGTCACCGGTATACTTGTCCTTAATGATATTGACGCTTGAAACTTCACCATAATTCTCAAACGCCTCTCTCAACTGTTCGTCTGTCGCATTGTGTGACAGATTGCCAATGTAGATATTCATTCTACACTCCGATTTTGTTTATCCCCACAGAAAACCTCATCCCAGAGGGATTGCGTTCGTCGAAATAAACCCGTTTAAGCGCACTATTGCGCAAAAGTTTCCAGATTCAGTTTTGTCAGAGTTTTGTAAGGAAGAATAAAAACCTCAATAAAAGAATTGATGGAAACCTACTATTGTTATTTGAATATACTCCTTTTATCGGTAAAGTCCAATACATTTATTAACAATTTTAGTTTTTTTTTAGTTTCCCGGAATCTTTTTTAAAAGGTGATTTAATATTATGCTTTATTCAAATTAAACGGTTACAGAGGTAACCTATCCGCATCGTATCTTGTTATCTTTTATTAACTTAAATGATGTGGGCGCCATATTCATCGAAAGAGCCCTGTTTTTTTCACCATATCTTAACAGATACGGTCAAGTGATAAAAAATCCCGCTAATACGGCTTTTTATAGCTTCTGAATATTATCAATTCATCCAGAACGCTCTTTACGGAATAAGATTCCTTATATATCGACATAATAAATCGGTTTTCATTTTAGGTTTTCATTTTAAATGTAAGTTCCACATAATAATGTCATTGCTAAAGCCCCTTTCATTATGCCGGTTAATAAAACAGGCGGTTTCAGTTATTGGCCGGTTTTTATGTTATTTGAACAAGCGCTCTTTAAGCCAGGATATTTTATCCGGGGGGCCGGCCAGCTTTTCGTACCAGTTGCTTCCCGCTTTTTCTGGTGAAACGACACAGCGGAGAGTAACTACATCCTCAAGGGAATTGAATTCTCTGATGGCGCCGTATTGTTTATCAAAGAAAATAGGGTAATTGTAATTATCGGATAAGGTGAGCATTTCCCGGCGGTCAATCAGGTTCAGTATAGCGCCGGTGAGAGCCGCCTGATGCAGGAAAATCCGGTTGTTGATATCTTCTTTGCACATGTTTAGAAGTATAGAATCCCGGCACAAGGTCTCGAAATCCTTCGCCCAGCGGCGAAAGATACCCTGGTGTGGTCGCACCGCCATCAAGCCGCAGTGAAAATAAGCCTTTATCCTGACTTTATCGGCGGGCGTGACCATGGGAAAAAGCATTTCTTCATGAACTTTTAGAATTTCATAGATGCGGCTCCAGAAGGGATTAGGCGGCGCATTATAGGGGGTGCCTGAACGGTTATGCATCACCGGGCAGTAGGCCAGACTGATATCAGCCGGCAGGTCGAGCGCGTTGGGCTCCGTGAGGACATAAGTATCAGCATCCATAAAAACCAGGACCGTATTTTTATTGGAAATAGCGGCTTCAGCCCAGGCCGCGGCAAAGGGTTTACCGCCGTAAAAAAACCAGCGGGCGAAATCGGGTGTCTGGCTGGAATAAAGCTCGGCCTTTACATCCTGGAGTTTCCCGACCATGACGCTGTCATCGATGACCACATTCTCAGGAATATATACCCGCAACGGGCAGTTACGGAAGCGTCCCCCAAATGTGCGCAAACTTTCAGCCAGGTGGTAAACATCATGAAGGGCTGCGACCGATTCAACATAGGTAACAAAAATAATGTTATTTTCTGTCATGACCGGGTCCCTTCCTTTGGTTTCGGTTGTCATTATGTAAAGAAGAAGCAGTAAACCGGTAAGGTATAATTTAAAATATAAAAACGGATTTTGTTTTTTCATCTGCTCTGCTCTCATTTCTTTCGATGGATTGAATACTTCAAATTATTTTTACTGCTTTTATTGACGAAACCCGTTGAAGGGCTGTTTAAAAAAAAACAAAATAAAAAACCCGGCGGTAGCCGTCACCGCCGGGCTGGAAGAATAATGATTTGTTTTATTTAAGCAGAAGCATTTTTCGGGTCAATGAATTTTCCGCCGTCTCCAGCCGGTAGAAATAAATGCCGCTGCTGACCTCGCGACCATGGCCATCCTTTCCTTCCCAGGTAATTTCATGCTCTCCGGCTGCCTGGTATTCGTCCACCAGCACCTTAACCTGCTGTCCGAGGATATTGTATATCTCCAGTCGGATATGTGACGCCCGGGTCAACGTGTAGGTGATATTAGTTTTGGGGTTAAAGGGATTAGGATAGTTCGTCAGGTAATCGACACTGGCTGGATTGGTAATGGTCAGACTGATTGTCAGGAAAATCGGGTCGGGAATGCCTTCGACATAAAAGACAACGCTGTCCTGATAATTACCCGGTAACAGGTCGGAAGATACAATCATAATCATGACCGAGTCATAATTGGTAATGCCGACCGAGTCGAGCAGATGAACGAAACTTTCTGGACCACCGATAACGTTTGCGTAATAAGTCGCCGGGGTATTATCGGAGCCGATAAAGACCGCTGTAATAATGGTATCATTTGAGCCGTACGGTAATTCAAAAGATAAAGAGCCGGGATTTAAATAGGCTCCATGGGTGACAGTATCCTGTATGACGGTATAATCCTGGCAGGAACTGCATTCGTGAATCATGACCGGTGATTCTCCGGTTATAATCAAGCGCATCAATTCGAAGTCGTCTATATCAACGAGGCAGTCGCCGTTAATATCGGCATTGCCCGGGCAGGAAAGATGGGACAGGCTGCCAAGGTATAAGACGTTTTCCAGAAGGTACTTATCCGTCAATTCGTAGGCTATGCCATTGTTGTTAAGGTCACCGGGCATCTCGCAACAAACCGAACCAGGGTTACCGGAGGTATCAATTTGCAGATAAACAATAGCTATATAAGGATTATTGTGAACACCTTCAACGAAGAACTCGAGAGTATCCACGTAAACCCCCATGGGCATGGAGCTGGTGGAGCTGACCGCGAATATTACCGTATCACCGGTACTGAAAGAAGTATCTGATAATACTATGAAATCAGCATAGTCACGCACTTCAACAGTTATTGGAGCCGGGGCGTTACTGGAACCGACAAAGACCGAACCGGTTTGGTCGTAGTTCTCGCCGTAGGGAGCCGTATAAGCCTGCGCGTAAGGATATACCCAGGCGGTATCATCGCCCGGAAGAGTATCGACGTGCAGATAAACCACGGATTTTCTCGGGTTATTTACGACACCATCAACATAGAAAAGGAGGGTGTCCACATATATCCCGGGCGCCATGGAGCTGGTACTGACGGCGTTGAAAAATATGTAAGTGTCGGTGTATCCTACCGAATCCCGCAGTTGCACAAAATCCACCGGGTCGGGAATTATTACGTTAAAAACAGCCGGGGCATTGGTGGAACTGACAAAAACCGAACTTGTCTGTATCGTATCCTTGCCATACGGAGCTTCAAAACCAAGGTAAACAGGATTGACCCAGGCACTTTGATTAACGGTATCCTCAGTTATCTGGAGGGTGATATAAAGATATGCCGGTTGACTGATGCCCTGGACGTAATAAGCGACGGAATCATAGTAATAACCAGGATTCGGAACCAAGGCCGGGTGAACAAAGATAGTGACCGAGTCGGGAGTACCGACAGCAGAATCCGGTTCCGTGGTAGTGAAACCGTAACTGGACAGGACGGCAGTATAAATACCCTGCGGATTGGAGGTCAAAAAGGCCCGGCCCGATAAAATTTCTTCCGTCCCTTTTATGGCGCTGAAATACAAATGGTTGGGGGTAATGGACACCGTTCCTGTGGTACTGGTGTCTTTAACGGTCAGGTGAACAAGCAGGTACTCCGGCTGAGCCACCCCCTCAACCATAACCTGCACCAGGTTGGTATAGTAACCCGGTGGAAAATGATAATCGCAATTGGGGAGAGCGCAGTTGTAGGCGGCTATTTCAACCGAGTCATTGGTCGTCCCGTATATGGTATCGTAGGGATAGACGAAAACAAGGTCGGTATCAATCACTTTGACGGTGAAAGAGGCCGGGGCGTTGGAAGAAAAAATCGAGAAATAATAGGATGGCGGCTCGATGAGTGATTCCCCTTCATTTAAAGTAAAGAAAAGCGTATCCGGGAATATCCAGGCGGAGTCGGCAGGCGTACCATCCGGAATAACCTCAAGGACAAGAATTCCCATAACCGGATTGTTAACGACACCGTCGACGTAAAATAACAGAGTATCGTTGTAAAGACCGACCGGTAGTTCGGGAGCATGGACCTTGAAATGCGTGTAACCGTTAGTCGTACCGGAGCTGTCGAGCAGAGTGGTAAACAGGGGTGTCCCGTGATATTCGACAATATAGCTGGCCGGGGCGTTGCTGGAATTTACCAGAAAAGCATCGTATATGGTCGTGTTTGAGCCTTCTACAACGGTCATATATGAAAGTGAGTCCTGGAAAACCCAGGCTGAATCCCCTGCCGGCAGTGTATCCTGTATTTCGAGGAATACCTGGATATATGCCGGTTCCGGCACGCCTTCCACATAATAGGCGATAGTGTCGCGATAATGCCCGATTTGAGGAGCGAGGGCGGTATTGACGGCGACCGTAATACTGTCATTGGTCGTTCCCGTAGTATCGAAAGGATAACTCACCTGGCTGCCGCCGGAAAGAGTGGTCGCCGTGAAGGCGGCCGGGGCATTGGTGGAAGTCAATATCGCCTGGGCGAAAAGCAGAGTATCCTTGCCGTACGGAGCGGTAAAATATAGTTCATCGGGAATAACCTGGGCGGTTTCTACCAGAGTACCTTCGGTTATCGTCAACGAGATAATCAAATCAACCGGTCCTTCCACACCCAGGACATAGAACCTGAACATATTGTAATAGGTCCCGACCGGGAAATCCCAGTCAGCCAGAAACACTGTTATGGTATCGTCAGTAAAACCGCCCAGGGTATCGTCTGGATACAGGAATGCCGGATCGGAACCGATAGGAGACAGCCTTCCGACATATTGAGCCGGGGCGTTGGAGGAAGTAAGAGTAAAACTCTCGAAGGGAGATGTAGGAAAGGATGTTCCTTCCTCTACGACAAAGGCAAGGGTATCCGGGATGACTTCCGCGGTTGCGGCAGGACTTATTGAATTCAGAGCCGCCACGGGATTGATCAGACCGTTACCAAGTTTTCCGGCGAAGAACGGGTTGATGTTGTCGATGTTCGTGGCTGAATTCTTAATCAGGGTATTTATTTCCCAGGTTGAGGCATAGGGCGCTTTTTCTTTGAGCAGGGCCGCTTCCCCGGATACGAAGGGAGTGGCAAAACTGGTGCCGCTCCACCAGGCATAATAAGTGTCTTTGTAGGTTGAATAAATATCTTTTCCGGGGGCACAGATATCAATGTGCAAACCATAATTGGAAAAATCGGCCAGTTGCGAATTTTCATCGATGGCGGATACGGCCAGGACATTGGCCTGGGCCGCCGGGTAAACCGGGCCCTCACTGTAATCGTTACCGGCGGCGGCGATAATGGTCACGTTTTGGGCTTCTGCAAAATCGATGGCATCCCGCACCGCCAGGTGTTCGTTAAATAGAACGACACTGAGATTGATAACATCACAGCCGTCAAGGGTCGCCTGTTCAATCGCCTTGGCCAGGGTGAAACCGTCGCCGCTACCGTCGGGAGAGGTAATACGATAAGATTTCAGCGTCGCTTCTGGAGCAACCAGGTGAACAACCCCAGCGACGAATGTCCCGTGACCGGTGTTATTTCCGCCGGGTTCATCAAAAGCATCGTTGTCATTATCGACAAAGTCATACCCCGAGACGACCCGGTCGGCGAGAAGCGGATAGGTGTAGTCAATGCCGCCGTCGATTATGCCCACGGTTACACCGTTACCGGTAGCCTGGTCATGGGCGGTATTCAGATTCAAAGACTGTGCCGGTGGTTGGTTATCGTAATCACCGGTTCTGGTGCCGTCGGAAAACGGGTAACTCCCCTGGACCGGATGCAGAGAATTGATAAGGTAATTGGGGTGAGCATATTCAACCACCTGCATGGTGTCAAATTCGTAGGAGAGACTGGCAGGGTTGACGTCACGATTCATCCGCATCAGGTACACATCGGCGTTTTCCAGATAGTCAAGGATAGTCCCGCCGACCCGGTCGGCGAAAGCCCATGTTTGCACCGTGTCATCCGTAAATTTTACCACCATTTCGTCGGGAACATAATAGTAAAAATTATTCGGGTTCTCCGTGGGAGGAGTGGTTTTGGTGATATTTACCTGCTTATCCGGGTTCTCGGCATAAACTGTGTCATAAAAAGGAATAAAAGCGCAGAAGGTGACCAGAAGCAGAGTCAACCTTGTCATCGTGTTCAGGATTTTTAGTCTCATGACTATAACCTCACATGTTAATACGTTTACATTTTAATTAACCGGCGCCAAATAAGGAAAAAGTACTCCAGTGGTAAGCCGAGGGGTACTTTTCTCTGACACCTCGGGCGGCTCTTTGAACGGCGGAGCCGAGCGAAATACCGCCCAGATAATATTTATAAAATAAATTCATCCAATCCGAAGTTGCCTGGTCGGCGACAGCCCAGTGGCTGGCAAGAACATTACGCGCGCCCATTTCGAGAAGAGACCTGACCAGGCCGCTGGCTTCTTCACCGGGAAGACTGGTTTGTTGACCGGTACGACAGGCGGCCAGGGTAACCAGTCCAACCTGATTTTGTTTCAGGCGAAAATCCGCTGCAAACAAAGGGCCGTCGTTTAAAAGCAATGCGGAATAAAAAGGATTATCGGCCCGAAACAGGGCGTGGCCGCTGAAGTGCCATATCTTAGCCACACTTTTATCCGGCCAGTCGGACCGGTTACAGGGATTATAGATGTCGGTTTCAGGCCCGCTCAACATGATATGAACGGCGTTTATGTCATCTTCAAGGTGCGGGAGCCCTTCCGAAGCCCCGATGAATATTTTTATTTTTGATGATTTCAAGGTTTTTTGGCAGGCGTTCAGATGGTGCCTGAGACTGGGTGCAAATACCAGTTCGAATGCATCCGCCAGCACCCCGTGCCCGTTTTTTAAAGCCTGCCAGGGAAGACCGGCGATACGTCCTTCGGGTAAAATAAGCAGGCGTTTGGTCTCTGCGGGCAATTCCAGCGGCGGCAGAAGCCAGTCACCGATTTGACGTAAAAGCTTAACTTCATCATCAAGGTCAGCCCGTCTCGGTTTGCTGGTGGTGGTTTGAGCATTTTCCACAAAAAAGCGCCAGCGAGCAGTGAGTATTTCCAGAGTTTTGATGCCGTCGGGATATAAAAAAGCCCGGCTTTCTCCTCGATAGTGTACCAAGGCTAATAAATCCGAGTAACCGGCGTGAAACTGAATAATTACCTGGTCATGAGCGGCGGTTTTGAAATACCGCCGTAAAGCTGACTGGGGGTCATTGCAAAGGTCGGTGGTTTTTTCCAGCAGCAAAAGGTTATCCCTGACTTTCTGACGCAGTTTATCAAAAGTTTTCGTTGCCGTGCTTATTGATTGTTCCCGTTTTCCTGCGGGTTCGGATAATCGGCTGCTGACCATGGTGACTTGTTGAGCCAGCTCCGAAAGACTGGCTTCAACGCGGTGGCGGGCCGGCTCGGCCGCAAAAAAATCTTCAGACGTCGACCACAAACCGGCGGTTTTAAACCGTTCCGACCAGACCGCGGCTTGTAGGGGATTTTGTTCATATTCCGCTTTTATCAACTTGCGGTAGGGGTCGCTGAGATGGGTGAAAAAAGCTGACCGAAGTTCCACCGGGGGCAGTTTAGCCCGAACCCGGTCGAGAACATTTGCCGCTCTGGTCCAGTAGTTGACTGCGGGTTTCATGTGCCGGCGCCGGGCCTCACGGTCGCCCAGAAGCGTGTAATGTTGAGCCAGGAGATGCGGAACCGTGCTTACCGCCGGATTTCTGGATAATCTCTTAAGTACCTGTTTTTCTTCGGGCCAGCTGGTTATTATCTGTAAATCACAGATGGCTTCCCACAGGGGAAGTTGCGCTTTATTGAACAACCTCCGGGCATCGTTTATAACGGTCCTTCTGTTTTCATCGGATTGCCCGGCCAGAGATTGCGCCAGCTTAACAGCCGCAGTAAAACCACGGTTGTTGATTTGTGTGAAGCCCTGTTCGGCTTCTTTATATGACCGCCGGGCCTCATGAATTTGCCCCAGACCAAATAGGGCTTTGCCCTTAAAAAAGGCGGCTTTGGCAGCCTCATATATAATCCCCAGTTTACGGGCGCCACTTAATGCTTCCTCGGCAGTGTCACGGGCATCGATATAAAGATTAAGACCCAGGTAAACCTCAGCGCGGTCAAGCTGGCATAAGACTAATTCGCGGGGAAAACCATTCTTTCGATACTCGTGTTCGCACTGGCTTAACTCCTTAAGTGCCATGTGGAAATTGCCTTCCAGCATATGCAGCCACGATAATCCATAGAGACAGCCGAGGGCATGAAGTTGACGGTTGTTTTGTTCGAAAATTTTACGCGCCCGGTTATAAAGCGAAGTCGCTTCCCGGAAGGCGAAGAGTTGCACCAGGGTGTTCGCCTGGTTGTAATAGCACAGTGCGGCGGATAACCGGTCACCCTGCTTTTCGAAGAAAGCGGCAGCTTCCTGGTATAGTTTTTTGGCTTCGAGATGGCGGTCCTGGCGGTGCAGAAGATTGGCGAAATTTACCTGGGTTTTGGCGATTTCATCGGGAGCTTTCAGTTTTTTGAAAGTAGTCAGAGCTATTCTTGCCCGGCGCCGGGCTTCCTTGAAATTACCCAGATACATGTAAACATCTATGAGTACCCGGTCGATGCGGGCGCGTCCTGAAATATCTTTCACCGTCAGGGTACGGGCTTTAAGATAAGTATTCCGGGCATGGGTATATTGCCCGGCGACCAGATAAGCCCAGCCGAGAGCTCTAAGAGCCGTCAGCTGCAGATAACTTTCCTGCTTTCTTGTCCGGGCTACAAATTTCTTGCCCAGGGACACCGCGTCCGAAACGGCGACCTGGGTTAAAAAGCGTATTTTCCGGTCACAGGCGCAGGCCAGTTCTTCGAGGGTTAAGCCGCTCCTGTCGCCGGTAGCCAGATAATTCTCAGCCGCACGGTCCAATATTTCTTTATCTAATGCCATGACAGCCTGTCAAATACTATATTTTTATCATAAGATAACAACTTGACGGTGGCCGGTACTTTCTTTGTTGTCCATTGGTAAAAACCGCCGGACAACGGCAGTATCTTAAAACGGCCTATTTGGAGAACGAAATCCTGTATGACCTTATCGCCGGAGTAGAGGCGGGCAACGAATTCCCACTGGTTCTGACGTCGCTCGGCAACAATCTCAAGACTTAAATTCTGAGCTTTCAGGTGCAGCCGGCGAAGAAAACCATCGGTCGTATTACGTAGCGCCACCGGGGTACTCTGAGCCCAGGAATCATAGGCGATTTTACCTTTTATAACGGTTACTTCCTTTTCCTTCCGGAAGTAAAGCGGGATCAAAGCATATCTGTGAAGGGCTTCGCAAGAGGGAACTTCAAGAGGTCGGGCTGCTATTGGGTACACCATCTTTTCTGTTACATCCTTTTGTTTATCAAATTGTGCCACGAGTTGTTGCAGGGCTTCGTTCTTATTATTTTTTAAATTTTTCTTGGAATACTTCCTTGTGGTATTTTTTTTCATATTAAATTCACTTTCTTATTTAAAAGGAGGGGTCGCTCGGGCTTGTTAGTCCAGTTTATAACCCATATTTTCAAGAATTTTTTTTAATTTGACTAAACAGCGACTTCTCAGAGGGCCCACAGAATTGGGTAAGATATTGAGCGACTTAGCGATGTCTCGATAGGATAATTCCCCGGAACGATAGAAAAGCTCATGTAACAGGCGGCGGCAACGGGGGTCAAGTTGTTTCAGGGCGCGGTCTAAAATTGCTTCATTTTCAAGCTGGGTTACGATTTCATCAGGTAATTCTCCGGTGTCTGAAAGTGGTCGAGCCGCCTCAAGTTCCAGGGCCGGTTTGAGTCGGCGGGCGATAGTCGCCGCCCGGCGGTAGGTGGTTTTGATGAGCCAGGCGGGCAGAGCCACCGGGTCGTGAATAGAATTGCGTTTGCGATAAAGAGTCATCCAGACATATTGCCCGCAATCCTCGGCATCGAGGGTAGATAACCCGGCTTTGCGAGCTACGGTGTTGACCAGTCCCGAATACAATTCTATTACCTGTCGCCACGCGTTGGGGTCACTCTTCTTTACTTTTTCCCAGAGTATTTCCAGATTTTCGGTCAACTTGTTTATATCTCGTATTAATGACCTGATACGGTATAAATATGGGTTGTTTTATCTTCTTACCCTGTAAGAGTATTATTGTTCCCAAACTAAATTACGAATAAAGTATGATTTTGTTCAAAAAGTAACAGAAATAACCAAATCTTACCAAATTATCATTATTAATGTGGTTTATTTGCCGCAACAGCAATTTTCTTATGAAAAATTCAAAAATAAATTATATTATTAACGGTATTTTATAAAAGAGTACAAACGATGAAAAAAGTTTTCCTTTCTCTGCTATTCACTCTTTTGTCTCTCGGTACGGTTTCAGGTCAGGATTTTTATGATATCCGCACCATCAATACCATAGAGATTATTTTCGAGGAATTGGATTGGGATTATATACTGGACAGTCTTTATGCTATGGGCGAGGAAGACCGGTTGCTTGGTACGGCTTATATCAACGGTGTTCGTTACGACAGTGTGGGAGTTCGTTACAAGGGAGCCAGTACCTACAATCCGCTATGGAAAAAGAATCCGTTTAATATCGAACTCGATAATGTTATCGAGGGTCAGTCGATTGACGGCTATAAAACTCTAAAACTGGCCAATGTTCTGCGCGACCCCAGTTTCGTTCGTGAAGTGCTCGGGTATGAGATTGCCCGTGACTATATGCCGGCCAGCCGGGCCAATTACATCAAGGTGTCCGTAAACGATGAATACCTGGGTTTATACACCAACGTTCAGAGTGTCGATAAATTTTTTGCCCGGAGGTATGATTACGATGCCGACGGCGCTCGTTTCAAAGGCGACCTGGTAGGCCTTCAGGAACTTTTATTAACGACAATCTGGGGCTACCGGGGAGAGGAACCCGACGCCTATTATCAATACTATGAATTGAAATCGGACAGCGGCTGGAATGCCCTGATTGACTTTTTAGAAGTTCTTAATCATGACGCCGCCGGGGTGGAAGCGGTACTGGATGTCGACCGGCACCTGTGGATGCTGGCTTTCGACAACCTGCTGGTTAACCTGGATGCGCCGGTTAATATCAATCACAATTTTTACCTGTACCAGGACTTTTCTCGGCGTTTCAGCCCGATTATCTGGGATTTGAACGAATGTTTCGGCGGTTTCAAGATTTTGATGTCCACCGGGAAGATTCTGGGTATCAGCCAGCTTCAAAAGCTGGACCCCCTGGTGCACCTGAACCATCCCGATTTCCCGATAATCGGTAAAATACTCTCCTATGACAGGTACCGGAAAAAATATTTCGCCCACATGAGAACCATTATCGAAGAAAAATTTGCCAACCACTGGTATGAAAACCGGGCACTTCAGATTCAGGCGATAATCGAGGACGAGGTCGATGACGACCCCAATAAATTTTACAGTACACGGGATTTTCGCGACAATATTTACCGGACGATTTACGACGGTCTATCGTCGATTATCGGCCTGGTTCAGTTGATGGACGCCCGGGTAGCGTATTTGGAGTCCCGGCCGGAATTCCAGGCGGACCAGCCGGTCATTTCCGACCCCGTCGCGGCGCCCGAAACGATTGCACCCGGCACGACGGCGGTAATTACCGCCCGCGTGACAAACGCTGATTCGGTGTGGTTATATTATCGTCAGGCAAGCGGACGGGCTTTTGAAGAAATACCGATGCATGACGACGGCGGTCATGGTGACGGTGCCGCCGGGGATAATACTTTCGGGACGGCTTTCGTCGCCGGCAACGGTGATATTCATTATTTTATCTATGCCGAGAACGGTGAAGCCGGGTTTTTTGCACCCGCCCGGGCGGCTTATGATTATTACGTTGTCGAGGTTACAGCGCCGGTAGTACCGGCGGTTAAGATTAATGAATTCATGGCGGCCAACAGCAAAACCATTATCGACCAGGATGGTGACTTTGACGATTGGCTGGAATTGTACAACGCGTCCGACAGCGCCGTGGGGCTTGCCGGTTTTTATCTTTCCGATAACATTTCCAACCTGACCCAGTGGTCTTTTCCCGATACGCACATAGCACCTCACGGTTACCTGCTGGTCTGGGCGGATGGTGAGGAAGAACAGGCTGGTCTTCATGCCGGTTTTAAACTGTCCGCTTCGGGCGAAGCCCTGGTGCTGGCCACTCCCGAACTGGCGGTCGTGGACCAGATTTCCTTCGGAGCTCAGACGAGCGATGTTTCTTTCGGGCGCTCAACCGACGGCGGTGACGATTGGCGGTTTTTCACGACGCCGACGCCGGGGAATTCCAATAACGACATATCATGTTGCCGGGGAAGTGTCGGTAACTGTGACTGTTCCGAAGACGAGGAACCCGATGTCTCCGATATACTGAGGTTGATAGATTATCTTTACCTGAGCCGTGAACCGTTATGCTGTCCGGGAGAGGCTGCTATTGTCGGCGACGGTGAAACGGACATATCGGACATCACCCGCCTGGTGGACTACCTGTTCCTTTCACGCCGGCCCCTGCCGCTTTGTCCCTGAGAGAACAAAATTTCGCCCACTTTTCCAGCCCTGATTATTAAATAATACGGCACAATGGTTCGTCTTTACCTGAAGAATTAATTTTTTATGCCGGAACGAATTCCGGTAACAATGATTGTCTGTTGAAAAACGAAAGGAACGTATGACTTCGGAAATTTCACTCGAAGCGGATAAGGAAGCTGTTAAGAAGGTCATTTATGATGCTATTGGCTGGGCTTTGAATAAAGATAAGGACTTGCTTTTTCGAGCGGTGGCGCATGATAAGGACTTTTTTATTTATCATCCGGACGGAGCCAGCACTATCCGCGGCTTTGATAAATTCAGAAACCACGTAGAGAATTTCTTCATGAATGATGCGTTTCGGGCTACGTCGTTCGACGTCCGTGAATTGCGGATAAATCTTTCCCGGAACGGTGAGACGGCCTGGTATTCGGCCAGGCTTGATGATTTCGGGGAATGGCAGGGTCGCCCGACTGCCTGGGTCAACGCCCGCTGGACCGGGGTTCTGGAAAAAAGAGAAGGCGCCTGGGTTATCGTGCAGATGCATTTTTCGTTCGCCAGTGATGAAAAGAAAGAGAACGGGTAAGGGAAGTTTAAAAAGCCTGCCCCATATTAAAATAAATTCGGCTGCGCGGTTCATAGGGCCGGGGGTCGAGGTTAATACCCCAGTCAAGCCGGATGATACCAAGGGGAGTGTTGACCCGCAGGCCGACTCCGGTATCCCCTCTTAAATCAGCCAGACGAAAATACCGGGCTCTTGACCAGACATTGCCTACTTCGACAAACCCGACCACGCCAATCATCCTGTAAAGGGTATGGCGGAGTTCGGCGATATTCCAGATGATTTTGAAATTCCCCCCGATGGGGATATCGTTGTTCTGGAGGGGGCCGACTTTCCGGTATTCAAAGCCGCGCAGAGAATTGGGCCCGCCGGCATAGAAGCGTTCGCTCAGCGGGATTTCTTCCGAGCTGCCAAAATAATCCATCCAGTCGATTTCCAGGGCGGTGCCGAGAACAGTTTCCCGCCTGACAGGCCAAAAACATTTCATATTGATGCCGGTACGGGCGAAGGTGTTGTTGCCTTTGAGAAAGGCGCCGGCCAGTTCGTTAGTCCATTCCAAATAAGTACCCCGAGTCGGGTTGAACAGGTTGTCACGGGTGTCATACGTTAAAGAGAGAATCAAACTGCGCACCCGGGGGTCGTAGCTGGCGGGTATATCCGCCACCTCGATATGTCGCAACTCACCCTCTTCAAAACGATAAGTGAATGACAAATTGGTATTATTTCCGAGAGTTCGCCCGGTTGTCAAACGCCCGCCGTAACGACTTAAATCATACCCCGGCTCTTCAATGAATTCGAACCGCAGGTTTATATCGGTGTGCCACCGGGTTCCCAGGGTCCATGGCTCGGTAAACGACCCCTCGATACTTCTTCGGATAAAACTGGCATTAAGGGTGGTACCAATCTTCCGGGCGGTCCCCGCCAGGTTGCGAGTGAAAACTTCCATTCTGGAACGGACTTTGTCAACCGACCCGTAACCGACCGCGATATTATATTCGCTGGACAGGTTTTCTTTAATTTCGATGACGATATCGCGCCGGGTGGAATCGCCGTTCGCCGGAGGGCGGGGGTGAATGAAGACGCTTTCAAAAAGGCCGGTCAGATAAAGGCGGCGCTGGGAAGCCATCAGGCGCGAATAGCGGACGATCTCGCCCGGGCGGAAAGTGAGTTCCCGGAGAATTACAGACGGTTTTGTTTTCACGTTGCCCTCCACCCGGATTTCCGCTATGGTACTGGGGAAACGTTCAGTGACGATGAAATCAACCGCCGCCAGGTGAACATCGCTGTTGATTCTTATCTCAGGCCGGATGACCGCGTCGAGATGGCCGTTCTCGGCATAAAGCGACAACATGCTCATCATTCCTTCCTGGATTAAACTTCTCCGGAAGGGTTCACCGTTTTTCATTCTGACTTTACCCCGCAAAAGGGAATCCTCGAAAGCAGTGTTGCCGAATATGGCTATTCCTTCAAGATGGGTTTGCACTCCTTCATCGATTTTCAAATGAATATCGACTCTGGCGGCTGTGGAATCCACGGTAACGATAGTGTCAACCACGACCGCTTCGAGATAACCGTTCTGGTGGTAGAAGAGGGTGAGGTTTTCAATGTCATCAAGGAGTATTTCCCGGTAGTAAGTGGAAGAATGCAAAAAGCCCGATGGCCGGCTGAGTATGAGACCCAGCAGTCTTTTGTCCGGGTAAGCCCGGTTGCCTTCGAATGTCACCCGGTCAATTTTAAATTTCACCTGGGCGGAAACGGTCGTCGCCGGGATCATCATACATGTCAACGCCAGCAGGCACCATATTATGTTAACCCGGTTTCTCATTTGAAGCGCAACCTGTATTTTAAATCCAGTCCCGAGCGCCCGCGGCGGTCGGTCTGACCCATGAGTAAAAAGCGCTGGGAAAGCCGGTAATCGAGGCGGATACTCTGTTCGTTCATGTAACCGACTGTTGTGGTGTATGTCATCTCGACCCGGTCGGATATTTTTTTTGAAGCCAGAAGTTGCGGGCCCCAGGATTTGTTGAAACTGAAAAGATTGCCTTCTACCGATACCTGGTCGAGCCCCAGAAAAGTCTCAACTTTGCGGGAAACGAAACCGGAGACTTTCTGGCTGGATAATACCTGGGCGCGCTCAATGAGAATGTTTTTGGTTTCCGATTTTCCTTCGCTGTCTTTGCCGGTCAGTTGACTTCGGGTGGCGCCCAGGGTCAGCAGGGACACGATGTCGGATTTATCGAGGGGCGGTTCGGAGTATAACCTGATGGCCAGTTCGTCGAGCAAGCCTTCCGCCGCAAAAGTGATGGTATAAGGTGTTGCCGCCATCGCCTGGTAGCTCGTTACCCGGGCTTCGGCTTTCAGGTTTATTTCGGGATTGAAACGAAGGGGGTCGGAAAAAAAGATAAAACCTTGCTGGATTTTAAACTGGCGGTCAAGATATAAAAGGTAACCTTCTTCGACATTAATGCGACCGGAGAAATTGGGCTGTGCCAGGCTGCCGATGACGCCCAGCTCGGAATGCAATCGCAACCGGGCCAGGTTATTGTCAATCCATAACTGGTTGCTTTCACGGAGGCGAATGTCCATGCGGGTCTGTTGCAGGACATCGGGAAGTTCCGGGGAGGGGCTTTCAAGCTTCTGTGCCCAGGGAAGAATCGACTGCGGCTTGAAATTGGTCAAAAGACGCGATTCGCCCAGCTCGATATCCCCGCCGAGCAGAAAATAATCGTTCGGTTTGCGGTAGTTAAGCCGGGCGGTACGGACATTCAACTGATACTCTCTGGGTACGGTGTAAACGATATTGTCGGCCGCCAAACTTAAATTAATATCCTTGATCGTTGTATCTTCGAAAACCAGGTAACCGTTCAAATAAATTGAACCGTCGTTAAATTGCATGAGAAGCGAATCAACTTCTATTCGGGAGCGGTCAAATCTGAGCCTGGCGATGCCGTTGCGAAAAGGAGCCTGGAGCTGGTCGGGCTGAAAAAGCAAGCTGTCAACATTGATAAAACCATTTATCCGGGGAGCGGTCATGTTACCGGATAGATTTATGCGACTGTTGAGTTCACCGGATAAGCGCGATAAGCGCGGCACAAAAGGCTGTAAAAGTGAAAGATTCAGATGGTCGATGCCACTTTCGAAATTAAGGGTATCCGGGGATAATATGCCGCGTCCCCATAAGCCGCCGACATCGCCGATAGTGAGATTCATGTCCGTTTTAAGACTTTTCCACTCAGATACAACCGCCGTTCCGGTCAATTGTAGTTGGTTTTTAAGAACTGTCGCCCGCGCCTGTTCGATGGTGATGACGGAGTCCCGGATAGTGCCTTTTACTTCGATTCCGGTCAAAGTGTCATTGCCTTTGTTTAAAATCGCCGTACTGTTTTCGATTGCCAGCCGGCCATCGAAACAAGGATACAGAATCGTACCGTCCCATCTCAAATCCAGCGTCCCCAGACCCGACAGTTTCAGGTTCTCGTCCCAGAACGGGTCAAGGCTGGCAAGGTCGAGTTTCGAAATATTCAGTGAACCCTCGAACCGGCTATGTTCGGACAGGCTGTAATCTCCAAGGGTATCATGATGCAGGTGAACCATTGCTTCGGCTGAAAGCGAATGGTGCTCTCCAAAGGTCTTAAATTCCATAAGACGAAGGATATCGTTTGCCAGTTCGAGACGGGCGGATAAAGAATCCAGTTTTACTTCGTCATAATAGGGGTCGGTAACCGAAATTTCAAGCGATGCCGATGGTTCAGCTAAACGGCCGGTGAAGTTTAATTTTAAATCCAGGTCGCCGTCGAAATCAGAAGGCGCAGCCAGCAAAGGCGAAAGACTGCCGAGCTTGATTTTTTTCCCCTGCATAGTCACGACCAGATTGGCGGTATCAGCCAGGTTGAAACGGGTGCTTATTACGCCGCCGGAGGTGATTGCGGTTTCTTCTTTTGTAGTGCTGCCCGATAACCATGGTGTCGAAACGGTATCACCAGCATAGAATGGACCAATAAAAATTTCAGTTTCAAGAGAACCTTCGCTTTTCTCGAAATCGTAATGACCGTCAAAAGCCAGATGCGACGAGCCCCGGTGAAGGCTGGTTTTATTCAGAAATAAATGACCGGGTTCAATAGTCAGATGAACAGCCCCGGAATCCAGTCCATACTCTTTGTAGCGGGGCTGGAACAGTTTCAGGTCAAAACCGCCGTTGAGGTTATCCGGGTTCCCCTTTAGATGGCCGGTGTAAGTGAAACCACCGGATAAAGAATCAAGGCCAAGAAAAATTCTGGTGCTGTCAATATGGTCAAGCGCACCCGCTACGGTGAGTTGCTTTATCTGCAGGATACTGTCACGATAGCTGATTTCAGCTCGAAGCGAATCCACCGGGAAATTAAGGTATTTAATCTCATGTCCGTGAATGTCGGCCTGTATTGCGGGTGAGGACAGGCTGCCGCTGAGAGTACCTTCGGCCAGAAGCAGGCCGTCTAAGTCCGGGATGTTTAAGAATTCCGCCAACGGTTGTATTTTCCTGATGTCCGCTGTGAAACTCCCCTGGAGAGAGTCGTCTCTGATAGTAACATCGCTTTTAATTTCAAAGTTTTCCTGGTGAATATTTAAATCGGCATGGTTGTTTTTAAAATCGCAGACGCTGTAAAAATCGGGCAGGGTTTGCCCCTTATATTTCAACAGGCGGGTCTTAAAACCGGCCGTAAACTGCCAGTTTTCAATCATCCTTCCCTGTCCCGTTAAGGCTACGGCACCGTCGATTTTACCCTGGTAAGGCGATTCACAGTTATGCCACCAGCTCCATATCGAGGCTAAGTCGATGTTCTTTATCACCAGTCCGGTGCGACTACTGATACTGTCCATGACATAGTTACCGCTGCCGGTAATGAGACCGCCGAAAGCCTGGATTTCCAGGGTGTCCAGCCACAGCGTATCAGCATACCACCGGGCACTGAAGACATGGTTTTGCACTTCCAGGTTGTCGACGAAAATTATAAAAGGATACAGGTTAAGGGCCAGTTCGGGGGTGTCAAGGTCACCGCGCAGGCTGATATTCAGAGTCAGCTCACTGCCGGCTTTAAGAGGCGGGGCGGTGTAAAAATGATTAATTTTCCGGAAAAGACGTTCGGGGTCGCCCGTAAGCTGTATGTCAGCCCGCAAGCCGTAAGGTTCACCGGTGGCCATGGCGGCATCCGCCTTCAAAATCAAACCCTCCAGCCGTGTCCAAAAACTTTCAAGAGAAAATGAATTTTCATCCAGATAGCCGCCGGCTTTAAGCTGTGCAATCATAACCGGAACACTGTCATAAATAATATCCATGCTGTCCAGGGCGATTTCGTAATGATACCGGTTAGTTTCTTCCTGTTTTCCGCGGCAACTTATGGAATTTACGTTAACCGCAGTTTTCAGGAGATCATCGATATAATGCCCCGAAAGATTTTGCATGGTGAAAGACTCGAGGTTAATAGTAAAGCCTGCTTCCTTGGAGCCGGTATCGGCCGGGGCAGCGGAAGCAGCGAGGATGGAATCGAGCAGCATGATATTGAAACGCCCAAGGCTGTCCCGATGCAGCGCCACCTCGACACTGTCAATGAGAACCGAAGTCACCCGGAGCTCTTTATGCCACAGCGGTGGCAACCGGTATTCGATTTCAAGACGATGAATATGTAGCCGCGGACCGGATGACGCTTCCGGGTCATCGAATATCTTTATTTCCCTTAGCTGCAGCCGGGAAAAAAGATTTGTCTCCAAATGGCCGATAGTGACTTCCTGCCGTAGGGTGTCTTTCAACAAACTCTGCAGGTAATCTTTGAGGAGATTCTCACCGGGCGGCAGGGTCATGAAAAAAATAAATAAAACTGCAAGTGTTAGAAGACTGAAAAGGCTTAAAGCGAGTATTTTTATCAGCCGTCCGTATTTTTTATGCTGCTGCTTCATTAATTCTTATACACTTACAGGGTTTCGGAGAAAATTATATCCAGCGTTTGCGTTTGAAAAAAAATAACAACCCACCGCCGATAAGCAAAGCCACCCCCCAGAATAAAATATAACCGTACGGGAATCCGAGTTCCGGCATATTGAAAGGTCCGGCCGAGGGGTCGAAATTCATGCCGTAAACCCCGGCCAGAAAACCCAGGGGGATGAAGATGGTGGCTATAATGGTCAGCACTTTCATGACTTCGTTCATTTTGTTGCTTACGCTGGAAAGATATATATCCAGAAGCCCGGAAACCATGTCGCGAAAAGTATCCACGGTATCGATTATCTGGACAGCATGTTCGTACAGGTCTCGAAGATATATTCGGGTGGTTTCGTGGAAAAGCGGCGTTTCCAGTCTTTCCATGCCGCCGATAACTTCTCTCAGGGGCCACACGGCCCGGCGCATATTCACCAGTTTGCGCTTCAGTTCGTGAATTACCTCGAGATTTTCGGGTACGGGATTGTTGACCATCATGTCTTCAATATGTTCAATCTTTTCACCCAGGTTTTCCATTACCAGGTAATAACCGTCAACCACGGCATCCACCAGGGCATAAGCGAGATAATCAGTATTCATAAACCGTACCCGGGGTCTGGTTTTTTTGATTCTCTCGCGTACCGGGTCGAAAACATCGCCCTCTTTTTCCTGGAAGGTGATAACGTAGTTACGACCGCAGACAACGCCGACCTGCTCGATGACGAGCTGACCGGTGTCGGCGCTGTGGTAAAGCATCTTGAGAATGATGAAAATATAATTCTCGGTCAGTTCCATTTTGGGGCGATGCCCGGTGTTGGCAATATCCTCCAGGGTCAGGGGATGGATATCGAAATGCCGGCCGATTTTTTCCAGAACCGTGACTTCGTGCAAACCGCATATGTTTATCCAGGTAACGGTGGTAGTATCTTTATACGGAAAACAGGCTTCGATATCTGTCACCTCCTTCTCCCATAGTTCGGTGGGGCTGTAATCGATAACGGTGATTTTTACTTTCTCCGTTCTCTTTTCCCCGATATAGATAACCGAGCCCGGTTCAAGACCTCTTTTTTTGGAAATCTTATGATGCGGTTTTGCCATTTGCACCAACCTTTCAAAAAGGTTATAAAAGAATAATGATGGGCTAACGTATTTTTTATGATAAATGACCCGTATGGATATGTCAAGGTCTTATGAAACCGGCGAGGAGATGCACCTGACAGGTTTATTTTTATACCAGGAAAATCAAATGTTATCCTGGTCTTTAGGAACTGTTCATTAAGGGAGACTAAATTTGATGAGTTATACAATTTGGTGATTAAACGTATCGATATTTTTTTATCACGGGCCTGCACTGGTAAATCTTTGGACGGCATGCCAGGTTATCATGCATAGGATAGTCAGGCTGTTATATACCCTCAGGTGAAAAGTAGGGGGGCGGTAATTATTGATTGACCCATTTAAGCCTTGGACCGCATTGTTCAAAACCGTTTTTCTCGTAGAATTTCAGGGTTCTTTCCCACTGTGGCAAAGAAGGGGCGCCGACTTCAAGCCGGGGCCATTTTTTTGTCCGGGCGATATGATAAGCTTTTTCCAGAAGTTCTTTTCCGTAACCTTTGCTTCGAAACTCAGGTTCGATATAAAACTCCTGGATGATGCCGTATTCACCTTCGGTACGGATGGCTTTACAGGGGCTGATGGTTATTAAACCGATGTCACTTCCTTCTGTTGTCAATAGCAAGGCGATAACCTGTTTGTTTTTCAGGAAGGTTTTCGTTTTGTCTATCAGGGCGGTTTCATCCATCGTTACGGAATGACCTCTGAGTTCGGCAAGAAGTTTATTGACCAGTTTCATGACGATGGGAGCGTCTTGTCTGACAGCGTAACGAATTCGGGGCATATTATTTCCCCCCGGTCATTTTTTCAATTTCATCAAGAAGGGTCTGTTCCAATTTGTCCTCGGTGATTTTTTTGATTTTTTCTCCTTTTTTAATCAGGTAACCGCCGTCTTTTCCCCCGGTGATACCGATATCAGCCGCCGCCGCTTCGCCCGGACCATTTACTTCGCAGCCCATCACGGCGACTTTGAGCGGGGTTTTGATATGACGGGTCCTGGCGGTGATGCGCTCGGCTAAATCGATGAGGTTTATGCGACACCGGCCGCAGGTGGGGCAGGCAATGACCTCCACGCCTTCCTTTTTCAACTGGCAGGCTTTGAGAATTTCCTTCGCCACCCTTATCTCTTTTACCGGGTCTGCGGTCAGGGATACCCTGATGGTATCCCCGATACCGGTTAAAAGCAGGGCACCGATACCAACGGCCGATTTAATCGTACCGGTTTCGATTATGCCGGCTTCCGTGATACCAATATGCAGAGGATAGTCACATTTTTGCGCCAGCAGGTGATTGGCCCGGAAAGTGGTGGTGGTACTGGTGGCTTTTAGTGAAATAATGATATCGCTGAAGGCCATATCCTCAAGGATACGGCTTTCCCGGAGAGCGGCTTCCACGTAAGCTTCAGGGTTGTCATGACCGTATTTCTCGAGAATATCCCTGGGCAGGGAACCGGAATTAAGACCGATGCGAATGGGAATCCCGGCCTCTTTGCAGGCCCGGGCGACTTCTTGTACCTTCCAGGTTTCCCCGATATTGCCGGGATTGATTCTAATCTTGTCGAAACCGGCATCGACCGCCGCCAGGGCTAATTTGTACTGGAAATGTATATCGGCCACCAGTGGGCCGGTTACATGGCTTCGGATGGTCTTAAGCTTGCGCGCCGCCTCGTTATTGGGTACCGACAGGCGGACAATATCACAACCGGCTTCGAACAAACACCTCACCTGTTCGATTGTCGCCTTAGTATCTTTCGTGTCGGTATTGGTCATCGACTGGATGGAAACGGGAAAGCCGCCGCCGATGATAACATTGCCGACTTTAACCGCTCTGGTTTTGCGGCGCTCAAAAGGATATTTCAATTCCACGCTATTAGCTTGACCTGTCATGGTTTGAACTATAATTTATCCTTTTTACGGAATTATGCAATGGTAAGTTGGTCTTATTTTATATGGGTAAAACGACTGCTCCCGCTGGTACTGGTTGCAGCCGGGGTGCTGGGTTATCTCTATTATGATAAAACCACCCATACGAAAAAACTTCTTGAGGATGAACAGAAAGCTCTGCTTACCGCCCGGATCTGGGTGGCGGGTGCTTTTTATCGTGATGAACCCGACCGGTTTGTTTCTTTCCGTGACTCTCTTTTAAAAGCCAACTATTTAACACCCGAAGACATGACCGTTTATCTGCAAGCTTACGGCGATAAGACCGAACAGTTTAACAACTTCACCTGGCTGGTGCAACAGTATGTGGATTCCCTGAGTAATCCCGACCTCTGGGGGACATACCCGGACTCAACGGCTGATTCCGTAAAAGTACCTTGAGCCGTTCATTCACATTCGAAAGCGTTGGGATAATGTTCCAGCCGGCCGTTGACGAACGTCACCACATCGAACCTTAAGTCAGTATTTTCAATCCTATTTTCGGCCAGGTATTGTCGGGCGGCCCGGGTTAGATTCTCAATTTTCTTTTTATCTACCCGCTGGGCAGGGTGACCGAAGGTTGTCGTTCTGGCTGATTTGACCTCGACAAACACCATCAGGTTATGCTTGCGAACAATCAGGTCGATTTCTTTGTGGGCGGCCTGCCAGTTCCGGGCGACTGTTTCGAAACCCAGTTGCTTATAAAAAAGGGCGGCCTTTTTTTCGTATTGCCGCCCCGATGAGACCGTAGTTTTTTTGCTCGCGCTTGTCTTCTTAGAAGAAGGCATATTCATCGATTATCTTTGCTACCGGTTTGAAAGTACGGCGGTGAATTTCACAGGGACCGTGTTCTTTTAATTCCGCCAGATGGACGGCGGTGGGGTAGCCTTTATGGGTGGCAAATGAAAAGGAAGGATACAGGGCTTCGTAACGGTCCATTATCCGGTCACGAGTGACCTTGGCCACGATGGAGGCGGCGGCGATGGACAGACAGCGGCTGTCGCCGCCTATTATGGCGAATTGGGGCTGGGGAATATTAGGGACCGGGTAGTTACCGTCCACCAGGACAAAATCAGCCGGCGGTTTCAAATCACAGACGGCTTTTCTCATGGCCAGTAGCGAGGCTTTAAGGATATTCATCCGGTCGATATCAAAATTATCGATAATGCCGATGGAGCAGGTCAGGCCGAGATTTATGATATCTTCAAAAACCCGCTCCCGCCGTAAGGGAGTCAGTTTTTTCGAATCATCAAGACCTTCGATTTTAAGACCGACGGGGATAATAACTGCCGCCGCCACCACCGGCCCGGCCAGCGGTCCCCGGCCGACTTCGTCAACCCCGCAAATATTCCGGTAACCTTTTTCAAAAAGTGCTTTTTCGATTTCGGAAAAGTCAAGCATCATGTCATCGTTTTCCTTAAACAATTTCCCTCGCTCCTTTGATAATATAATTGACCGGGCTTATCAACAAATATATTTACTCCATTTATAATGTATCGACGGACTAAAAAGCTTTTCTTAGAAGGATTTTAAGCATATTATTGGGATTCGTGAGCAAAAAATGAACAGCTTTTATGGTATCTGGAAGAAATAAGAATTTCGCGTTTACGGTTATAGCCGGTTCTTTGAAAGGCCGGAAGATAATCGCTCCTGACCTGGGGATAACCCGCCCGCCGTTGACCCGGCTACGAAAAGCCATTTTTGATTTTCTGATGCCGTACCTTCCCCGGGCTCATTACCTCGACCTTTTCAGCGGCAGCGGTTCGTATTTGTTCGAAGCGGTTTCTCGCGGGATTTCTCAAGCGATTGGAGTGGAACACGATAAACAACTGGTTAAAGCTATTAACGACCAGGCGGAGAAGTTTCAGGTTGCTGATAAATTGCATTGTCTCGAAGGAGATGTATTTAAAGTAATACCCCAACTAGCCCGACAGGGAAAAGCCTTTGATATCATTATGATTGCCCCACCCCAATATATGGGCTTTGTCGATAAAACGCTTAATTCTTTAAAAGACCATGACATTCTCAGTAAAACCAGCCTG
Organism: Candidatus Zixiibacteriota bacterium; assembly: GCA_028715215.1. Classification (GTDB taxonomy): domain Bacteria; phylum Zixibacteria; class MSB-5A5; order GN15; family FEB-12; genus JAFGNW01. Next base: position 32,775 of record JAQUSF010000003.1, read on the forward strand.
ATTATCTGCCAGCATGACACCTCGGAAACAAAAAAAATAGATTTTAGCGGTTTTTCTGTTAATCAACACCGTAAATACGGCAATACTACTTTTACCATCTTGAAATCCTGATGATATTATCACATACGGATTTGCAAGAAATTATCAAGAAATGTAACTATATTAACATAAGAATATAAAATTAAACATTTGAAATAATAGTTCGTTTATAGCTAAGTGAATAAGTAGTAAGGTGTTATTGTCGAGTTTGAAATAAATCAGACAAAAATATAAACAAATAATTTTGGAGTATAAAATGAACTATGTAAAAAGTCAGGTTGTTCTTTGGGGAGTTATTTTTTTATTGATAGCTTCTAATGCGTTGACTGGAGAAATCGACGACGCAATCAATGGTGGTGATTTGGCGCGAGTGAAGAACTTGTTGAATCAGGATCCATCATTGTTGAATGTTAAATTCAGCAGCGGCTTAACGCCCTTGAACCTGGCGTCTTATAGGGGAAAAACTGACATTGTCGAGGCGCTACTGGATATGGGGGCGGACATGAATATCGGTGACAATGAAAACAGCAAGCCCATGCATAACGCCGCGGTAGGCGGTCATTTACCGGTAATTGAATTGTTGCTGGCCCGGGGAGCTGATATCGATAACAGGGATGACAATGGTATCACTCCATTTCTTTTTGCCTGCAATTACCGCCAGCTTGAAACAGCTCGATATCTTATTGAAAAAGGTGCCGATTTCAAGGCTACCAACAACCGCGGCTGGTCGGCATTATTGTATGCCGTAATGGGTGGTAATGTTGAACTTGTAAAACTGTTGCTCGAGAAAAAAGTCGATGTCAATCAGAAATCACTTGACGAGGGTACAACCCCTCTGTTCTATGCCGTCTGGTTCGGGCGGGATGATATTTTCAGGCTTTTAATCGCTCACGGTGCCCGTATAAATATGAAAAATAATGATGGAGATTCGCCTCTTTTCTGGGCTATGAATGACAACTGTATTGAAGAAGCGAAGCTTCTGGTAGAAAAAGGGGTCAGGGTCAACGAACGCAATAATTACGGCATTACCGTATTACACAATGTCGCCTGTCGCGGTACTGTTTCCATCGCGCAGTTTCTTCTTGAACAGGGAGCCGACATCAATGCCACCGCCGACCATGGAGAAACACCCCTGACATTGGCTGCCAGCGAAAATGCCGATATGGTTAAATTCCTTATTATGAACGGAGCTGAGGTAAATCCGCCCAAATATAAAGACCAGGTTACCGGTTGTTTCATGTCACCGATGATGCCCGTTCACGGTGCGATATGGTCCGGGAAACTTGATATCCTGAAAATTCTGGTGGAGAATGGTGCCAGAATAAATGTCTTGGACAGGAATGGTTTTTCACCATTACACCATGCCATAATTCAGAAAAATAACGATATTGTCAAATATCTGCTGGCTCATGGGGCTTTTTTGAATGTCAGGGATGAAAAATACGGCTGCACGGAACTGCACATCGCCGCCGTCAATGGCAACCGTGAACTGGTGGAGTTGCTAATAAATGAGGGTTCGAGATTTGATATCGCTGATAACCTGGGGAAAACTCCTGCCGATTACGCTTTCGAATACGGTTTTGATAAAATCGGATATTACCTGCTGGCGGCCGGGGCGGACAAAAGTAAAGTAAAAGAATATATCGACGTCCCGGACTATCTTGCCAGAGAACTTCAGCTTAAAGAAGCTGTTGTCTGGCACCTGGGACACAGCGGCTGGGCTGTTAAAACCCGGAATCATTTTTTGATTTTTGATTATTGGCTGCGTCCCGATAAACCCGTGCCTGAACAGGCTTCGCTGACCGGCGGCTACATTGTCCCCGCCGAACTGAAAGATTTTAATGTCGATGTATTTGTTTCCCATGGTCATAATGACCATTACCACAATAATATTTTCTTCTGGAAAGACACCATTGCGCATATCAATTATATTATGGGTTTCAATCCGACGGGGATTGAAGATGAATACACCCTGATTAATCCGCGTGAAGAGAAAACCGTAAACGATATTAAAGTCTCAACTTTAAGGTCAACTGATGCCGGAGTAGCCTTCCTTCTGGAAGTGGACGGCCTGACGATTTTCCATGCCGGTGACCATGCCAATGGCAATAGCGACCTGTCCGGGGCTTTCCCGCTGGAAATCGATTACCTGGCGGCCAAAGGTAAAACCATCGACCTGGCCTTTTTCGGTATTACCGGGTGTAACCTGGGTAGTCCGGAATCAGTTAAAGCCGGTATCTATTATGCAGTGGATAAACTCAAGCCCGTGGTATTATTGCCCATGCATGGCGGGGATGCTTTCTATAGTTATAAAGAGTTCGCCGACGAATTCGAACAAAAAATATTATCCACCCGGATTGTATATCCGATGGCGCGGGGCGACCGGTTTATATATAAAGACGGTCGGATACTGGAACATTTCACCGATGAGGTGCGGGCAAACACCGATGAATAACCGTCAACGGCGTTAAATACTTTATGTATCGGAAGGCGCTGCTTGACCGGGCTGTACTCTTATGCGCCGGGTTTAATAAGGCATAGTGTAAATTAAGTAAGTTGAGGTGAAGGAAAAAGTTAATGAAACCGAAAGTGATTGGCGCAGGAATTCTATTATGTATCATGCTGGTATCCTGTCTCAATGCGGAACCGGAAAGTATCCCGGTTTTAAAAGGCCCCTACCTGGGCCAGACACCGCCGGGGAGCGTACCCGAAATATTTGCCCCCGGAGTGGTCTCAAAAGATGGAAATCAATCCAAGCTCTTTTTGACACCTGATGGAACGGAACTCATATTCAGTTCCATGCTTGTCGTACCCGGAAAGGAAAATAATCCGGCCGGAAGGGACATCAGTTTCATCAGTATGAAAATGGTAGATAATATTTGGGGAGAACCGGTCGTCCTTCCATTTTCGCGCGCGTTTACAAACGACGAGCCGGCTCTGTCTTATGACGGGGAAAAATTATTTTTCGTTTCCAACAGACCGAAAGGCAGTCATACGGACGCGGAGATGATGCCTGATATCTGGATGGTCGGTAAATCCGGGGGAGAATGGTCGGCCCCCATAAATGTCGGCGCTACGGTTAACACCGATGATGTGGAGGTTCAACCCTTTTACAGTACTGATGATAAACTCTATTTTAACAGGCGAGACGGTATTTATTATTCACAGTTTTCCGATGACAGGTTTTCGGCTCCGGTTAAACTTGATGAGAAGATTTTTAAGGGAAGGTTGAGCGGGCTGTGCATATCGCCCGATAATGCCGTTCTTATGGTGCATTCAAACATGGAAGGCGGTCTGGGGAGTTTTGACCTGTATGTATCTTTCAGGCATGAAACAGGCACATGGAGCAACCTGGTCAATGTCGGCGACCCCATAAATTCCAGGGAATCGGAAGCGAACGCCACGTTCTCCCCGGATGGAAAATATGTATTTTTTTCAAGAAGCGGTGACATCTACTGGGTTTCAGCGTCAAGTCTCGAAAGGTTGAAGGAAAAGGTTTTGCTTCAGGAAAAAGATTGATAAAAAAAACGCCCGGTAAGCCGGGCGCTTTAGAACTGAATAAAACGTCACTACTCCTTGTCCTCGACTTTTGCTTCGGCAGAAGTTTCGGACGGTTCCGCGATTACCTCCGGCACTCTTGGTTTTTCATCGTAAGTTTCGTCACCCGAGGCGGCGTTGCTGTTTTCACCCTTGGTTTCCGTCAGGAGTTCTTTAATACGGGCGGACTTGCCGGTCAAATCTCTTAAATAGTAGAGTTTGTTGCGCCGGACTTTACCCGTGCGGATTTTATCGATTTTGGCAATATTGGGTGAATACAGGGGGAAGACACGTTCCACGCCGATTCCGGAGGATATTTTGCGGACGGTGAACGAAGCCCCGGTACCGCTGCCGCGGCGACCGATTACGATACCCTGGAAAACCTGGATACGTTCTTTTTCACCTTCTTTGATTCTATAATGAACGCGTACGGTATCTCCGGAACTGAAGCGGGGATAATCTTCCTTCATGAAGCTCTTTTCAATTTGAGCTATCTGTTTCATGGTTCGTTCCTTTCTATGTCAATCAATCTCTTTTTTCTTTTTTCAGTTTCCGGACCAGTTCCATTTCGTCCTCGCTCAAATCGGCTTTGTCAATCAGATCCGGTCTTTGTTTAAAACATATCTTCAAGGCTTCATACCGCCTGAATTTCACTATATCGGCATGATTGCCCGACAGCAATACTTCGGGCACCTTCAAACCGGCGTATTCGGCGGGTTTGGTATAACAGGGAGCGCCCAGGACCTGGTTCATGAACGAATCGTTCATAGCCGATTCGAAATTACCCATGACACCCGGTATCAGCCGGGCGACGGCATCGACAATAACCGCTCCAGCCGGTTCACCGCCGGAAAGAATATAATCGCCTATCGAGATTTCATCAATATCATAAAGAGCGGTCAGGCGCTCGTCCACGCCCAGGTAGTGGCCGCAGATGATGGTCAGCCTCTCGGCCAGGGAATATTTGACGGCCAGCTGCTCGTCGAATTTTATCCCGGTGGCCGAGGTAAGGATAATTCGTTCCCCTTCCGCCGGGAGTTTTTCCCCGCGGTGCTTATAACCGAGGGAGGTCAGGCACCGGTCGAGAGGGGCCACTTTCATGACCATTCCGCCGCCGCCGCCGTAGGGCGTATCGTCGACCGTTTTGTGACGGTCATCGGCGAAATCTCGCAGATTAATTATTACTATTTCAAAGAGCTTTTTTTCAACCGCTTTGCCTAACAGGGACTGTTTTAAGGCCAGCTTAAAATAATCAGGAAAAAGCGTTACAATTTCAAATTTCATTTTATAACCGGGGTTTACTGGTCGTTGAATAAACCCGCCTGGTCGATAATTATTTTTTTCTCTTTAATGTTTATATCCTTGACGAACCGCCGGATAGCCGCCAGCACCGTTTCGTCGCCGTTTTCCTTTTTAATCACATATACATCATTGGCCGGCTGCTGCTGAACGTCGACCAGCTCTCCTATAAATACTCCGGTCTGGAAATCGAAAACACGGCAACCGATGAGGTCGAAAATGAAATAAGCGCCTTCGGGAAGTTTCACCAGCTGGTTTTCGGTTACCGCCAGATTACAATTGGTCAAGCGCGCCGCTTCTTCGGGATTATCAATACCCTTTAATTTCAGAACCGGCCGACCGGAAACTAGGATGGCCGATTCGATGGTGAATTTTATCCATTGCCCGCGATTGTCGATAAATATTTCCTTCTGACCGACGAATCGCTCCGGGAAATCAGTCAGGGGCGTCACATATATTTCTCCTTTGACACCACGGACTTTGCCTAATTTCCCAACCGTAATGAATTTCTGGTCTTCAGCCAATTATTCCAGAATCTCTAAGACGGCACGTTTTCCTTTACGGGCGGAGATGGCAGCCAGCAGAGTCCGAATCGACTTCGCTGTCTGGCCCTGTTTGCCGATGACTTTACCGAGATCACCCTGGCCAACCCGTAGTTCATAGACCGTGGTGCGGCTGCCTTCGACTTCGTTGACATTAACCTCATCGGGGTTATCAACCAGAGCTTTGACGATGAATTCGATGAATTCCTTCATGTCATTAATCCTTTCGAATAATCATTAGCGTTAGCGTGTCAAAATATCATTGTGTATCGGAGAACAGACGGCGCCCGGGCGCCGTCTGCCGGGTATTTATTCACTCTTTGTTTCTGTGTTTTCCGCTGGTTTATCCTCTTTCGTTTCGGCGGTAGCTTCAGCCTTCAATACGGCTTTTTTGGCTTTGCGGGTCTTTTTCTTCCGCTCGGTGATATGGGTTTTAAGGGCTATCGCGGAAACATCCTCACCTCTTTTGACTTTTTCGTATTTTTCAATAAAGCCAATCTGGGATAACAGTGTCCTGACGGTGTCGCTGGGAATAGCTCCCTGGTCAAGCCATTTGGTAAGTTTGTCTTCAACTACGGAAATAACCGCCGGTTTGGTTATCGGGTTATAAGTGCCGATATTTTCAAGAAACCGACCGTCGCGCGCACGTCGTGAATCAGCTGCCACAATCCGATAGAAGGGTCGCTTCTTTGCTCCCATTCGTCGTAATCTGATATGAACTGCCAAGAGAAGAATCCTCCATTCTCACGGGTCCTAAAAAGGCATCAGCCCTTTGGGTAAGCCCATGAATTTCTTTTTACTCATATTACTGAACATTTTTTGCATCGTAAAAAACTGCTTTAGAAGCTGGTTAACCGCCTGGACGGAGTTGCCCGAGCCGGCGGCGATTCTTTTTTTGCGGGAACCGTCGATAAGCGTGGGATTACGGCGTTCCTGAACGGTCATCGATTTGATTATGGCCGTCATGCGTTCAATTTGCCGTTCATCGAATTTGATGCCCTTAAGAGCCTTACCCATACCCGGTATCATCCCCATAAGCGATTCCAGCGGTCCCATTTTTTTCAGCTGGTTAGCCTGGTCAAGGAAATCCTCGAAATCGAATTGCGCCTTGAGAATTTTTTCCTGCAATTTCTCGGCTTTTTCCATATCGATTGTTTCCTGCGCCTTTTCCACCAGGGTAACGACATCGCCCATTCCCAGTATCCGCGAGGCCAGGCGGTCGGGATGGAAAGGCTCCAGGTCCGATAATTTTTCACCGACCGAAGCCAGTTTGATAGGGCAGCCGGTGACTTTGCGAATAGAAAGAGCCGCTCCACCACGGGCGTCACCGTCGAGCTTGGTCAAAACCACCCCGCTGATTTTAAGCCGGCGGTTGAATTCTTCGGCGACATTAACGGCATCCTGACCGGTCATGCTGTCGGCTACCAGGAGCAGTTCATCGGGCTTGATGAGCGTCTGAATCTGTTCCAGCTCCTGCATCATGACATCGTCGATATGCAGGCGTCCGGCGGTGTCAAGAATTACCAGGTCAAAGAAATTTTTAGCGGCATAACCGACGGCCTGTTTGCATATTTCCGGCGGTTTTTTGTTTTCCAGACTGAAAACCTCGACATCGATCTCCCTGCCGAGCACCTGCAACTGGTGTATGGCGGCCGGCCGGTAAATGTCGGCGGCGACCAGCAGGGTTTTTTTGGTTTTACGTTTGGTCATGAGAGCGATTTTACCGCAAAGAGTGGTCTTACCGGAACCCTGCAAACCGCAAATCATGTACACCGTCGGAGTTTTATCCACCGGCGCCAGCGGTTCAGTTTTTCCGCCCAGCAGCGCCACCAGCTCATCGTGGACGATTTTAACAATCATCTGACCGGGTTCAATCGACTGCAGAACCTCGGTGCCGACTGCTTTATCCTGTACAGCTTTAACGAAATCACGGGCCACCTTGTAATTGACATCCGCTTCGAGCAAGGCCTGACGGACTTCCCGTAAAGAATCCTGGATGTTCTTCTCGGTGAGCTTGCCGGCACCGCGAAGTTTTTTTAAAACCGCTTCCAGTTTGTCGGATAAAAGACCAAACATAATTTTATTTCATTCCATTTATTACAAATGTCCAAAAGGACATACTTATATCTTTGGGAAACATCTAAAAATGTCTTCCAGAACCCACCAATATACGATATTCACATTAATTGGCAAGGGCTTTATAGGTTAACAAAAAGAAATACCGTCCCGGGATTTTATTATATTTTATTGTTCGGCAACAGGTTGTAAAAATACTAATTTTTTTCAATCTTTTTTGAGGTATTTTTTCAACCATTGCCGGCGGTGATGGTCGATTTCCCGGTAGGTGCCGTCTTTCAAAGCTACATGAGTACCTTCCTTTAAAATAACAAACTTATGAGGGATATTGAGTTTTTTTAATTTATCTACCAGTAATTCGGATTGTTCCACCGGCACCACCGTATCTTTTAAGCCATGTAAAATCAATAGGGGTACATGGGGCGGTAATTTTTCGGCAAAATGAACCACCGAGCGTCGGTCAAGTTCTGACCGGCGGTCCTCACGGCATAAATTTTTAAAAAGTTTGTTGAGATATTTTCTGAAATCTTCTTTTTGTTCGCACAGACGGTTCACGTCGGTAATACCGGCATGGACAATAGCACATTTGAACCTGGCATAGCGGGTGAGCGCCAGGTAAGTCGTCATACCGCCGCGGCTGGCGCCTTCGATAGCGACCAGGTCGGTATCGGCTTCGGGAATATTTCGGGAGGTTTCAAGCAGGTTAAGAGCGTCGTTGACGTCATCGCCACCCCAGGTCTCGGTCCCCTCACTGCCCCTGTTACCGCGGTACTGGGTGGCCAGAACGACATAGCCCCATACTGCGGTTGACGCTAAAATGAGATAAGCGGTCAGGTCATCGAGGGCGCCTTTGTCGCCGGAACCGCCCCGGTTCCAGATAAGAACCGGGTAAATACCTTTTTCCCGGGGGCGGGCACAATAACCGTTGATGCGTAAGCCGTCAGAGAGGTAGGTTATTCTTTCCAATATCGTTCCGGTAATTACTTCCTCGTTATAAAGGCGCTCCACCGTGGCTTTCGAAGGTTGGTTGAGTTCTACTTTTTCCCGGTGAATAATGATACCGTCGGTAGGGTTTGTCATAGCTTTTAGCTGTTTACTATTTGGGCTGGATAGTACTTACGACCAGGTCGATTTCGGTGCCGTTGTCAAGTTCGGTGCCGACCGGTTCCGATTGCTCCAGGACGGTTTCGGGCAGATAGTTTTCATCGGTGCGGTAGGTAATAACGCCCACCTTAAGATATTTATCCAGGATTAACTTGGTGGCTTCGGAAAGCGGCAGCCCGATTGCTTTGGGCATATAGGTGAAATTGGAAGCCCGGCCCTTGTTGACCATCAGGTTGACCGATGAACCCAGGGGGATTTCTGCGCCGGCTTCCGGGTATGAGAACACGACTACTTTTTCGGGTATGGTGTCGGAGAAAGCCCAGTCGATTTTCCCGAGATTGAGACCGGCGGTTTCGAGGTCAAGCATTGCCTGCCTTACGGATTTGCCCGCGACATCGGGAATAAGCACCATCTTTTTGCCCAGAGATACGACGAATTTGATAACCCGCCCGGCCTTGACCTTGGTGGTCGGAACCGGGAACTGGTTGAGAATAACGCCCTGCTCTTTGCCGGGAGAGTATTCTTCGGAAGCAATCTCATATTGCAAACCCAGCTGGGTAAGCGACGCCTGAACCTCGACCAGACGCTGGCCGATAAAATCAGGCAGGTTGAATTCACTGCCGTGACGGGTTATGAGAGGCATAATAATCTGGTCGGTTATCATAATCAGAAGAAAAATTATCACCAGCGGCAGAATGGCATATAAGCCGATTTTCCTCTGCAAGGTACCGTGGGGAAGAAGTTTCGATAGGAAACCGGTTTGTTTTCTCGGCGTCTGCTGAAATCTTGAGGCGCGTATCTGGTTCATACTGACATTTTTTCTATAAGTCGCTTATCTTTTTACCGCTTCGAACCTGATAAGTTTAATAGAATTTACCAGGTTCCGAAAAGTTTTTTATTTTTTTAAAGAAAATCAAGATTAAAATGCCGTCAGTTTTCGAGTTTACGTTTCATCCGGGCGCAAAAAGAGCCGTCAAGTTGCGGGAAATCCGGGTAAGTTTTAATATAACCGCGTTCGTTGACCAGTTCGCTGTGGAAAAACTGGGCGGCGGATTCAATTTCAAAATTGCGGTTACGCAGGAGAAATTCTTCGATAATCTGGTCGTTTTCCTTACGCATTATGGTACAGGTGGAATAAACAAGCACACCGCCGGGTTTAACCAGGCGGGCCGCCCGGTCGAGCATTTTATTTTGAATTTTTACCAGATTGATGATATCCTGGGGTTTTTTTTTCCAGCGAAGGTCGGCTCTTTTTCCCGCTGTTCCCCAGCCGGAACAGGGGGGGTCAAGAAGTACCCGGTCAAAAGGACCGCCTTTGAACTCGGCCATATCGCAGAACACCGGGGCAATAATTTTAATCCCTTGAATCTGGGCATTTTCCGCCAGGATTTCCAGCCGCTTATGGGATTTGTCCAGAGCCGTTACCCGACCCTTGTTACGCATGCGGATAGCCATATAGGTAGCCTTACCACCGGGAGCGGCGGTCAGGTCGATGACGTTGTCGCCCGGCTTTGGATTTAATAATCTGACGGGTATTCCGGCTGATTCGTCCTGAACGAATACTTTCCCTGATTTCAAAAGCTGGTCTTCAAGAGGTAAGCCGCTTCCGTTGATATGAATGAATTCCGGCAGGTAGCGGCCGAAGGAGAATTCAATTTTATTTTCCTGTAATATATGTGTGACCTCATCCGGTTTGGCCTTAAGGAAATTAACCCGGTAAGTTACATGGGGCGGTTTGTTATAGGCATCCAGAAGCTTCTCGGCTTTTTCCATGCCGAATTCCTGCACACAGTATTTAACGAAGTAATCCGGATAACTGTAAAAGTCGGCCAGGTATTTAACCGGGTCGTTTTCACGGGAAACGAAAACGACTTTTTGGGGTTCTCTTAGGCGGGAGCGGAGAACGGCATTGATCATGCCGGCGTGGGATTTTTCGGTAAAGTGACGAGCCAGGTTTACGGCTTCGGAAACCGCCGCCGCCGCCGGCACCCGGGAATTAAAGAGTATTTGATAAAATCCCAGCCGCAGGATATTGGACAGTAATAAAGGGAGGTCGCTCGAGGGTTTCGAAAGATAGAATTTTATTTCGTGGTCCAAACGCCGCAGCATCTTGGTTGTCCCGTTAACCAGCTGAAGCAAAAAACGGTTATCCAGCGGACGGAAATTCTGACCGCTGGTGACCAGCCTGATGGCTTCATCGGCCTGTTCACCCTGCTGAATAAGAACCAAAGCTTCCAGGGCGGCGGCGCGCACCCGGTCGTATTTGACGTCATCGGGTCGGTTGTTTTTTTCCAGAGGCATAATATTATAAATCCATAGGGTCGATTTTACGGTCACCTTCAAGGCGATACATCGCCCGGCGATGGAACGGCAGGGCGGCACCGGCGCTTTTCAGACCGTTTTTTAAAAATTCCACGACTTCGTTTGGACGGGCATAACCCCCGTCACCCAGCCCCAGAGTCATTATCAGCATCGAGCCGTCAACTTTTAAATTGTAAACCGCCGACCGGATATCCATTCGGCGGCTTTCATTTTTGGTCACCCGGTCAATTTCGAGTTTTTCGGACTTATTTAAAACGGCCATTTCGCTTTCCAGGGTTTCGATACTTGCCCATTCCTCGACAGGAATACTGTACTCCACCCGATTCAGAGCCGCTGAGAGCGAGGGCGCCTTATCCAGAACCGCCCGGGCGTTGTAAATATCAACCCCTGCGGGTAATGTTTTTTGCAGGTTGTCGAGCATATAGGGCATAAAAGTCGTTTCCAGAGTTATATCGACATATTCCGCCTCGGACGTGAATCCCAGCGGAAGCGGCGGCCCGAATGATAGTTTCATCGTGGGATTAAAACCCTGGCTGTAGGCGACCGGAAGATGCGCTCGACGAATGGCACGCTCCAGGAGGCGCAGGTTGTCAAGGTGCGACATATACCTGTAGCGGCTTGACTTCCCCCAGTGAATACGGAAACGGTTCTTGGTGGGAGCCGCCACATTTCGGGACGGCACTTTTTTCTTACCCCGGCCGAAGGCAAGCCGGTTGTTATTATCCGGCTCCAAAGGCTTTTCATTTCCGGTTTGAGCCCGGGGTGTGTATTCCTTCAACTGAACCGATGTCTTCCGGCGTTCTTCCTGAAGGTGTTCCGTTGAAACGCCCTTTTCGATATGGTCCCAGGGCAGTACTGCCGAGAAAGGAATAGCTTTCAGGGCGTCATCGATATTAATATTATTTTCTTTGAGAGCTTCTACCCAGGTTTCGTATTCAAAGTCTTCACTCCAGTGGTCAAAACGACAACCGTGTTTGTAAGCGGTCTCGAGCGCCGCGCCAATCTGACGCCCCCCCCGGCTGAGAACACTGAGCAGTTTCGATAATTTGGTATCCTCGTGCTTGATATGTATTTGATTGATATTTAGCCGTTTCTTGATAAAGAGTATCCGGCGGTAGGCTTCCTGGTCATTGATAGCCTCATCCCATTGAAATGGTGTAAAGGGTTTGGGAATAAAAGGCGAAATAGAAACATTAATTGTTTTCCGGGCGGGGTAGTCCTGACCTATCTGATGAATATTACGGCACAGATTGACGATGCCCAGAAGATCTTCATCTGTCTCCGTCGGCAGGCCGACTATGAAATACAGTTTAATGGTTGTCCAGCCTTTTTGGAAGGCCATGCGGGCAGTGTCGTAAATGGCTTCGTCGGGAAAGTTTTTCCGGATAAACAAGCGCAGGCGTTCCGTGCCGGCCTCGGGAGCTATTGTCAGACCGTAATTGCGGACTTTCTTAACCGCCTCCAAGAGGGTCGGGCTGATAGAACCCGGTCTCAGCGAGGGCAGGGCGATGGAAACTTTCCGTTGTTCGAGGCGGCGGGCAAGGTTGGCGGCCAGGGTTTCAATATGGGGGTAGTCCGACGATGACAGGGACATCAAACATACTTCTTCATAACCGGTGTTGTCGATTTGTTGTTCGATTTGGTCGGTGATTTCGTTTTGAGGGCGCAGTCGCACCGGGCGGTAAATCGGCCCTGCCATGCAGAAGCGACAGCTCTGGGGACACCCCCTCATGATTTCCACCCCCAGGTGGTTATGCACGGTTTCGATAAGGGGAACTAGGGGCTGTTTCGGGTAATATTCCGGTTTGAGCTGTCGCACCACCCGGGCTTTAATTTTGGGCGGAGCGAAATCTTTGAGCGGTCGGTGTTCCGAGTCGTAAAAAGCGGGGATATAAACCGAGCTTATACCACGCCCGAGAGCCTCCAGTTTTTCTAAGCGGGATTTGCCCTTAAGGCGATAAAGAATCTCCAGCATTTCAGGCAAACCTTCTTCAGCGTCACCAATGAAGAACAAGTCGATGAAATCAGCCAGGGGTTCCGGGTTATAGGCAGCCGGGCCGCCGGCCATGACCAGGGGATGGCGGTCGTCACGCAGTTCCGACCGCAGGGGAATACCGGCCAGGTCGAGCATGGTTAAGAGATTGGTATAAACCGATTCGTCCACCAGGGTAAAACCGATAGCGTCGAAAGCCGTTGCCGGGCGCCAGGATTCCAGAGAAAAAAGCGGGATTTTTTCCCGACGCATGATTTCTTCCGCGTCGCGGTCAACGGCAAAAACCCGTTCGCATAAAAACCGGTCGTCCTGATTTATAATATGGTATATCGTCTGGAGACCAGGATAAGATTGTCCCAGCTCATACTTGTCGGGATAGGCATGAAGATAATTAATCCGACCCGAAGGGTCTTTTGTTATTTGTCCCGGTTCGCCGCCGGTGTAACGACCGGGTTTTATAACGAAGGGAAAGAGTTTTTTTTCGAGTAAAGTTTTCATTCGAACAAGTGCTGCGCTTTCACTTTCAGGGTATTCAACAATAACAGAATAAGAAAAAGGACGCAAGCGGGAAAAGTTGTTTTAGCTGCTTTATTGGAGTTTCAGGTACGGAACGGCTTCGCTTATAAATTCGCCCGGACCTTCCTTTTCAAACCGGTAGAAACCCGCGGCGGCTATCATGGCGGCGTTATCGGTACAGAGTACCGGCGAAGGATAAAAAAGATATTTATTTACGTGCTTTAGTTTTTCGGTCATGAGGTTTCTCAGGCGGCTGTTGGCGGCAACACCGCCGGATATGGTAACATGACGGATATTTTTTTCCTGGGCCGCCCTGACGGTTTTTTCCACCAGGATTTCGACCACCGCTTCCTGGAAAGAAGCCGCAATATCGGCTTGGTGTTTTTCAAATGTAGCCCGGTCCAGCTTATTAAGATACAAGCTTACGGCAGTTTTCAAACCGGAAAAGGAGAAATAGTACCCTTCTTTGCGCATAGCACGGGGAAAACGATAATATTGGGGGTTGCCTTCACGAGCCAGTCTATCAACTTCCGCCCCGCCGGGATAACCCAGGCCCATCAGCTTGGCGACTTTATCAAAAGCTTCCCCGGCGGCGTCATCCTTGGTCTTACCGAGAATTTCATACTCGCCGAACCGTCTGACTTCAACCAGCATTGTATGGCCGCCGGAGACAATTAAAGTCAGGTGATGCGGGTCAAGGTCGGGATGTTCCAGGATATTGGCGGCCAGGTGCCCCTCCATGTGGTTGACGGCTATAAAAGGGATATGAGCGGCAAACGCCAGGCCCTTGGCAAAAGACAATCCCACCAGGAGCGGTCCCACCAGCCCGGGACCCATGGTGGCGGCTATTAAATTGATTTGCTTCAGGGATACGCCGGCTTTGCTCAAAGCCTGCCGGTAGATGGGTGTTATGGTTTTCAAATGTTCCCGACTGGCAACTTCAGGGACCACCCCTCCGAATTCGGTGTGAATCATCTGCGACAGGATTATATTGGATAATATCCTGCGCCCGTCCTCAACGACCGCCATCGAGGTTTCATCGCATGAGGTTTCAATGCCCAGTGTCATCATATCATCTAATTATAATCTTTACGGAATCAGCGGAGGATTTTTTGACTCTAAAATTGGAGGGACAGTCAATTTTGACCGGTGCCAGACCTTCCCGGTCTATCTGCTTGTAATCAATTGATACGGTCAGGGCTTTCCGGTTTAACAGGTCGATATCACTGGGAGGGCCGGTTAACTCAACAGTCACCGTGGGTGGAAAAAGACTGTAGGTTTTATCTACGGGAGCGTTGAAAACCACCACCGGCAGGTTATCATATACCCTGGTCTTGACGGGTATTACTTTAATTGAAAGCGTAATGGAATCGGGTTTCAGGGAGATGCCGTATCCGGCCGGGGGAATCAGAGGCAGGGTTATGATGACATTGTTTTTCAGACCGGTAAGCTTTTTTTGCTCGGTAAAGACGGTCTGAAAACGTCTCAGAAGCGACCTGGGGCCTATTATTTCCACCTCCGAGGGTGTGGTCGATATGGGCTGGCTGACAGCAAAACCATCATCGGCGATGACTTCAAGGTCCGGCGTTACACTGATAGTCATCGAAGCCTTTTCATCGATTTGAAGGTTAATGGTGGTAGGGAAAACGATGTTGTCGAGAGTTACATTACTGGAAGGTTCCTTAAGGATGACGTTTTTGTTGTTTAGAGTCAGGTCATACGTACCGATATCGAACTGGGTGGCGTCGATATGCAGTCCCCGGTTGCGCCATTCCTCGCGTAATAGTTGTTTACCGGAAGCTGAGACCTTAACAGACAGAGAATCAGGCGGTTTTTTGGACAGGGTCAGATTTTCTTTCAAGACGATAAGGGAAATGGGCAGTTTCAATTCATAGGTGTAATTTTTTTCCGTTACCACGTGGAACCAGATGAGGAAACCCATTATTACGGCTATGACTTTAAGCCAGAAATTCTTGAAAATGCTTTTCATTATCGATATTTCGTTACCGTAACTTTAAAAAGTTCACATTAGCATGATAATGGTATGCAATCGACCGGGAGTTATCAATATTTAATCTAAAAAAAATTCAATCGACCCGGTTGGGATTGTTCCACCAGAAACGGGTCAGACCCTTATCCGTGCCCACCCAGATATAGTCACCATCCAGGACGAGCTCATAGACATAGTTTGAGGGTAAGCCGTCATCGATGGTAAATTCCCGGCTGAAAGGCTTGTCCCGGTCATGGAAAATGAAAGTCATTCCCTTATCGGAAGCAATGGCGCAAATCCGGTCATTGACCGCCAGCGCCCGACTTTGCAGCCGGTTGGTAAACTCGCGGAAGGACTCGGTTTCACCGGTGGCGGTGTTTAAGCGCAGGACGCCTTCATCGGAGGCAAACCAGATAAAATCACCGTAAGGTTCAATACTGTAAACATCGCCGCTGACAAACATCTTAGGGTCCGAAAATTGCTGCAGACGACCGGTTTCCAGAGAGTAGCGGTAGGCTCCGATGCTGGTACCCAGCCAGAGGAAAGAACCTGCCCGGGCGATATCATAAATTACCTGGTTGAAGAAAAATTTGGGCTGGATTATTTTGAGGGAGTCACCCTCATGACTGACCATCGCCAGCCCCGATGCGGTGCCGATAAAAAGCGAATCACCGACGCTTTTAAGGCTGATGACGTTATTGTCAACCAGTCCGCGCCGGCGATTATAATAATCAACTATCTGAAGGCTTTTCTTGTCCAGGACGTAAACCCCGTACTCGGTACCGGCATAAATATTACTTTGGTTGCCTTCCAGGCAGTTAATGTCGTAGGCGGGGAAATCCGAACGCAACCCCGATTCAACGTAAAAAAAGCTGTTCTTAAGGGTATTATAAACCGAAATCCCGGTCCGGGAACCGGTCGTAACCGCACCGGAAACCCACAAAAGACTGTCATCGAGAAAGACGGCATTGACACGGTTCTGGAGCAAACCGTAAGGCAGAAGTTCCACCAGGGTTGAGGTGCTCGGGGCGGTGGCCGGGCCGTAACCCCAGGTCCCAATCCAGAGAGTACCGGAACGGTCGTCGACAATATCACTGATGGGATAAGTCCGGGCGAAAGGGTCCACCAGGGAACCATCGCCAAGATAATTAAAACTGAAAGGTGGTATCAACGGTTCATCCCGGCGAATGTGCCGGTCATTGGTGTTGAATTCGGGAAGTTCGTTAAGGGGATACCAGCGGTCGAAGGTCATATCGTATTCGTAAAGAGAAAAACCGGTCTGGGCGTAAAGCCTGTCGTCAAAGGTATCCACCCAGACTTTTTTAATTTCCTCCCTTGGCAGGCCGTCCGAGCCGGTGAGGGGTAATTCCCAGCGGCGTTCCATCTTGTTGTAGCGAATTATGCCCTCGGTGGTGGCGAAATAAGCATGCGACATGGAGGTGGCGATGGCGTTGACATAATTGAACTCGGCAAAAGTCACCGCCTGGTCCTTCAAAAGGAAAGCCCGGGCAGGAATAAACGATAATAGTACCGTTAATACGGTTATGAAAAAAGCAAAGCCGTAACTCATCGTCCTGGTCTCGTTAAATAATCCAGTGTAGCGGCGACTAGAAGCGAGGTTCCGTAAACCAGGGCGTTTTCATCGGCGATAAATTCCGGGGAATGCCAGGGCCGGTCGGCTTTGATATTTTCGTTCCTGATACCCAGGCGAAACATCGCTCCGGGTACTTTCTGAAGGTAAAAAGCAAAATCTTCGCCCCCCATAACCAGTTCTGACAGCGACACCCGCCCCGGGCCGAAAAGGGCTTTGAAATTATCAGCCAGAAGCCTGTTAACCCCGGTATGGTTTTTCAATGGCGGGAAGGAAGCCAGCGGAATGACTTCCGCCCGGGCGCCCCGTGCCCGGCTGACGCCGGCAACGGTTCTTTTAATTAAAGCCGGAATTTTCTTGAAATTTTTCGATGAAAAAGTCCGCGCCGTTCCGGCTATTTTAACCCTTTCGGCAATGGTGTTACGGGCCACGCCGCCTTCAATGGTGCCAAAGGTGATAACTACCGGGGCTATCGGGTCAGTCTCGCGGGAAACTATTTTCTGAATGGCTTCAATAATTTCAGCCGCAGTGGTGATGGTGTCGACCGTAAGATGCGGCCGGGCGGCGTGACCGCCCGGGCCAGTGACGATTATGTCGAAATCAAACACCGAAGCCATCGCAATGCCATCACGCAGAGTAATTTTCCCGGTGGGAATATCCGGGTCAACATGAAGCCCCAATATCATATCCACTTCCTCAAGGGCTCCATATTTAATCATCGGCTCGGCCCCGCCCGGCGGCATTTCCTCAGCCGGCTGGCAAATGAGTCGCACCCGTCCCCTGAAGTGGTCTTTCATGCGCGCCAGTATGGCCGCGGCGCCTAAAATGACGGCCATGTGCATATCATGACCACAGGCATGCATCCGGCCGATATTTTTGGAACGGTATCCCAAACCGGTTTTCTCGGTAATCGGCAGAGCATCGATATCAGTTCGCAACGCCACCGTCGGGCCGGGACCGGAAGCGTCAAGTTCCGCCAGCACACCGGTCTTTAATTTGATGGGGATAACTCTGAAACCGATTCTATTGATTTCTTTTTTTAAAAATGCGGTCGTTTTGAATTCCTGATTTGACAGCTCCGGGAATTGATGCAGATGCCGTCGCCAAGCCACCTGTTTTTTATGGTTTTTTTTGACTTGGGCGATAATCTCGCGATATAAGTTAACAACCGGTTTCATGATATTATTACAAAATAAGTTATTTATGTTTCCAGGGAAAGTTCCGAGTCGGTTTTTTTCAGGTCTTTTTCATTAAATCTTTTGAATTTGTTGGCGAAAAGGTGGGCGAGTCGAAGGGGTTCGGGTAAGCGATAATCACGCAAGCACTTAACGACTATATCCCGGGCTAAAAACAAGTCGCATTTATATCCCGGTGAGATAAAAATCGGCTTGACTCTGGCCTTGCTGCGATAAGCATATCCCACCTCTTTACCATGCAGCAGGATGGGCTGACAACTGCCTTTATTCTCCCCTACCGGCCGGTGGGTACCGGCTAAAAGCTTGCGGGCACAACCGACTGTCGGAATTTCAAAACAGAGTCCAAGATGGCAGGCCAGCCCGATATACCGGGGATGAGCGATGCCATGGCCGTGTACTATCAGCAAATCCGGCTGACTTTTCAGTTTTTTTAAAGCCTCGATAATTACCGGGCCTTCGCGGAAAAAGAACAAACCCGGATAATAAGGGAAATTGACGGCATCGACATAATAGGTTCGTTCTATTTCCCTGAGTCCGGGGAATGAAACCACCACCACGGCGGCATAAAGTTTTTCACCGCCAAATCCGTAGGCGGTATCGATGGCGGCAATGGTGCTGGGTTCCTTATTATTACTCACCAGGTCTACCCGACCGGCCAACTCCTTCTGTATATTAACAGCCTCGTATTTATTCTTGGGCCAACCCAGACTTATTTTTGGCTCCACTACCAAAATCCTTTCTTCTCTTTTTGGAATGTGATTGTGTCAGTGCTCACTTTTATATATGCTGTTTATACCAATCAGCAGCATGCCGGTTAAGTTATTATTGAAGAATACTCTCTTAAGAAGATAAGCTATGCAAAAAAAAACTTTTGTCAAGTCCCGGGGTATGGTAATATGTAATATGTGAAACAGGGAAACACCGTTTAACAGGTAATGACCTTGAAACCTACTGTCGCCATACTGCTTTCCCGGCAGCCGCTGCGGCCCTGCGGCCAAACCGGGTGGATACGGCAATCACAGGCGGCCGTTCGGCGGCTGAAAGAGGATGATTGCACTCTATTATCTTCGGTCGGGATGTCCACCTGGGAGATGCTTACCACCCTGGCTTCGCTCTATCAGATTCCGTTGAAATTTTACCTGCCGGCCGTTTCACATGAGGATTTCCTGCAAAAGAAGGCGTATTATCGCACGCAATTCGACTTGGCTGATCCCCTGACGGAATATATACCGGTAATAATCGAAAACCGGAATAAAACCAAAGAGGAGATTTGGGCTCAAAGAGATAAGCGCCTTATTGACGAAGCCGACCTTTTATTACCGGTTTCGATAAAAGAAAGTGGTCATATCAGTGACCTTATAAAAGCGTGCCCGGAAAAGAAAGTAAGTTTTGATTATAAAATAGACTATGAGTTCAGGGATACCCCGCTGGCTTATGAAATCGACCGGGGAAGAATAAAAGCGGAGACAGCCGCCCTGGCGGAGCAATATCTTATCCACTGGACCCGGACCGCCAATACCGCGTGGCCCGAAGAACGGTTACTGGATTATTACCGTGATATTCTCGAAAGCGAAGAATACCCGCGAAGCGCCCGGGCGACCCTGCTGAGAATACTGACCGATAAAAAAATTTACGCCTCTAAAAAGAACATGCCGGCCAGGACCGCCACGGTTTCTTTTTCGGCCTTATCACCGCTTGAGCTTCTGCCGCATATGAAATGGCGCGCCCGTTACCGGCAGATGGCGTTCGAGCCGTATGGCCTGGGGATAAAGAAAGAGACCGCCTTGAGCCGGGGAGTCGTCCCGGTTGGTTATTATGACCGGTTGGACAGCCGGAAAAAAGAATATGCCCGTGATTGGCGATATCAGTCAACCGGTCGCATCACTGACTGGCGTAATGAAAAAGAATACCGCTTCAAAGGAGATTTCTGCTTTGACGGTATCGCAACTGATGACCTTATTGTTGTCTGTCGGTATGGTAAGGAAGCCCGGATGGTAGAAACCGCCACGGGCATAAAAACCTATTCTTTTACCGATTAAGATTAAGATTTTTTTATTTCAGGAGCACCATTTTAAGTGATGATTCAAAGTTGGGGGCGGACAGCTTATAGAAATAAATCCCCGAAGCCAGCGAGCCCGGCGGTGTCCAGATAATTTCGGTCTCGGTGCTTACAGTTATGCTGCTCAATTCATCGACCCGCCGGCCCAGGATATTGTAGAATGACAGCGTATATTTCAGGCCTTCATCAAGGACGAACGAGATACTGGTGCTGCGGCTGAAGGGGTTGGGGATGTTCTGTTTGAGGACGTATTGTTTTACTTCGGGCTGATAATTTAATAATACGAAAACAAATACCGGCGAGTTGGAGGCGCTGTCGGAGGTTACGGCCAGAGAATCGCAATAGGTGCCGTAGTCAAGGCCGGTGACATTTATCTCCGGGGTAACATCAGCCGGGGTGTTCCCCGAGTTAGTGGTCAGACTGAGCCAGGGGTTGCCGCTGGTGACAGTGACGGTGAAAGGGATAACGGAGCCATAATAGTCGGCAATATGGAAAGTCTGTGTTTCCATCTCGTCAACCGGGTCATTTACCGTATAAACCAGGGTGTCGGGTTCAACTACCAGAAACGGCCCTGGTTCGCCCATGAGTATGAAACGGCGGACATTGGACGATATCGTCGTGTCGCCGTTCTGGTCATAGGCAAAAACCCGCCAGTAGTAATTGATATCGAAAGAGAGAGAAGTGCTTGGGGTATAGGTGGTATTCAGCAGGGAGTCGATGGAAACGGGGTCGTTGAAATTTATATCAGTGTCGTACTGTAAAAGGTAACGCACCGTGTCATCGGGATTGGCATCGGTGGCCGGGGTCCAGGTAAAAGTGGGAGTGGAGTCAGCCTCGGGACCAAGCAGGGTATCGCTCGGCGCCAGGCAGAACGGCGCCAGCGGTGCCCAGGGAATATTTATGAAAGTATCAACGGCTTTATCGGAAATAGCCTGCAAATCGGCCAGGCTGTCGCCGGCCATGATGATGAATGTTACCGATTTTTCCGCTCCGGGTAAAAAACTCATCGGTCCCGCTGACATCACCTGGAACAAATCCGCGCGGGCGCTTTTGTAGGTGTTGGCGGTGGTAAAACCGGAAACCAGCGAATTATACTTCTCGGTTTTGGTATAACCATTAAAATTGGTCGGTGTCACAGCTCCATAGTAGATATAAACAATACTGTCACTGCGCCCGGTTTGTACCCCGGCCAGCGGACCTTCGATGAGTTTCATCCCCCGGAATCGGGAAAGTACCGGGGTGGTGACGCCGCTGTTATAAGCCTGCCAGGAAAAATCAGCGGTGACTTCATAACCGCCGGCATTGCGCGTATAATCATAGATGTCCCAGTCTAAAAACATACCCAGGTGGACATTGGTCAGGTTGTAACTGTTGGTGTTTGTAAGAACATAACGTATCATTATAAAATCATTGTAAGGCGCCTCAAAACTGAATGATTCCTGGCGGATATCGACGCCCAGCGGGTCATTGCCGTTATCGTCGCGAAATACCGAGTATGATTGTTGCGGGGCTTTCTCACCGGGGGCGAAAAATTGCATATTGCCGCCCGGGGCGACGGTAAAATCCATATTCGGTTCATAGATATAACTGTGGATGCCGCTGGAAACTTCCACCGTGCTTCGTCCCAGGATTAGACCGCCTTCCCAGAGGTCGTTGTTAACCGAGTTGAAGCGGAAACCTTCCCCGCCGACCGGGTAAAGGGACCCGGCGCCAAGTCCGAGAATACCGTAGTTGCTCAGGCTGAAATTAATCTTCCCGGTGCTATGGGTGCTAATCGCCCTTACCCCCGGCGGTTCAACCAGGAAATAAAGACGAGCTTCAGCCGTATAACCCGTGCCGGTGATATTAAAATCAAGCGACAGTACCGAGCCTTCGGTAACTGTATCTGAAACGATGACGCGGATGGTATCATCAGAGCGGACGGTGTCGCCCTCGGCAATGTTTCCGAACGATGCCGTACCGGTCAGAACGGTCAGAGAGGGGTGGTAGCCGACAAGGGTCGCCGTGACGTTGGTCGCATCGGCGCCGATATTTTGCAGGACCACCGTGCCGCTTGCGGTATTGCCGGGAGAGATTGGCGCGTGGGTGAAATCATACACCCGGACGTGCGGGGTGGTATTGACGGCGCTCAGATAATTAAGCGAAGCCAGGCAATCAATCGCTCCCCAGCCGTAATGGTTGTTGGGCAGGGTTCCCCAGGTAGCTTCAGCCTGCGTCCCGGCCAGGATGGCTTTTTTGATTTCATCGACCGTGGCGTTGGGATTTTTCTGGCGCAACAAAGCCACCAGGCCTGAAACATGGGGAGCCGCCATCGAGGTTCCCGTCATGCTGCCATAACTGTTATTCGGTAATGTCGAACGAATCGCATAACCGGGCGCAACAACATTGGGCTTGATACCGCCGCCAGGGCAGTCGGAAGGACCTCTGGAAGAGGTATTACTTAAAGTCGGGGGAACGACATTGACATTTATGTTCCCAATAGCAAAACAATCCAGGCTGTCATTAGCTCGATTGGCGGGATTGTATATAGCTGTATCCCGACCGGTATTTCCCGCTCCGAAAATATTGACAATACCCAGCATTTCAATATTGTCAATGGCGTCGAAAAACACATTGGCACAACCAATGGAGCTATTTGGCATGGTTAGTTTATCGATGCCCCAGCTATGGTTGATGACGTCGGGGACATCGTCAATGGTGTTCGGATTACCATCCGGGTCGGCGGCCCATTCGAAAGCATTCAGAAAGGAAGTACCTGCGATATCAACCACCGCCGCTGAAATCCATCTGGCCTCTGGTGCGACGCCGACCGTGTAGTCAATAGCGGGATTACGACCGGTTAGAATTCCCATAACGTGAGTACCATGGTTGGGATAACAGACACTGAGACCGCAATTGGTAATGGTATGGGGAAAGGACTGGTTGTCATAAGGGTCGAACCAGGCCGCGGCCGAGTCGCCGTCGAGCCCTTTCCAGCGGTCTTTTAAAGCCGGGTGATTACCGTCCACCCCGGTATCGAAGGTGCAGACCAGCCGCCCCAGGCCGGTAAAGCCGGCGGCATGGGCAAGGTGGGCGTTAACATAAGTCAGGTTACTGGTGACCGAATCAGTTTCAGCGGGATTGAAATATTCCATTATTGTCTGGTCCGGCGCGATAAGAAAAGTCTGCGGTATCAGGTCAATCGTTTCGATATCCTGGCGGGCGGCCAGCTCGGTTAATTCACCGGCGGTAATCTCGGCGACAACGGCATTGACCAGCCAGTAGCTTTTTATCTCGGCGGCTTTTTTATCCAGTGTCAGGGTGTTGAGTTTATCAAGCAGGGGCGCCTGGGCGCGGCGGTGAGTTTCTTTGAGAGCGGCGATACCGCGCGCATGGCGGTCAGCCAGGGTGCGGGTCTGGGTGTCCAGCTCGGTTTTGAGTTTCCCGATATCAACCGGGTCGGTTAGTTTGATAATCACTTTAACGGCATCATCCGCTTTTTTCTCGCTGAGAAGCTGCATCAGGTCACCGGACAGCACCCCCGCGATGACGGGTTGGGCTATAAGGCATGATAAAATCAGAAGGGTGGAAAAAAACAGATATTTATAAGGCTTCATGCATCTCTCCTGTTGTCAGCAACATAAACTGCGGATATCCGGCCGGTATCTGGTGAGGGCAATTGATAAATTCCGGTTTTATCTTGTAAACATTAAAAGAAAAGTCCTGGTTCACTTTAAAATCAATATCTTATAAGTAAAATAAAGGTTGATAATTTTCTTTCTTAGGAAAATAGTATACCAGGAAGAATTTGTAAAGGTCTAATAATATAGCGGCCTTGAGAATAATCGGGTCAAAAGAGAACGGAGACAATTGATATGGCTTCAAAGTATGACGGTCTGAATCGTGAAACCCTTGAAAAGATGCTGGCGGATTTTGCTAAAAACTGGCTGGCACATGACGGCCTCTGGTTTCAGGCGGTGGAGAAACAATATGGTATTGATAAAGCCATTGAACTTGACCGTGAAGCCTGGGAGCAGTTCACGGTTATTGAGGCGAAAAGGATTATGGCTTTACACCGCATTGAACCCGGCAGCGGGCTGGAAGGTCTGAAAAAAGCCCTGGATTTCAGGTTATATGCTTCTTTGAACGAGCAAAGTATTGAAAACGAAACCGAAAATTCTTTCGATTTTTACATGATTGACTGCCGCGTACAATCGGCCCGTAAAAGAAAAAAGATGACCCTGTTTCCCTGCAAGTCGGTGGGGATAGTGGAATATGCCGGTTTTGCCCGGACGATTGACCCGCGGATAAAAACGCTCTGTATCGGGTGTCCGCCCGACGCTCAAGCCGGGGATAAGTATTATTGCGGCTGGCGTTTTTCTATCTGATGTTATAAGCTTTTAATCAGCCGGTAAAATAAGCTACGGTCTTTTTTAAACCTTCGGCAAAACCGACTGTGGGTTTATATCCGATTTTCCTGATTTTATCAATCGAAGCGTAGGAATAACGAATATCGCCCGCCCGGGCCGGTTTATATTCGGCTTTCAAATTCATGCCGGTTATGTTACGCAATTCATCGAGGAGCTGGTTGAGGGTGAACTGTTCTCCCCCGGCCACATTGAAGACATCGCCGACCATGCTATCGTTCTCGGCCGCCAGGAGATTGGCATCGACGCAATTATCGATATAAATAAAATCGCGCGTCTGCTCGCCGTCGCCGAATACCGTGGGGGCTTTTTTTGCAGCAAATCGTGAAATAAAACAGGGAATCACAGCGGCATAGTCACTCTTTGGGTCCTGCCGGGGACCGAAGATATTGAAATAGCGTAAAGCCACGGTCGGAAATTTATATAACTGCCAGTAAATGCGCAGATAGTGTTCGCCGGTCAGTTTGTGGACGGCATAGGGAGAGAGGGGTTGGGGCGTCATTTTTTCGTGTTTGGGAAGTTCCGGGGAGTCGCCGTAAACAGCTGCCGAGGAAGCCATGATAAGCTTGCGCACGCCGGCATTCCGGGAATGCTCCAGCATATTGAGGGTGCCGTTTAAGTTAATTTCGTGGGCGGTCAGCGGGTCCTCGATTGAAGCCTGTACCGAAGCCAGCGCCGCCTGGTGGAAAACGAAGTCGATGCCATCCACGGCTTTTCTGACGGTGTCGCCGTCGCGGATATCGCCCCGGATTAGCTCGATATCGTTCTTGATATCAGCAAGATTGGCTTCTTTGCCAGAAGAAAAGTTATCCAGGATCCGTACCTGATGCCCCATTTGAACCAGTTTATGAGCGATGTTGGAGCCGATAAAGCCGGCTCCGCCGGTAATAAGGTAATTCATATATTTTCAAAATCCTGTTGCAAACGTTTCTTAACTAAAATGTCGGCTAATAATAACATTAATTTAGTTGCTAAGTTGTTGATTGTTAATAAATAGACTATCCAGCAACGGTATTTTAAAATAATATGTACGCTTTGTCCAGTTGAATAGTTGTTTTTTATATCATTTTTTCGGTTTTATATGCGATAAAAAGAGCGGCCAGGGCGGATATCATGGCCATTATGGGAAAGTGGAAGCGGCCAAAACCAAAAAAGACAAAATGCACCCCCGACCAGTATAATATGGTTGCCACCAGTAAATAAGCACCGGCGTTTAGATAGCGGGAGGGCCGGGCCAGAACCAGCAAGAAACCGCCCGCGGCCATAAAAAGTATCAAGATATAGTAATACTGAGCCATAAATCCCAGTATGACATAACCGTTGGTTTTGTTTTCACCGGCGGCCTGGATTAAATCATAATGAACGGCATCAACGTCAATAGAGTAAAAATAAGCCACTTTCATCAGCCCGCGCTTGATAAAACTTAACGGGTGGTCGAGAATATATTTTTTTCCGAGGGTGAAACCAAGACTGTCATTATAGGCTTCATAAGCGGGATTATTGAGTACAAAAATGTTCGAATCGGGGGGAATCCAGCCCATCCCGGCTATGGGATTATTGCCCAGGTACAGGTTAACGCCGCCGTTGGTGGCGATTGAGGCTGCTCCCAACTTATAGTGGTTTCTGACCATCCAGGGAACGACGACAAGGCTCAAGCCGACCAGGGCAATAAGGAAATTACGGAAGGCGGTGCGATGATAACCACTCTGCCATTTCCAGAAGGGAATTAAAAGGGGCAGGTAAACCAGTGTCAGTGCCCGCGTCAGGGTGGCCAGGCCGAGCGTAAGGCCGCCCATGAATATGGTGAACCGGTGAGAACGTGGCAAACCCGCTTCAGAAATACTTCTACCCCGGATAAAAAGATACAGCGACAGAATAAAAAGAAAGGTAAACAGGTTTTCACTCAGTAACAGGTTCACGAACAAAATCTGGCTGGGGAAAAGTAACATGATGACCAGGGTCAGGCGGGCTACTTTTTCCAGCCATATTTTTCGGATAATAAGATAGGCCAGGTAACAAATTCCCAGGTTTAAAAGAATATTAGCGAATACGCCGACCTGGGGTTGATGACCGAACAGCCAGTAAAGTCGAGACAGAAAGAAAGGGTAACCCGGCGGCCAGTTGGCGGTCGGGAAAGAGCCGTCGTAATAACCGCCCATTTTCAACCAGTTGAGCGCCAGTTCCTCGTAACCCAGGCAGTCAGCCCAGAACCGCAACGGCAGGAATATTTGGACCGCCAGGCGAAGGAGAAAACCCGCTATAAGAAAAAGTAACAGAAAACGAACTCGGCTCATATCCGTTATCCGGCGCGTCGTCAACGCCAGACCCAGGTTTACCCGGCGGTAAAATATAAGATATATGCCGATTATCAAAAGCGAACTCAGGCATATCTTGAACTGCAAAAAAGAATGCGGGTCGATGACGCCGTCGGGGCTTAAAAAGTATGCCTTTTCCTTAATCAGGGAAAAACCAAGCAGGGCCAAAAGACCGACCGCGGTCAGGATAACGCCGGCGATTATGCGAATTATGTTTTTCATCGGGTATCAGTCCGCCTTAGTCCGGGAATATACGGTGTATTTAAGAGTATCGAAAGTAAAACTCGTTTCGCTTTTGTATTTTGAAATGAAGGTTGTATCGTTTATGAAACCGGAGATAGGACTGCCCACGGCACAAACCAGCCAGTCGGGTTTCTGGTCGATAATCAAATCGAAATAACGGCCGTTGCGGTTGTAAAAAACGGCGACCGGTGAAATCAAGCCGTCACGGTCGAGAATACGTCTTTTCGAGTAATAACCCATGTAGCCGATATCTTCTGCGGCGATGATATCATCGGGGTCGGTGTGGGCGTACAGGTAATCACCGATCAGTCGATGAACGTTTTCCAGGGTCTGCTGAGTTCGGCGATGGTTTATGACCGGATGATAATTACTTGCCGTAAGGACGATTATCAAAAAGAAGGCGATAAGGCGTGAAGCCGTTTTTAAACCCGAAGCGGTTAATTTTAACCGGTCGGAAAAGAACAGGAAAGAAGCAGTGATAAAGATAAGATAGACGGGATAAACCGGTACGATATACCAGAAAAAAATACGGGTGGGACTGAAAATAAAAAAGACCGCCATCCCGAGCATCCATATGATTTCCGAACCGCCGTAATTTTGTTTTTTTTTGAGCCACCAGCCGCCCGCCAGAGCGCCCGCAAGGAGCGGATAACCGAAATACTTATGAAAGCCCATCACCAGGCGCACGCGCTCCCATAGCGGCTCGATCCCGAATTGACTGTAAAGAGCCGTTTTGGCCGCGACAGCATGCGGGAGAGGAGAGCCGAAATAAAAGAAGGTGAAAGCCAGCCAGGGCACAATCAGCATCATCGGCACGAGCAGATACGAACGCCAGTTGGCTCTGTCCCGGATAATGTTACCGGCCATGATAAGCACTAATAAACCCGCACCTTCGGGGCGGGTGACCGCCGCCAGGGTGGCCATGCCAACCGCATACAGGCGAAATTGCTTGTGCTGATAATAAAAAGCGGAGATAATCAGCAGGGTAAAAAGGGCGGTTTCCATTCCGGAAGTATCCGCTGGAAGCGAGCGGGGCCAGAGAATATATCCAACAGCTGGAATGACAGAAAAATGGCTGAACCGAAGTTGCTGGGCAAAACGGTAGATGATTGTAGCGGTCAAGCCCGAGGACAACAGTGAGACAAACAACGCCGCTTTTGGCAGGGGAATAGAAAGGCTGGCGAACACTGTTAAAATAAGGGTGAAAAGAGGGGTAGAAGTTCCGAGGACTTTTTCACCGAGGTTATAAACAAAACCGTTCCCGGCGGCGATATTCTCGGCATAACGAAAAGTGATAAAGGCGTCATCGGCAATAAATCCGGTCAGGTAATTGAACGCCAGCCGCACAACAACCGCACATAAGAAAATAATCCCCAGATTTCGATTGGTGGAGGTCATAGTTTATATTACATAAACCGCATGGCAAGTGTCAAGGATAACCGTAGAGGTGTATAAATTGTAAGCGATAGTCAAAGCAGGTTGGCCTTGAGCCGTATGATGAAAGAAGGAAACCGGCCGGAGGTCGGTCTCCTTTAAAAATCAAGCCCGGTTCCAGTGTGGTCACACTTACCATAAAAAAAACGCTTGACAAAACATGTCATATATTATATTGATTCAACAGGAAAACAGAGCGTCACAACACATTGCTGTACAAGACCAAGGAACGAGTTAAACATTTAGAGACAGATGTGTGCGTCAGCCATCTATCTAATTAAATGGCCGGGAACACACAGCACTCGACCATAGTTAACTTTTAAAGTAGGGGAAACATATGTTAAAGAATATTTTCTTTCTCCCGGTATTATTAATAATAGTAGTATTTAGTTCATCCCAATTTGTATCAGCACAACACTTTACTTCATTTTCTGATGAGCATTATATTCAATTGAAATTGGATTTGATAAGAAAAGGAATACAACAGGAAGATACCTGCAAAATCCTTATGGCTTTTTCTTCAGATGTTAGTTCTAAGGATAAATATTTGATAACCAAAGAATCTTTAGCACAAAGATTTCAAGCAATCTTGGAGAAGGCATCTGAACGTGATATAAAGTTACCTCGCCCCAATTTTCCTCGGTCAGATAGTCGTTTGAAAACATCCGATTTCTGGGATTTCGATATTATAGACCCTAAAATTAAGATATTAGGAGACAGTGCGATAGTAGATTGCGAATTGGTTCTGTGGGGGGAAATAGCGGATAATCCACAAAAAGGGTTAGGTCGAAAAGTAAAAGAAAGATTTGTTTTTAAATCACTTTCAATCTCTCAAATAACAACTATAGACCCTGACAGTACCGGAACTTTCAAAAGTAAAGCCAATAAAATAAAATCATCCTGGCAACTTGTAGAGTTTGACAGCCTTCTCGATTTTCTGGATAGTATTCCCAGTTTGAATGTATCAAGTAATGAAAAATCGAGGGAGGAAACGAAATGAGAAAAGAGATATTTTATAAATTACGTTTAATATTCTTATCAATAATTTGCCTTTTTTTCTGTATGGGATGGATTTGTGAATCAGATAGCATAGATGATATTACTGATAAGCCAGAAGATGTCTGCCCTTATTACGATTCTGATTGTGATGATATTAGTAATGCTGTTGAAAATAACGATGCGAATGACTATCTTAATTTAAATCCCAATGTCAAAAACAGCAATCCCAGTATCGCACATGGAGACCCTTCATATGGATACATTACCAATGCTATAAACTTAGTTAATAATGGTGAAGGTTATTATCATTTTTTAGGGGCAGATGTTATGGATACGGACGATTGGGGCGTTCTTCATATGATAAATATGATAGAATCGGCTGGAAGAGAGTGGTCTGATAATGGTTTGTTCCCACCACTTATTGGGGTAGGTGATATTAGCCGTGGTGATTTAACTATGCAGGAATTCGGTGGTGATTGGAACCCAGATCACACAAGCCATCAAAATGGATTGGACGTTGATGTTAGATATTTAAGGAAAGATGATTTAAATAATTCTTTGGATCTTAGTAGGCCTGAACAATTTGAGATTTATGATTATTCTGCTACAATAACTATGTTAAATAGGTTCATTTTTAATGGTAATATAGAGGTGGTTGCGGAAAATCGGACAATTGATTAAGGTGGATTTGAGACTTTTGAAGGAGGATCAGATTCATGTCGAAGCGACGTAGTTTTTCCGCCGAGTTCAAAGCCCGGGTGGCGCTGGAGGC
>JAQUSF010000155.1 GCA_028715215.1 Candidatus Zixiibacteriota bacterium
CAGGCTTTAATGTTCGGTCTTACTATCAACCGAATCCGGCGTGAAAACCGCTTATTGGAGAGAGCCCGGGCCGGGTGGGGTAAATTTGATATCAAAGGTTTCGATAATATCGCCGGTTTCCTGGTGAAGACTTATGGCAGTCGTTAAAGGAAGTTAATCAACCGGATACAAAAAGATTGGCATCACGGATATGCTCGAACGTTTTTTGAACTTCTTCCGTCAATTCGGAAGCAATCTGTGGATTCTGGCTTTTGGCTGGTTTGTGTCATCGCTGGGTTTCGCTGCTTCGATTCCTTTTATTTCTATCTATTTTCACAGTGAACTTGGTCTTTCAACAACTGAAATTGGCGTTTTTTTTGCCGTCATTGCTGTCGTAAGGTCGTTTTTCCAACTTCTGGGAGGGGAGATGTCCGACCGTATCAGCCGCCGCAAAATGCTGATTAATTCACAGGCAATTAGAGTGGTAACTTTTGTTCTTCTCGGACTGGCTATTCATTATCATTGGGGCTTTTGGGCTATTGCGGTATTTTTTACGGCTAATTCCATCGTGGGGGCGGTATTTATGCCGACGGTGAACGCACTGGTCTCCGATATTCTGCCCCCTGAAAAAAGACTCGATGGGTATGCCGTCTCGCGTTCCGGGGGAAACCTCGGGTGGGCGGCCGGTCCGGCTATCGGCGGTTTTATGGCGGCTCATTCCTATGCGATTCTGTTTTTTCTTTCGGGGGCAATTACTTTATTGTCTGTCTTTATCTTCTGGCTGTTTCTTAAAGTACCGGATTCAACAAAGATACAGGGGCAGTTCCGTTTGAAAGATTTAATTGCTATTAAAAATGACGCTAACCTGGCCCGGCATGCTTTTCTGACTTTTTTCCTTTACCTGGTTATTGCTCAGCTGATAGCGCCAATGTCTATTTATACAGTGGAAATGGTGGGTATAAGTGAGTCACAACTGGGGATTCTATTTACCGTCAACGGCTTGCTGGTTGTTCTGTTACAGATACCGGTGACCCGCCTTTTAGCCCGCTTTCGTTTTACCACCCAGCTGGCTTGGGGAGCTATTTTGCATTTCATCGGCTACAGCCTGTTCGGTATTTTTATTGGCTTTCATTATTTCATTTTCTATATGGTAGTAATCACTCTGGGTGAAGTAATACTATCTCCGCCCACTCTCACCCTGACCTCGCGGCTGGCACCGGAAGGCCGCATTGGACGTTACATGGGCATCCACGGTTTTTTTGTAACCGCCGGATGGTCTTTGGGACCGCTTTACGGTGGTGTGATTCTGGACCATTTCGGCCATACCCCGGTAATTGCCTGGTTGATTATTTCTTCATTGGCTTTGCTGGCCGGACTTGGTTATCTTGTTTTTGGCCGGATATTGCCGATCAAGTATAACCTCAAGAATATTTAATCTTACATGATTATGACGAATTTGCCGATCTGAGTGCGGTCGGCCGATTCAACGACATAATAGTATATCCCGGTTACAATCCGCTGAGTATTACGGGTGATTAAATCCCAGGTGTCATGCATCGAGGTCGGACCGCCTTCCGGGTAATTATGGTCAATCTCTCTTATCAGGTCACCGTCAAGGGAGTAAATATAAATTTTGCAAACGCGGGGGAGATTGGCAAAATGTATCCGTCGCATACGATCGGGAATTTTATACAAGTCGTCGCGGCCCTCAAAACCTTTATTAAAGTAACCGCCGTCGATTCGGTAGGGATTGGGATAAACATAGACATCGAGGTTCTCAGCTTCAACCGTATCAGATGAGGTGAGTGGAAATGCAACAACATAGTTATTGACCGGTTTGGTTTCGAGCGCCGTTAAACCGGCTATGGGAGAACCGAAATCAAAAGTTGTTACAGCCACGTAATATGGAATCGTCGGCAGGATATTATCAAGGATATATTCATATTCGTAATATTTAGGCAGGGGCTGTCCATAATCATAAGTCAGGTCTTCTTCGGTCCAGAGGCTGGAATCAGACGGCGGGGGTACGATTATTTCCGGGTAAACCTTGTGAATGCCTTTCAGGTCTGATAGATCAGAGCTGTTGTAGTCCTGCGGTTCGAAGTAAAAGAGGGTATCGTTGATTTCCAGAGGCTTGCCGGGGGTATAAATCCCGGGATCGAAAGCCGGGTCGTTATATATGATTTTTAAAGAATCGAGAGAGAAAGGAGTTTCTTCCAGAGCCCAACCCATGCTTCCTCCGGGAAGTTGCTTCCAGATGTAACGATTATAATTTTCCTGGTCGTAGGAACTGAGCAATACAAAACTGGTTGAACGGTTATCAAGACTGACATAGACCCGGTAGCCTTCAAAATCGATTTTCTGAAGAAATATGTCGGGAGTATTTTCAGAGTAATAACCGTTCCAGCGGATTTTAAGTTTGCCGATGCCGGGGATTATTCTGATTTTGGGTGAGGGCGGCGGACCGGCGCCGCGGAAATCAGGAACGCCATCACCTTCGTACCAGTGCCCCTCTCCGGGAGGTAGAGAATCCGGGGGATTGTTCTTGTCCGGGTCATCATAACAAACCCGATATTTGCCGTAATAACCATTGTTATCAGTATCGACGCCGGGATTATCGTATATCCATGAAGCCCAGCGGGAATTAATTGCCAGGTTGGAGAAATTCAGGGAATTATAGAAGATATCGGGATTATACGGGTCGAAAAGTTCCTTGAAATCAAGCGGGTTAACGTGCAGGTCAGTGCCACCGACCACGGCCAGGGAAATCGGCAGATTGTGACCGGGGTCGATATTGAAGGGACCAAAGGACAACAGGTAGCGGGCATCGTAACCGCGGGCATAAGTTTCGGCGTTCTCCGGCGGTGCCAGCCAACCTTCCGCGGTATGGTCGAGAGCGGTATAGATAAGGTCATAATCAAATTCCTCGTGACGTAAAACATAGTATTTATTGCGGTCGCCTTCAGGTGTTCCCAGGCGGGTATTGAAGCGCCGGAAGGGGTCATTTGTTGAGGGCATTCGACGCGGACCGAAATCTTTGGTGGCGTCGCTGTAATTGATGATCCACCAGTTAAAGGAATACTTGAGAGAATCCGAGGGTGTCCGGACAACCCGAACTCCAACCACTCCCTTAGCAGAGCGGTAGTCCCATACCGAGCCACTGGGGTCGCCATCGTTGTCGGCGGTATAGGCTACATTTACAGTATCAATACAGTTACCTCCCTCGGGCGCTGGATGGGCTCTGAGGAAACCGACAATATCGTCGTTCCAGCCCTCCGGGTTATTTCGCGATATATGCCAGACGTCACCATCCACCCAGATGCCCATATAGACCTTATTAAGTCTTTGCGTGCCGATGTTTTCTATCTGGTAGTCGAAAAGTATAAAATCATCGGCATAATCATAACTCCAGGACATCGTTTTCTGGGTTACTTTTATGTTAAGCGGGATATGGGGTCGCTGGTCGAATTGGTCGTAGTTGACATAACTGGGGTCGGTCAGGGTATCATAATATTCACAAATAATATCTTCTTCCGAGTTGGCATCTTCGGAGTAAAAACGACTGTTAATATCGACTGATTTATAAACAAAATGGGTAGTTTTGTTTCCGTACAGTTCGCCGGGCCAGAATTCCTGGTTTTCATAAAAATCTTCCGTCCCGGTTGATACCAGGGTATCGCGACCTACGATGGCACCTATCCAGAAGGCGCCCACCCAGAGGAAAACAATATCGCTGTTTTTAGGATAGGCTAAAGATTGAATGCGTTCGCCGGTGAATGGATCGGCTGCATCCTGACCATAGGTGCCGAAAGTTCCGTTGTTGGCGATAGCCAATTGAATATTGCCCCGATTGTGAGCGGTATATTCAACGAAGGGGCGGTTGGAAGCATTTAACTGATATTTCGTTTTCCCATCGTCCCATTTTTTTCGAGGATACAGATCGTCAGTATGCCCCTGTAAATTAATGGAGATAATGAGAAAGGCCGCCAAAAAAATCACTTTCTGGCGGCCTTTACTTTTATAAAAATTCTGCATTTACAGATAATGTTACATTATTATAACGAACTTGCCTATCTGGGTGTCACCGTTGTCTTTTTCCACCACCCAGTAGTATATCCCCGTCACGATCCGCTGGGTGTTGCGGGTGATTAAATCCCACTCGTCATGCATCGCCGTCGGGTCGGAC
>JAQUSF010000156.1 GCA_028715215.1 Candidatus Zixiibacteriota bacterium
CGCTCTTCCGATCTTAATAATAAAGTACTTCAGTGAGGAGCTTTCCAGGCAGTGATGACAAGATCCCGGGAAGACGGGGTGAAACGACGCTCAAGGAAGAGATCGGCATACTTCTTTATTTTGCTAAAACCGGTCGTTTTAAGAGTGGTTTCCATTTCATCCACTGTAAAATTATCAAAATCACTTCGAAATGGTTCCATTTGAACGGGTTTCCGGTCCAAATCCAGACGGATGATATAAAGCGAATGTCGGCGACCCTTTCTCTCCGTAAAGCGAATGTAAATCAATCCCTCGTGTACGGTAGTCCTTACTGGCATCAACACGCCTTCCCTGACCGCCAGATAGTTGAGCATCTGAATCAAAAGAGTACCACCTGGTTTCAAAACCGCCTTGAAATTTTTCAGACTTTTACGGAGACCGGAAAGAGAATTAACACCAGTGATAGCATTGGCCAGGCAAACCACCAGGTCGAATTTGTTATATAAAATACGGGGTAAATACTCGAATTCGCCATAACGGAAAGAGAGAGGATGATGCGAGTTAAGAGTATTTTCTCTTGCCAGCTTAATCATCCGCCTTGAACGGTCAATACCGACGGTGTTAATCCCGGCGGCGGCAAATAGACGCGTTGTCAGACCGGTAGCGCAGCCGGCGTCGAGTACAGACAAGGGGTGGCATTTTTCAATTATCGCCGTAACCTCGCGCCTGTGGCTCTCTTCCCGCCGGGTGGCATCGGTCAGCCAGTCATATTCCTGAGCATATTTATCAAAAAAAGATGCCTTTTTCATGTCCGTTATTTATTAACAATTCATCGGAGATGTTTTTTCAGATAATCAATCAGCCCGGAACGGGGAATTCTTTCCTGAAAACCCTCAGCCTTGAGCCAGGCTTCACGGTCGGAAGTCCCGTCGGCTTTTTTCGCCCCGGCCGCGAGATTTTTCACCGTGACCTGACCGGACTCAAATTCATCGGAACCGGCAATAACCGCAAATGGTATTCCCAGCTTATCTGCATATTTAACCTGACGGGTAAGGTTTTTCGTATCGCCGCAGTAAATTTCCGAGGCTATCCCGGCCCGGCGAAGCTGACGAAGAATTGCCAGGTATTCCGGCAGACGCTCCTGGTCCATAACTGTTACCAGTACTTTCGAGGTCGATGGTTCCATCTTCAATTTACGTAAAGCCACCAGGGCTACCAGTAAGCGGTCGATTCCTATTGAGGACCCCACCGCCGGGACCGGCTGGTTTAAAAATCGCTGTACCAGATCGTCGTATCGTCCGCCGGAAAATACCGAGCCGTATTCGGGCAGGTCCAGAAGGGTGGTTTCAAAAACCGGGCCGGTATAATATCCCAGTCCCCGGACAATGGTCAGGTCAACAATGGACCTGTTTTCATCAATAGCCATATTTTTAAGATGGCTTTGAATCTGACGAAGTTCCGCCACGCCTTCTCCGGCACCGGCTATATCCCCCAGTATTTCCATGACTTTATCGAGAGGGTCGTTACCGGGATTTAAAGCAATTTCGAGAAAAGTGTCGAGTTTGTCAATCCAGTCGTTTTTAAGATTGAGGCCGGGAACTTTATCCCCGGAGCTGTCAATCCGTCCCGGGCCGAGTTCAAGCAGCACCGCTTCTTTACCCTGTTTTTCCAGTTTATCGATAACCCTCATGACATCGGGACCAGTTTCGGCGGGAATACCCGCCCATTCGACCAGGCCGTTTAAAATCTTACGGTTGGAGTAGCGGACTTTAAAATTTTCAATCCCCAGATGTTCGAAGGTGGTTACCATGGCGGCTATGATTTCGGCATCGGCCAGCATATTTTTCGAACCGACGATGTCAATATCAAACTGCATGAATTCGCGAAACCGTCCCGGTCCGGGTTTATCCACCCGCCAGACATTACCATACTGGTAACGACGGAAAGGCAGCGCCAGGTTGGGCTGGGAAGCGACATAACGCGCCAGCGAAAGCGTGAACTCGTAACGCAACGCCATGGCAACCTCATCGGGACCGGTGAAACCAAACAGTTCCGCCAGGGAATCTTTACTGTAATGCGGACCCAGCAGGGTTTCAGCAAATTCCAGGGAAGCTGTCTGAAGCGGCAGAAAACCCATCAGGCGGAACACTTCACACACTTTCTCTATCATCCGCTCGCGGGCGTACTGTTCTTCCGGAGGATAATCCCGAAACCCCTTAAGAAGCTGCGGCTTGACTTTTATTATTTTCTTTTTTTCACCCATTATCTACACCGGTTAATTTCTGTATTTAATTATTTTTTTATTATAAAGAAAGTTTTTTTTGAATATCTTTTTATCCGGAAAGTATTGAAAATATTAACTGTTATAGTTGAAAGGACTAACTATGAGGAGAAAAATAATACTGTTATTTCTGTTAATTTGCTCTATAACAACTTATAACAATACCCTTGGCGATGAGCTTTTAGATGAACTTTCAGAAAAATCCCGGGCTGTTGTAACCCTGTTTACAGAGGGTAAATATGCAGAAATGACACCCTATTTTGATTCCACGGTAAAAGCTGCTTTAACACCGGAACAGCTTGAACAGCTCTGGGGGCAGTTAACCGCACAATTAGGGACATATTCGGGACAGGCCGGCACCAGAACCGAACAAATTCCCGATTATAACATAGTTTATGTCACCATGAAGTTCGATAAGATGAAGCTTGACACCAAGCTGGTATTCAACAAAAACAAACAAATAGCCGGATTTTTCTTCACCCCGGCGCCACCCGATGAGCCGTTCAAAGTCGCTGAATACATCAATCCCGAGGCTTTTACGGAAAAGGAAGTTACCATCGGTGAAATCCCCTGGCAATTACCGGGAACGCTTACTTTGCCACATGGCGAGGGGCCGTTCCCGGCGGTAATTCTTGTTCACGGTTCCGGCCCCAACGACCGTGACGAAACCATCGGCCCCAACAAGCCTTTCAACGACCTGGCCTTAGGCCTGGCTTCAAACGGGATGGCGGTGCTTCGTTACGATAAACGCACCAAGGTTCATGCGACTAAATTTTCCCCGACTGAAGAGATAACCGTCAAAGAAGAAACTATCGATGACGCTGTTTTTGCTTTTGAATTTCTGAGCCAGGCGGAGAAAATAGATACCCGGAAAATATTTATTCTGGGCCACAGCCTGGGCAGTATGGTTATGCCCCGAATCGGTCTTGAAACCCCCGGTGCGGCCGGCTTTATTCTTTTAGCCGGCAACAGCCGCCCGCTGGAAGACCTGATTTTAGAGCAGTACGAATATATCTATTCGCTTGATAATGAGCCATCGGCAGAAAAAAGTATTATGATTGATTCCTTGAAAAAACAGGTGGCTTTTCTTAAAAGCGACCGTTTTACAAAAGATACCCCCCGGGAACAATTACCTCTGGGAATACCTTCCGGTTACTGGCTGGACTTGAAGAACTATGACCAGGTAAGAACCGCCCGACAACTTCCGCAACCGCTTTTGATACTTCAGGGCGAACGCGACTACCAGGTCACCATGCAGGATTTCAATGGTTGGAAAAAGGGCATGAAAGGAAAAAACAATGTAACTTTCAAAAGTTACCCGAAACTGAACCATCTTTTCATGTCCGGCGAAGGCAAGTCCACGCCCGACGAATACATGCAACCGGGACATGTCGATAAAGAAGTGCTAGTTGACATCGCCGGGTGGATAAAAAACCTGTAAAAGAATCTGATAAACATCCTGTCTTATTATAAAGACGGGATGTTTTTCTGTTTAAATGACCAGCTCTTTCATGAACGCCCGGGCGTCCATCTTCTCACAGGCAAAAATTGTCTTTTTCATTTTATTCTGACGTTCCGCGGATAAAAGACCATCCGTAAGAGCGTTGAACTTGGTCATCAAATCATCCTCAGTCATCGGCTCACGCGGGTCACCTTTCGGATATTCCAGATAAGCTTCATAGGTTTTACCGTCTTTGGTTTTTATTTCAACCCGAGATGGTTGCTTGGCCGGGAACATGGCTTCGAATTCCTTCGAAGCCTTGCCCTTAATCTTATTAATCACTTCCCAGATGCGGGGGTCTTTGAGTTTTTCATCCGAGAAGGAATTGGTGGTCACCTGATGGTCCACCAGGGCGGCGGCGATACAATAGGGC
>JAQUSF010000078.1 GCA_028715215.1 Candidatus Zixiibacteriota bacterium
CAACTCCATTTAGGCCCATTTTAAGGGGATGTAGCTCAGGTGGGAGAGCGGTGGCTTTGCAAGCCACAGGTCACCGGTTCGATCCCGGTCATCTCCAGTATAGCTAATAAGAATTTTTTTTGTTAGATATATATAGTCCGCCCAGGCGGACCGGCTCTTTGACAACTTCATAGTTTTGTAAAGGTATAAGCGGATATCTTCCAATAGGTTGCATAGCGCAACAGGATGCTCTTAAGAAGGTTTTCGATTAAGCTACTAAGGGCACTCGGTGAATGCCTTGGCACAAATAGGCGATGAAGGACGTGGTAAGCTGCGATAAGCTCCGTTTAGATGCAAACAATCTTTGAAACGGAGATTTCCGAATGGGGCAACCCGGCCGGTGTTACAGCCGGTCAGTCGGCATTGAATACATAGGTGTCGGCGGCGAACGCGGAGAATTGAAACATCTTAGTAACCGCAGGAACAGAAAGCAATAGCGATTCCCCCAGTAGTGGCGAGCGAAAAGGGATCAGCCTAAACCGGACTACACGTTAAAGCTTGACAGCGTTGTGTTTCCGGGGTCGTGGGAGCCGATGGGTCCGGTGTCAAACGGACCGAGGAGTTACAAACCGCATGTATAGGTGAATGTTCTGGAAAGTTCAGCGATACAGGGTGAAAGCCCCGTAATCAAAATGCATGTGGCTCCTTTCGGATTTCCCAAGTAGGGCGGGACACGTGGAATCTTGCTTGAATCTACCAGGACCATCTGGTAAGGCTAAATACTCATTTGTGACCGATAGTGAACAAGTACCGTGAGGGAAAGGTGAAAAGTACCCCGGGAGGGGAGTGAAATAGTACCTGAAACCGTGTGCCTACAAGCGGTCGGAGGAATGGCGACTCTTCGGAGTCTCCGGACTGACGGCGTGCCTATTGAATAATGATCCGGCGAGTTACTTCTCTGTCGCCAGGCTAAGCGAAATTCTCGCGTAACCGTAGCGAAAGCAAGTCTGAACAGGGCGTTTAGTGGCAGGGAGTAGACCCGAAACCAGGTGATCTATGCATGGCCAGGATGAAAGTTCGGTAAAACGAACTGGAGGTCCGAACACACCAGTGTTGAAAAGCTGGGTGATGAGCTGTGCATAGGGGTGAAAGGCCAATCAAACCTGGAAATAGCTGGTTCTCCTCGAAATATCTTTAGGGATAGCCTCGGATTATAATTTTACGGAGGTAGAGCACTGAATGGGCTAGGGCTCCCACAAGAGTACCAACCCCAATCAAACTCCGAATGCCGTAAAATGTTCTCCGGGAGTCAGGCAGTGGGGGATAAGCTTCATTGCCAAAAGGGAAACAACCCAGACCATCAGCTAAGGTCCCCAAGTCATGCTAAGTGGTTAAGGATGTGGATTTACTTAAACAGCTAGGAGGTTGGCTTAGAAGCAGCCATCCTTTAAAGAGTTCGTAACAGATCACTAGTCTAGTGGCTCCGCGCCGATAATTCTAGGGACTATGCATGGCACCGAAGCTATGGGTTTGTACTTCGGTACAAGCGGTAGGGGAGCATTGTCTTCCGGTTGAATGTCGATCGTAAGGTCGGCTGGACGGATGACAAGAGATTATGTCGGAACGAGTAGCGATAAAGCAGGACTGGAAACCTGCTCACCGTAAGCCTAAGGTTTCCTGGGGAAGGTTAAGCCTCCCAGGGTTAGTCGGATCCTAAGCCGAGGTCGAAAGGCGTAGGTGATGGAAAACAGGCTAAAATTCCTGTACTTGCAGAGAGACGTTTTAAGCTATGGGGTAACGCAGAAGTGAAGGTTAGCCGGCGAATGGTTGTGCCGGTCTAAGCCGGTAGGTGGGAATCGCAGGCAAATCCACGATTCTAACACCGAGAGGTGATGGGGTGGTCCTAGACCAGAACTAACCGTAATCATGCTGCCAAGAAAAACCTCTATGCTAGTTGCTCTGTAATCCGTACCGCAATCCGCCACAGGTAGGCGAGGAGAGAATCCTAAGGTGCTCGGGTGAACTCATGTTAAGGAACTAGGCAATTTAACTCCGTAACTTCGGGAGAAGGAGTGCCACCGGTAGGTGAAGGACCTGCGTCCGGAGCTGAAGGTGGCCGCAGAGAAATGGCCGCGGTGACTGTTTACTAAAAACACATGTCTCTGCCAAGTCTAATAAGACGACGTATAGGGACTGATACCTGCCCGGTGCTGGAAGGTTAAAAGGAGATGTCAGCCATCGCAAGACGGCGAAGCATTGAATTGAAGCCCCAGTAAACGGCGGCCGTAACTATAACGGTCCTAAGGTAGCGAAATTCCTTGTCGGGTAAATTCCGACCTGCACGAATGGTATAACAATTGCGGCACTGTCTCAACATGAGGCCCGGTGAAACTGTAGCAACGGTGAAGATGCCGTTTACCCGTATCGGGACGGAAAGACCCCGTGAACCTTTACTATAACCTGACATTGGTGTTTGGTGCCGTGTGTGTAGGATAGGTGGGAGGCATTGAAGCTGGCCCGCTAGGGTCGGTGGAGCCACCGGTGAAATACCACCCTCATTGTATTGAATATCTAACCACGAGCCTTGAAGCAGGTTCTGGAACAGTGTCAGGCGGGTAGTTTAACTGGGGCGGTTGCCTCCCAAAGTGTAACGGAGGCGCGCAAAGGTTCCCTCAGGCCGGGTGGTAATCGGCTGTAGAGTGTAAAGGTATAAGGGAGCTTAACTGCGAGACTTACAGGTCGAGCAGGTGCGAAAGCAGGTCTTAGTGATCCGGCGGTTGTGCATGGAAATGCCGTCGCTAAACGGATAAAAGGTACTCCGGGGATAACAGGCTGATCTCCTCCGAGAGTCCATATCGACGAGGGGGTTTGGCACCTCGATGTCGGCTCATCACATCCTGGGGCTGGAGAAGGTCCCAAGGGTTTGGCTGTTCGCCAATTAAAGTGGTACGTGAGCTGGGTTTAGAACGTCGTGAGACAGTTCGGTCCCTATCTGATACGGGCGCAGGAAATTTGAGGAGAGTTGACCTTAGTACGAGAGGACCGGGTTGAACCAACCTCTAGTGCACCTGTTGTAACGCCAGTTGCATCGCAGGGTAGCTACGTTGGGAAGGGATAAGTGCTGAAAGCATCTAAGTATTAAGCCCACTCCAAGATTAGATTTCCCAGACGCAAGTCTCTAAAGGCCCCTGGAAGATGACCAGGTTGATAGGTCACAGATGTAAGTGCAGTGATGCATTCAGTCGAGTGATACTAATCGGCCGTGAGGCTTAATCGTAAAATTTCTTACGAACGCCTTCTTACAGGTATCCAGGCGCTGTGCGACCTGTTGGGTGATACCTCCGTGTATCCTTTATAAAACTATGCAAAATTCTCGGTGGCAATAGTGGCGGGGTCACACCTGATCCCATTCCGAACTCAGCAGTTAAGCCCGCTTACGTCGATGGTACTGCACGGGAGACTGTGTGGGAGAGTAGAAAGCTGCCGGGTTAAAATAAAAAGCCCGTCTTGAAAAAGACGGGCTTTTTTTGTGCCTGAAAATGTGATTGACAATTTTAGTCATAATAGTTTATATGGTATAGATTGAGGTCTTTTATGCGACAGGTAATCTAATATGTTTGAAATAATCTTGACATCATGTATTACTATCTTTGGTGGAATTCTAGTTAAAGTAGGGCAGGAGCCCCGTGCTCCTGCCTATTTATTTTTTTAGTTACATCAAGTCTTGATTCCACTAAAAGTGGAATTGTGACCTGACGGTTTGTTGATAAAACTGTCAGGTCACACTCGCTTTCAGCGAGCAGGACCTGACAGAACAAAAAAAGGAGATTGCCTATTTTTAAGGATTGGTAATAGTAAATAAAAGTGTCAGTTCACACCCCCGCCAGGGCGGGGCCAAGAACCGACACAACTAAAAAAAATGTCATTGCGAACGGAGGTGCTGGTAGGCGCCGGAGTGTGGCATTCTCAATCAATATGGTGCATGGTATACGTCCCCGTGCGCCATGGCCCCTCGGTTGGTGCACGAGGGCGTACACCAACCACCACAACAGATAAAGTCATGCTGAGCGTAGTCGAAGAATGACCGCCAATCAAAAACTTTTTACTTTAAATCCTTTCAATTAATCCTTATCATTAAGTCTTTAAGAATCCGGAAACAAGATGCAAATATCACCAGAAATTTCTTTGATAGCGGGCCTAATCGCGCTACTGGCAGGGGCGGAACTGCTCGTACGCAGCGCCACCAAAATCGCTTTATTTTTCAATCTTTCGCCGCTGGTAATCGGTCTGACAATTGTAGCGTTCGGTACCAGCGCTCCCGAAATTGCGGTGGCTTTGTCCGGCTCTGTTGATAATCACACCGGTCTTGGATTTGGTAATGTAATCGGGAGTAATATCTTCAACCTTTTGTTTATTTTGGGGTTGATGGCTGTTCTCAAACCGTTGCGCATCGAGCGTAAAGTGATAAGGGTCGATATTCCCCTGATGATAATTGCCTCAGCCGGGCTTCTGGTGTTAGCCCTGGACGGTTGCCTGAGCAAAATTGACAGCGCCATCATGCTTTTAGGCCTGGTCCTGTTTACCGTTTTTACCCTGCGTCGGGGGAAAAAAGAGAAGAATGATTTCAACAAGGATTTTCGTGAAAGCTGGAAAACCATCTCGCACGGGGCTCTTACTCTTCAATTCATTATTCTGCCGCTTTCGGTCATTCTTTTAGGCTGGGGCTCCGACCGGGTGGTCGATGGTTCAGTTGTTATTGCCCGGGAACTTGGTATTGACGAGTTCATCGTCGGGCTGACCATAATCGCGGTCGGAACCTCGCTGCCGGAACTG
This sequence comes from Candidatus Zixiibacteriota bacterium, assembly GCA_028715215.1. Taxonomy (GTDB): domain Bacteria; phylum Zixibacteria; class MSB-5A5; order GN15; family FEB-12; genus JAFGNW01. The sequence goes on from JAQUSF010000078.1 coordinate 4,813, forward strand.
GTAACCTCACTTCTGGCTCTGGTGCACCAGCGGTGCGATATGGCGGTGGGCAATATCGTCGGCAGTAATATCTTCAATATCCTGGGTGTGACTTCGGTTATGACTCTGGTTTCGAGCGGGGGTGTGACGGTCACGGCCAATAACCTGTCGATGGATCTCCCGGTACTGCTGGCTTCGTCGGTATTCTGTCTGCCGATATTCCTCAGCGGTTACCGGATTTCGCGCTCGGAAGGAGTGGTCTTTTTGATTTATTATCTGGTTTATATTACATTTTTCGCGGTTGTTACCGCTACCGATAACTTCTACGGGACGTACGTGCGCATTTCAATGGTATATGTAATTCCGTCGGTTTTTATCACTTATGTCTTCATAGTTCTCAAGCTTGGAAAAAGGAGAATAAAAAACCAAAATTAAAGTTATAACTTAATTGATTTAAATTGAATTAAGGGTTATTGTAAGATATGAAAAAAGTGCTTCTCTTTTCGATTCTGCTGGTTATAGGCCTGGTTTTTTCGCAGTATCTTTACGTTTTCGGAGATTCCGAGGAAACCGCCCGCCTTGTCGTCCGCATCTTGACCATGTGGCTTCTGGGTTTCATCATGATTCATGTCGGCTATGAGTTTGAAATCGATAAAACCAATGTAAAAAGCTACGTGGTGGATTACGGCGTGGCCGCCACGGCGGCGGGTTTTCCCTGGATTTTGGTAGCACTGTATTTCATGTTCGTAATGTTGCCGGCGGATATCTGGGGCAATTATGACAGCTGGACCGATGTTTTGCTGGCCAGCCGTTTTGCCGCCCCGACCTCGGCGGGGGTGTTGTTCTCGATGCTGGCTGCGGCCGGCCTTTCGGGAACCTGGTATTTTAAAAAAACGCGTATCCTGGCCATATTCGATGACCTGGATACGATACTTCTGATGATCCCGCTTAAAATGCTTATTGTCGGCATCCGCTGGCAACTGGGCGTTATTATTTTGATAATGGTCGTAATGCTCTGGCTGGCCTGGAAATATTTACACAAAATCAAAATCCCGGTTACCTGGCCATGGGTTCTTACATATGCCGCCATTATTACGGTCGTTTCAGAAATAATATATAAAGTCAGCCTGCTGGTTGACGATGTTGTACCGGTTCATATCGAGGTTTTGTTGCCGGCGTTTGTCCTTGGTTGTGTCATGGCTAGGCCGGAGGGGCATGACCCGCATTGTGATGATTGTCGTGAGGGGCACCAGGAAGGACCCGAATCACCGGAGGAACAAAAAGTATCAACTTACGTCTCGGGCGGATTTATGGTTCTGGTCGGGTTGTCCATGCCTTCCTTTGCCAGTACCCTGTCCGGCAGTGAAAGCTTGAATGTTAGTACTCTGATTCTGCATGTCCTGGCGGTAACGGTACTGGCCAATCTCGGCAAGATGTTCTCGATTTTTGTTTACCGCAGGGAAGCCACGCTTAAGGAACGCCTGGCTATAGGCATTGGTATGTGGCCGCGAGGAGAGGTCGGCGCGGGGGTACTGGTCATCTCGCTTGGTTATGGCATCTCCGGCTATATCGTGACTGTCGCGGCTCTTTCGCTGGCGCTGAATCTCCTGCTTACCGGGGTCTTTATCCTGATAGTAAAACGTCTGCTTCGCAAAGGTGTCGGAGGGTAACGGTTATAACGGTTAATCGCAAAGTTTAAATCAATGCCGGGAGGAATCCCGTTCGGATTATTACTTGTATTTTCGGTATTATTTCATCAATATAGTATCCAGAAGGTTGGAATTAAACAGGTCCCCGGGAGCAATAACCGGTTCATTCGCCGGGATATGGTCGCCATAACGTATTTTGAGTTGTTCCTTCACCAGGGGATGTGAGAAGTCATAATCCCCCAGCTTCCTCAAAGAAACCAGTTCTATGCCGGCGGCCTCCTTAAATATTTTCCAGACATATTCGGAACAGTAAAAAGCCGAATCCGTCCATTCAAAATACGGGTCGTATTTTTTACCCTGATGTTTCTCGGCATAGGATTTCATTCGAGTTAAAACATCTTCAGTTAACAGGGAATCTTTTCCTTTGAGCCGCATAATGACGAAATGTTCGCCCGTATCCCGGGCTACCCATTCATGGAAGGGTGTTTTTCTAACCGGTTGAACGGCTTCCCAGACCTGGAAAATACTATCTTCGAAGAAGAGGATACCGCAATGCGTGAAAGGCGACCCGGTAGCCAGTTTTAATGCTGTGCTCTGCGGCGAAGGGAAATCCTGAAAGAGGATGTCACCGTCGTAGAGGGTGGTTCTTTTTTCCCCGGCACGGGCCGGCGACATGAAAAAAAATAGTCCGCAAAGGCTTATAATGGAAATTAATCTCATTTAATTGGCCTCGTATTTGATTTTAAATTACTTCAATTATATTCATATTGATAGAGCTGTCAATATTCGGGTTAATTAAACTCAAAAGTTGTTTATCTTTATTAAATACTATTTATATTGATATTTTATTACGATCTGATTAAAATGACTTTATGGCTGATTACAATCTCATACTGGGAATTATAGGAATGGTTCTTTTACTGGGGGCGTTTGCACTGAATTTGATGAAAATAATGGCGCAGGACTCGTATGTATATATTCTGCTCAATATGTTTGGTGGTGGTATTTCCACCTATTACGCTGTTACTTTGCATGCGGTTCCTTTTGTAATTTTAGAAGCCGTCTGGACGGGTTTTGCCGTTTATAAGTTAATTCAAGTGGTGATAACAGCCGGAAGGATGGGACTGCCACATGGGTAAGAATCCGCGGTCACAGCAGAGACGAACGCACCGGCATACTGATTTTTCTGTTGGTGTTGCCGTTTTGAATGAAGATGATTTAATACTTTTACTGCAAAGCCTGAAAGAGCCGCCTTTTCTTTTGATTCTTGATGAAATTAACGACCCTCATAATCTTGGGGCCTGTCTGCGTTCAGCCGATGCCGCCGGGGTACATGCTGTTATCGTACCGAAAAACCGCTCGGTGTCGCTGACTGAGACGGTTCGCCGGGTAGCCTGCGGAGCGGCTGAAAAAGTGCCTTTTGTTCAGGCAACCAACCTGGCTCGAGTAATGGATAAACTGAGAGAAGCCGGGATCTGGATAGTCGGAACGGCCGATGAAGCCTGGGATAGCCTGTATCAAACCAGCCTGGTCGGACCGCTGGCTCTGGTGATGGGTTCCGAGGGAAAGGGATTGCGACGGTTAACCCGGGAAAAGTGTGATTTCCTGGTGAAAATACCCATGTTCGGTTCGGTGGAGTCTTTGAACGTATCGGTGTCTGCCGGGATATGTCTTTTTGAGGCTTTAAGGCAGAGGAAAGCTTTAAATAAATGAAAATCCCGCTTTTTAAAGCGGGATTAATTTTTAAAATTCACTTGACTGGTAGTCACTTTAAATATATCGGTTTTTTTAATCTCGTCAATAACTAAGCTCGAAGTGGAGTGAAACAATACTAATTCAAGAAATATCAACGCCTATATATCATCCGGCAGAATATTTTATGGTTAATTTGGAAACATTATTTTCGGGATATTGTTTATAATGCAAATAAACAAATAATCCAAGGAGGTAAAATTTGGAAAAGAAATTTTCTTTTATTCTGGTAGCCTTTTTATTGATGGCTGTTACCGTTTCAGCCCAGAAATGGGAAATTGAAAAGGTTCACTCCAGTGTCGGTTTCTCAGTAAAACATCTGGTCATTGCCAATGTAAAAGGAGACTTCAAGGACTTTTCAGGAACAATAGTTTTCGACGGTAAGGACTGGGAAAGTGCTTCTGCCGAAATGACGGTAATGATCAACTCTATCAATACTCTGGACGAAAAAAGGGACGCCCATCTCCGGTCGGCCGATTTTTTTGATGCTGAAAACTATCCTGTAATGACTTTTAAATCCAGGAAGGTTATAAAAGGAGAGGGGGCATCTTTCAAACTGGTGGGTGACCTTACCATCAGAGAAATAACCAAAGAAGTAACCTTCGATTGCGAGTTTCATGGTGTTGCGGAATTTATGGGAATCACTAAAGCCGGTTTTTCCGCCCGGGCAAAAATCAATCGCCAGGATTTCAAGGTTACCTGGAATAAAACCCTTGATGCCGGCGGCGTGGTAGTGGGTGATGAAGTACAGATAAATATCGAAATCGAAGCCAACAAGGTTAATTAAACTCGTCCATCAATTGAAAAACCCGCAGTTAGGCGGGTTTTTTTTATTACCGGTAAGAAGCAGGTTTTTGAAAGCATTGTGAATTTTATCACAAAAATACTTGACATATCTTTTTGTATGTATTATTTTCTATAAGTTAGAGAATAAAAAATTTGTAATATTGGTATAACAGTATGATGACTCAAGATACAATGCAGGATGTATGGAAAAAGTTCGATGAGGTGGATATTACCCACAGCGGTGTACACCACCTGATGGCTATTTATTATCTTATCCGTGAAAATGGTTATGCCCGGGGGATTGATGTCGCTAAGTACTTGAATATTACCCGGGGCAGTGTTTCGGTAACCGTTACCAAGCTCAAGGCTAAGGGTTATATAACCGAGGACCAGAATCGTTTTTATCGGCTGACGGCGAGCGGGCTTGAAAATGTCGAGCTGGTTTTAAGCAAAAGAAGCATTATAAGACGTTTTTTTTCCGATGTTCTGGGACTGACAGAAGATATCGCCACTATAGATGCCTGCAAGGTTGAACACCTGCTGAGCCGAAGGTCGATGGGAAAGCTCTTGTGTTTTACGGATTTTTTCCTGTCTGATAACCGGGAAGCAAAGAAATTCAGAAATGCCTACAACAAGATATGTAAAGGGGTTAAAAGGCTGTAAAGTCAGGGAAAATCCTTTTCAGCTTGTTTTATAGTACCTCCCTTATGAAACCTCGTTTTTATGAAAACGAGGTTTTTTGCTTTTTTAACCTTATTTTTATACCTCGAAACTGTTTGACAAAACCGCTATATTTTAATATCATCTGATTCTTTGGTTGAACTATTAACCCGAGTTTAGGTTGTTTAACCCAAACCTAAAATGTATTTGGAGGTTTTCTGGTGAAGGAATATACCACTGATAAAATACGTAATATCTGCCTGGCAGGCCAGCGGGGTTGCGGAAAAACAAGTCTCTCTGATGCGGTTGCGTTCGATACCGGGGTCAATAACCGGGTTGGTCGCGTTGATGACGGCTCATCAATTCTTGATTATAATGAGAGTGAGATCGCCCGGAAAACAACAATTTCATCCAAAATCCTGGCCTGCGAATATAAAGATACGAAAATTAATCTGCTCGATTGTCCCGGTCATGCTGATTTCATCGGTGAATTCCTGTCCGCCCTGAAAGTTGTCGAGGGAGTGGGCATTCTCATCGACGCTACTTCGGGGGTGGAAATCGGCACTCAACTCCAGTGGAACCTTATAAAATCACTGCCGATAGCCAAGTTCTTTTTCGTCAATAAGATGGAAAAAGAAAACGTCAAATGGAAAAACAACCTTCACTCAATCCAGAACGCCTTCGGTAAAAATGCCGTAGCGGTGCAAATCCCCATCGGGGAAGCCTTGGAGTTTAAGGGTATTGTCGATTTGCTTAATATGAAAGCCTACGTCTTCGATGCTGCGGGTAGCCGTTCCGATACGGAAATACCAGCCAACCTAAAAGATGAAGTCACCGCAGCCCGGGAAAACCTGATCGAGGTCGCGGCGGAAACCGATGATGCTTTGCTTGAAAAATTCTTCAATGATGGTACTCTTGATGATGCCAATTTCCAGAAAGGTCTTCGAAAAGGAATCGCCGAGGGTAAAATTTACCCGGTTCTATTCGGTTCCGCGGCCAAGAATATGGGCATTAAGATATTGTTAGATATGGTCATAACATACCTGCCATCACCCGATAAACGGAAACCGGTCGAAGCCGTAAAATCCGAGACCACGAATAAGATCGAACTTCCTCTGGACCCTGTCGGTCAACCGGTTGTCTATGTTTTCAAGACCGTATCCGAAGGCCACCTGGGCGATATGTCTTATTTTAAGGTTTTTTCCGGAACCATTAAACCTGGGATGGAGCTCAGTAACCAGCAAACTCGAAGCAACGAGCGGGTGGCACAAATTTATTCCTTCCAGGGAAAAAACCGGATTGAACTGCCTTCGGTCGCCGCTGGTGATATAGGAACCATGGTTAAGCTCAGAGATACCCATACCGGCAATACCCTTGCCCTTAAGGGATTTGATGTCACGGTGCCGCCGGTGGTATATCCCAATCCGGTTATGGATGTAGCCGTTAAATCCAAGACCAAAGGTGATGAGGAAAAAGTTGCTTCCGGCCTTAATAAACTTCGCGAGGAAGACCTCACTTTCAAGCTGGTCTCCGACCCGGCCTTGAAACAGCAGGTGTTGTATGGCCAGGGTTCGACGCATATCGAGGTCCTGATGGAAAAACTTCAGAAACGGTTCGGTGTCCAGGTTGACCTGGTCAAACCCAAAATCCCCTATCGTGAAACGGTACGCAAAAAAACCGAGCAGCAATACAAGCATAAGAAGCAGTCCGGGGGTCGGGGACAGTATGGTGATGTTTATATCCGGATCGAACCCAACGTCCGTGGCACCGGTTTTGAATTTATCGATGAAATCACCGGGGGCGTGATCCCCAATAAATTTATACCGGCGGTGGAAAAAGGGATTATCGAACAGATGCAGCACGGCGGTCTGGCCGGGGCGCCGGTGGTCGATGTTAAGGTAGCCCTGTATTTCGGATCTTATCACGATGTTGACTCGTCTGATATGGCGTTCAAAATTGCCGGCCTGATGGCTTTCAAGGAAGGCTTTATGAAGTGTGAACCGGTGCTTCTGGAACCGATTTATAATATCGAAGTCCTGGTGCCGGATGAATATACTGGCGATGTCATGGGCGACCTTTCGTCCCGACGCGGTAAAATCACCGGCATGGACCCCGAAGGTCGCAACCAGCGAATTCGGGCGACTGTACCTCAGGCGGAACTCTACCAGTATTCGGTGGACCTTCGTTCCAAAACCCAGGGGCAGGGCGTTTTTACGATGGAATTTTCTCATTACGAAGAGGTTCCTCATGAAGTCGCCCAGAAGGTTATCGCTGAAGCCAGAGCCGAAAGAGAAGCCGAAGGATAGCATTCATTTTCTTGAAGACAAAAGCGAGCCCATCCGGCAGGCTCGCTTTTTTTTATCACATATTTAATTTTTAAACAAAAGACCGATATTTTATACTTGACAGCTGAACAGATGAGCAGTTATATGTAATTGGAATTATTTAAATGAAGGCCGGGCAATGAAAAAGACTCTAACCGAAAAACAGCGACAGATTCTGCAGTTTATCGAGGACCGGATTTTGCACAAGGGTCACTCGCCGACCTATCGGGAGATAGGGCAGAAGTTCGGCATAAGCTCCACCAACGGCGTCAGAACGCATCTTGTAGCCCTGATTAAAAAGGGATATATAAAGAAGGAAAATTTCATATCGCGGGGGCTGGAGCTGATGCGCCCTTTTGCGGCGGAAATCGGCCGCGTGCCGCTGGTGGGGATGGTACCGGCCGGGCGGCCTATCGATGCCGTGGAAAATATCGAGGGCGATATTGCTCTTGATTTATCGTTTCTTCCCGGTGGCGACTCCTTCGGCCTTTATGTCAAAGGTGACTCAATGCGCGAGGCCGGGATTTTCGACGGCGACCTGGTGCTGGTGAAAAAACAGGCGGTGGCGCAAAAGGGAGATATCGTCGTGGCGATAATAAACGGCGAGGCGACGGTTAAACGGTACTTTCCCGAAGGTCGTCAGGTGCGCCTTCAACCCGAAAACGATGCCTATGAGCCCATTATAGTCAGCAAAAAGTCTGGTGATTTTCGCATTGCCGGTAAGGTGGTTGGCCTGTTGCGAAAATTTTCTTAAAAATTATCCTTAATGGAAAATTGCTGTTTTTCAGTTCGGTCAGGTCTTGTTCCCGCCCAGGCGGGGATGTGACCTGACCGTTTACCTGACCTTTATAAAGCATATTAAACCGAAAAGAATGTCGAAAGCACAAGGCTTTTAACCTACAAAAATTAGTGGAGAGCAGACCACATCTGCCCCTTATTTTTCAGGGTTGAATTATGCTCCTGGACACCAACCTATTTTCTGAATAACAATATTCCGAACTTGACAATTTCAACAATTTCAATAGATTAGCCCATGTAAAGCCGAAGGTGGTGGTTATCCAAATCTGCCCCTTTACAAAAGAGAATGTCGAAAGCACAAGGCTTTCGACCTGCCCAGATTTTTTCAGTTCGGTCAGGTCTTGTTCCCGCCCAGGCGGGGATGTGACCTGACCGTTGAGAGACGTAAGCCATCGTAGCTCAGCTGGTAGAGCAGCTGATTCGTAATCAGCAGGTCAGCGGTTCGATCCCGCTCGATGGCTTTTTTGTTTGCCGTAGTTTAAAGGTATCTTTCAATGTTAAGATATACCTCAGCTCATAAATACAATACTTGACAAAACACATCTATGTTTTATTTTACAAACTATAATACTTCTTGGGATATATTCATCGGATTCCTCACCTTTCTCGCCGATTGAATAAAAACCTGGTTATATGAAAATTAAATTTTGATAAATATTATGAGGAAGCATCTATGCTGAAAAAGTCCGCTTTGATGATTTTACTGACTCTGATGGTGTTCGGGTCGGCGGTCGGGGGAGACCTTTACAAAGTTACAGTTTCGCAAAAATCGGATTTTCAAATCCTGTCGTCGCTGGGTATTGACCCGGTGGTACGTCTCAGGGATGGTTTTCTGGTTTTAACGACTGAACAATCTACCGTATTATTGCGAAACTCCGGTCTTGAATATCTCCTGGTAGCGGCCAATATCGACCGCAGTCAACTGGCTGTCGACGGCCGGCTGGACCGTGAGAATGCAGATAGATATCCTCTCCTTTACGAGGAAGACAACCTTCGCCTTTACCGGGTTGACGCTGCCGTCTTAGCGGAACTTCCGGAATTGGTACAGCTTTTTCCTGTGGCAAACAGAACTGCGAAAATAGAATATAAGGGACCTTCGGCTCCGCCTGATATGCAGACCGCATTGACGATGGATCTTGAGACCCTGATTGCTCTTATAAGACAGGATTCTCTGGAGTCTTACACCGAGCGTCTCCAGGCTTTTTACCGGCGGGCTGCCGGCACCGACTCCAATTATGCTGCCCGCGACTGGCTTTACAACAAATTCTTATCTTTTGGATATGATTCGGTTCTATTGGACGATTTTACGGCTTCGTTGAGTGGTGTGCCCGGCAATTGTTATAACGTCCTGGCTGTCAAGCCGGGGAGTCTTTATCCCGGTCAGCATATAATTGTGGGAGCGCATTTTGACGCCGTACCGGCTTCGCCGGGAGCCGATGATAACGGTTCCGGCACGGCCGGTGTTCTTGAAATCGCCCGCATTCTCAAAGATATCGATACCAGAATGACGATAATCTTTGCGCTGTTCGACGCCGAGGAGTACGGTCTTTATGGCTCCTATCATTACGTAGCCGAAGCCGAGTCTCGCGGTGACAGTATTATTTACATGTTAAACATGGATATGATAGGGCATTATGAGAATACCAACCTGGCCAAACTTTATTACGGCGATGATGATTCTTATTCACAACTCTGGCAGAATCTGGCCGATTCCCTGGTGGGAGTATACGGAGTTCTTACAGGAAGTTCCTCCGGCTCGGACCATTATCCTTTCGCTCAGAAAGGTTACGATGTCACCTTTGTTATCGAATATATTTTTTCCAATGTCTATCATACCTCCAATGATATCACGGATTCGATGAGTTTCGAATATATGACCAAGCTGGTCAAGGCTTCCCTGGCGACTGTTTATGTCGTCAACGATACCTATGTTCCGCAGCCGGTACTGGTGATGGACTATCCTCAAGGGGTGCCGTTTTTCCTGACGCCCGAGGCAACTAATTCTTTTGAAGTTACGGTGACCGGTCTTTTTGAGGGAACCCCGGTCTCCGGCAGCGGTCTGCTTCATTTTGCCGTTGACGGCGGGGCTTACCAGACGGCACCACTTGCCGAACTGGGCGGCAATCTGTACCGGGCTACTTTGCCGGCACTGGATTGCCACAGCCGGTGCCTGTTTTATATAAGTATCGAGGAGAGTTCGGGTGGGACATTTTACGACCCCGATCCTGATTACCCTTTTGAAGCGGTGTCAGAAACAGATGAAATCATCGTTTTTAAAGATGATTTCGAAACCGATAAGGGCTGGACAGTAATCAATGCGGCTGTTGATGGTGCCTGGGAAAGGGGGGTGCCGGCCGGAGGTGGTTTACGCGGCGACCCGCCCACGGATTTTGATGGTTCCGGTCAATGTTACCTGA
>JAQUSF010000157.1 GCA_028715215.1 Candidatus Zixiibacteriota bacterium
TAGAGTTTGAACGGTTCGGCCAAAAGGGCGTCAAAGGAAGTTAACTTATGGGGGATATCAAGCGGGAAACGGCTCCAGTAACCCCGGGGATAAAAGCCGATATCCGCTTTATTAAAGCCGACTTCGTTCAGGATTTTTTCGAGAATATCCTCCTTATTCCAGGCAAAAGACATGGATGAAATTAAAAGTAATAATATTAAATAGGCAGGTATTATTTTTTTCATGGCAGGCTCTCCTTAATCAGAATATATTCGAAAAATTAACAGAGTCTTGACCGATGAGCCAACAATAAAATGGTTAAAGAACAAATAAAAAAGGCGTCCTTTAAGAAGACGCCCTTAAAAAGCACCGATTGCTTTTTATGTAAGCGATTTTAGTTTATCGGTTAATAATTATTCTCCGACATATATTCGCGTAAGTCATTTATATCCATTTCCCGGATATGTGCTTTCCTGGTGTGTAACATCTGGCGACGATGATGCCTGACCATGGCTTCGAACCTTTCCTCGGAATAACCTTGAGGTTCGTTTTTTCCGTAAGGGTAGAATTCGCTTTCCCGTGTAAATCCGATTTTCGACTTATTTCTCATTCTGCCTCCAGTTGATATTAGTCTTCAAAAAAACATCCTGTTTATTGTTTAAATCGGCTACCCGGGCGGGAAGCTTATGTTTTTTTAATACTTTTTACCATTCAGTTTCTCTATAAGCTGAATGTTGAGCTCTTCTTACCGGAAAGAGGCTGCAGGTATTTTCATAAATTTTACCGGATAGCACTTGTACGCATTTTTTTGCCTAAGCGATTTTTGACTATGCAACGGTTCATAAACGCCGTTAGTTCGCTCTTTTTTATTGTCCGGTAACAAGTTAATAATCCTGAAAGACAGAGGGTACTATATTCAAGCCCGATGGCACTGCTTATGCTCAAAGGGTCATTAGACAGAAAACAAGAGTCAGGAGACAAAATGTTAGAATGCAAATATCATCGTGGTTTTTCAACTGAAAGATTGGAATCCGTTGCCGAACCGAAAGTACATCGGGATGAAAAAGGATTCTATATCTTAACTCTGTCCGAACAAAGCAAAGTCTATTTTGACGATTTTTATACTTTTCTGGAAACGACCTATGACCGGGCTTTGAAGGAAAAGGAAATGGTGCAGACGAAACTGGCTGCCACCGCTGCCGGCAAGACCGAACTTATGGCTTTCTATCGCGCCCGGACGGTTATAATCGATTTGCTCTTAAAAACAATTCGCCGTTTTTATACCGATGGTTCGAATCTGGGGATTATCATGACGCCCTGGTGTTTCGGGACCGTGATGCTTGAGAAAATTGAGGTTTACCGCGAGCGGCTCAGTAAAGGCGAGGTTCAGGATGCCAATATAATTGACTATCCCTATTATGTTATCCGCTATATCGATGAAATCTATAAAGCCACCCTGCTGGAGTTGTTTGATTTTCCGGAACAGGCTTTCCAGATGAGGTGGCAGTATTCCGAGCTGTTGAAAAGATATTCCAAGATGCTTACCGATATTACCAGTTCTTTAAACTCGGTTATCAAGTCGGTGAAAAATCTTGGCTCCAAATAAATCCTCTTTAAGTTAATTCCTTAAAAAAACCTCCGGATTATTTCGGAGGTTTTTTTAATACATTTGAAGTATCTGCCGATATAATAGTTGATGTACTTTATGGCGTCAATATGCCCCGATTGGGCAATAAAAACCTGATAACAGTATATGGCATCGACCGCGGTTAAAAAAAGAGTTGAGCAGAAGTTTCTACCCATTTACCTGGATTCTTTACGGGTTGATTCCGTTCTGGATTTCGACCTTTATATCAAAGTCAACAACCAGTTAGTCCTTTACCGTTCCGCCGACCTTCCCTTTACCGAACGCACCCGACAGAAATTGATCGATAACCGGGTGGAGCGACTTTTTATCACTAATGAAAACCGGGCCAATTATCAGATTTATATTGAAAAAAACCTGGATAAGATTTTAACGGACACCAGAATACGTGAAGAAAAAAAAGCGGGCATTTTGTATGAAACCTCAACCAACCTGGTCAAAGATGTCCTTAACAATCCCACCTACGGTGATAATATCAAGAGGTCGCAGAGCCTGGTCAGCAACACCATCGAGTTTATTTTAAAAGGTCGGGAAGCCTTTTTGAATCTTCTCAAAATCACTTCGTTCGATTATTATACTTACACTCATTCGGTGAACGTCTGTACCTTCGCCATCGCCCTGGCTCAGCAGTTGGGCTTTAAGGATGAGGAGTTTTTAAACGAGCTGGGCGTGGGAGCTCTTCTGCATGATATCGGGAAATCGAAAATATCGGAAAGAATATTGAACAAGCGTTCGGCTTTAAATCAAATTGAATTCGAAATAATGAAAAAACATCCCAAATGGGGGGTGGAAATACTGGCGGAAACCGACCAGATCACCCAGAACTGTTATTTCCCGGTGCTTCAGCATCACGAACGGGGGGACCGCCGCGGCTACCCGTCAAGATTGTCACTCGATGAAGTACATATCTATTCCAAGATTGTAGCGATAGTTGATTCTTTCGACGCCATGACCACCGAGCGGGTATATCAGAAAGCCATCGATACTTTTCCGGCCTTGAAAATCATGTTCAATCTCAAAGGAGCCTACGACGAACGGATTCTAACATCGTTCGTTGAATTAATGGGTCCCTCCGGCCTGCTTGAAATTTGATTTCATCCTTCCTTGTTATTCTTTTTAAAACCCTTATAAATTTATTTACTTGGTCGGCGACTTTCTTTATGTGTATATTCTCTGAATTTGAAAAATTGGAGGTTTCATGAAGAAAGTCATCAAAACCGATAAGGCTCCGGGAGCGCTGGGACCGTATTCTCAGGCGGTTAAAGTTAAAGCCGGGAATTTGATATTCTGTTCCGGTCAAATACCCATGGACCCGAAAACCGGCGAAATTGTGGGAACAACCGCGGCGGAACAATGCCGGCAGGTAATGGAGAATCTCAAAGCCGTTTTGAAAGCGGCCGGGGTGGATTTCTCCCAGGTGGTCAAAGCTACTATTTATATGGCGGATATGGCTGATTTTGCCGGGATAAATGAAGTATACGGCAAGTATTTCGATAGCAATCCTCCGGCCCGGGCGGCCTTTGCCGTCAAAACTCTGCCCAAGGAAGTTAAGGTTGAAATTGAGATGATTGCCGTTGAATAACGATTTCCTGCCGAAGAAAACATGACTTAATTGGTATTGTTATAGTAAGGTTTCTCATTATTATCGATTTTTCTAATATAATTTTAAGTTATATTTTAACTTAAGTCATATCGAGCAGGTCAAAATCTTACAATAAAAAGTATTAAAAAGACTTGACTTTGGCCGAAAACAGGCTTTCTTAAAACTCCATATATTGTGAAAACAGTCACATGGCTTGCGAGGTTGTAACGAAGGTCGGACAACATGCTTGAGTATTTGGCGATTATAATTTTTATCGTTGCCGGTATTGGTATCGTTCTTTTCACGTTTTGCTTTTCCCGCCTTATTAGACCGGCCAATCCATACCCGGAAAAAACCATCAATTATGAATGCGCGGAAATTCCTCAGGGTCATTCCTGGATTCAGTTTAACAACCGTTTTTACATCTTCGGCTTGATTTTTGTCATTTTTGATGTCGAGGCGGTTTTTCTTTTTCCCTGGGCGGTGGCTTTTGGACAGCTGGGGCTTTATGCTTTGATTGAGATGGTTATTTTTATCACTATCCTGTTTTACGGTATCTATTACGCCTGGCGCAAGGGAGCACTCCAATGGGTCTGATAAGAAAATTACCTGTTTTTACGGAAAAGATACCCGGGGGGGGTATTGTAACCACTTCTCTTGATGCCGTTTTAAATTATTCGCGGGCTTGTTCGGTCTGGTATCTTTTATTCGGGACCGCCTGTTGTGCTATTGAGTTAATGTGCACGGGCGCTTCCCGGTACGACTTTGACCGGCTGGGGATGATTTTCCGGGCCAGCCCGCGTCAG
>JAQUSF010000079.1 GCA_028715215.1 Candidatus Zixiibacteriota bacterium
ATGTTTCATGATTACTGTTAAGCCCATAAAAATGGGCTTAACAGTTTAAAAATTGAACCCGCCTGATGATTAAGGCGGGATTTTTTGCCCGGTTCATTCCCCGACGGTACCGATTTTTGGTTGCTTTTTGTCCCAAAAAACGTATCATCTTCTGGTGTACCGGCTTTATACACACCTTCGGGTTAATTGCATGAAACAGGCAGAAAATATCCGGGCTTCAATTTTATGAATGATAGCGTTAAAAATAATAAGTTCCATATTACTACTTTCGGTTGCCAGATGAACCTGGCTGATTCCTCGACTCTCGTCGCCACCCTGCTCACCCGCGGATTTCAACGGGTTTATAAAGAGAAAGAGGCTGATGTGATAATTTTCAATACCTGCTCCGTTCGGGAAAAAGCCGAGGAACGGGTATTGGGCCGGCTATGGGATATTTACAAGTATAAAAAAGATAAACCGAATCTGAAAATCGCCGTGATTGGTTGCATGGCTCAAAGGCTGGGAGAGAAGCTTATCGAAAAAGTTCCTCATGTCGATTTTGTCCTTGGGACCGACCGGCTGTTCGAACTGCCCGATGTTGTCATGGGGCATAACGGATTTCATCCGGTTATGACGGCTTTCGGCTATGAAAACATGGACGCTATATTGCCGGTCAAAGAAAATAACTTCTCCGCCTATGTAACCATTTCCCGCGGTTGTGATAATTTCTGTTCTTATTGCATTGTACCCTATGTCCGGGGAGAAGAACGCGCTCATTCGGCTGACCGTATTGTGGAAAATGTCAAAAGGCTGGTTAACGACGGGGTGGTTGAAATCACACTCCTGGGTCAGAATGTCAACAGTTACCGCTGGAAGGATATCGATTTTCCCGGGCTTCTGCAGCGAATCATTTCCGAAACCAGTATCCGGCGGATTCGCTTCATGACCTCACACCCCAAGGATTTATCCGACCGACTGGTCGAGGTCATGTCTGAAAATGACCGGTTCATGCCGCATATTCACCTGCCTTTGCAATCGGGTGCGAATCGTATTCTGGAGAAAATGGGCCGAAATTATACCATCGAACACTATAATAAAATAGTTGATTATATTCGTTCCCGAATCAATTATGTAGCTGTTACCACGGATTTAATTGTCGGGTTTCCGTCCGAAACCGAAGCGGAATACGAGGCTACTCTTCGGGCTGTACGTAATATTCAATTTGATGCGGCTTTCATGTTTCGTTATTCGGTCAGGCCCGGAACGCTGGCTGAAAAATATGCGGACGACGTCCCCGAGGACGTAAAGATTAAGAGATTGAATAATTTGATTGCCCTTCAGCAGAAAATCAGCTTTGAGCGTAACCAGCGGGAGGTGGGACAGACAAGATTTAGTCTAATAGAAGGGACCTCACGACGCAGCGACGCATTTCAACGGGCCCGCACCGAGGGAAATAAAATTGTCCTTTTTAAAACCGGGGACTTTATGCCGGGACAGGTGGTCCCCATCAGGATAGCCAGCGCCGATGCCTACACGTTGCACGGCGAGATTGTCGAGGGAAAATGATTTCCGCTAATGTCACAGGTTTTTTGACGCCGCTGATTGTCCTGGTAATAATTGTCTTTTTAATTTACCGCCTTCGTTTTTTTGCGGATAAGAATATTGATGGCCGTTATGCTTTCCTGGTCGGGGGTTTTTTGGTTTTTGGCGTGGCTGTTTGGCAGCTGGTGAGAATTAACGCCGCTTATAACAGCTGGTTCATCCCCTCGGTTTACCCCGTTATTGATGTCCTGCAGTTTGCAGTTCTGGTTATCGGTCTTTTATTGATGGGGGTGGGTTTATCTCTTTATTCCGATTACTGGCAGAGCCGCCTGGCGGATTTAAAAGACCGCGAGGGCAAACTGGCAATCCTGGATAACCTTCAGAAAGACGCCCGTCAACCTTATCAGCTTCTGGAATTTTTGAATATTTCCTTGAAGGAAATTTTATTTTATCAGCAGGGTTGTGCCGGGGCAATTTTCCTGATTAATAGGAAACAACGTCAGTTTGTCCTGACATCGGCAGTCGGTTTGACCAAGGAGGAAATTGCCTATCTTGAATATTATCCTCTTCAGGGCAATATCGTCTCTCGGGCGGTGGACCTGGGTGACCCGTTGATATCCGGTGATTTCGATTTTATCAACCGCCGGGGAGAAGCGGTCAGTTCCCGTTTTAAATCCTGTCTGGTATTGCCGCTTATTTCGGGTCTTGAGAAGGTAGGGGGTATTATTTTATTTGCCGAAGAATCGAAATACTTCAGTCAGGCTGACGTTAAATTTATCTCACCGGTGGCGGACTGGTTATCGGAAAAGATAAAAACCGCCCGTTTAAGTCGGGAATTGACCATCGCCAAAAATGAAATAGAAAAAGTTTCGAACAGTCAGGCGGGTTTCCTGGCTCGTCTTTTAACCGCTTCAAAAGCCCTTGGTGCCCATGATTCCCTGCAGGCTTTTTGTCAGGCTCTGGTCGGATTGTCTGACGGGCGAGATGTCCATCTTATCGGTTTGAAAAATGGTTCTCTGGTTTTCTATGGCGGCAGTGAACCGCTCCTTGACCTGTCTGAAAACTATAAGACCGCCCTTCTCAATGCCCTTGGACGTAAAAAACCACTGATTATAAATCAGGAAACGACGGATGACAGTGGGGTATCGCAGTTGTCTTTATCCAGCCTGATTTATCCTCTGGAAAATGGTCAGACCGTGGAGGCGTTATTATTCCGAAAGGAAACCGCACCTTTCAAGGTAGCTGAACATGAGTTAAAGATGCTCAACATTTTCGCTTATCTGGCCCGGATGATTCTTAATAAAAACAGTTTTGACCGTCTGTCGGTGACCCGGCGGTTGGGCCTGGAGCGGATAGTGGAGTTTTTGAGACTCGATGAACCGGCAATAGATTATGAACATGACCGTGGTTTTTTCGTACGTCGCCTGGCTGATATCCTGCCGGAGAATTCAATCGCCCTGACATTTGTTAAAGACAACAGGGGCACATACAATATCCAGGACTCAATCGGGTGTGCTTTAGATGAGCTACGGGAGTTCAGTATTATTCCTGGAGAGGGTGGTCTTGGACGAACCGGCCAGGGTGCGTACGGGCAGTTTATCTATGGTAAAAAACAGGTCTCCCAGGAGCTTGACACCTATGAAGTGGAAAATAAAAACCTGTTCAACCGGTTATTCGGAGAGAGAGGGTACCCGGTTTGTATTGCTTATTGCCCCCTGGTGCAGGCTGAAACCACCGTAGCAGTGGCGGCGTTCTTTATTTATGAAATGGATGAAAGTGAACGCAGTGAATGGAAACGGCTGCTGACTCTGGCTGGTGGTCTTTATTCCTTGCGTATAACCATTGACGCTTTGCAAAACCAGCTTATTCAGACAGAGTTAAGCGGTCACGGCATCAATAAATTCGGGCTGGTGGTCAATCAGTTGAACAATCACCTTTCGGCCATTATGGGCAATGCCGAACTGGCTGCCCGACAGGAGGATACGCCCGGGGAGGTCAGGATGCAGTTGAAAGGTATCGTGATGGAATCGGAAAAAGCGGCTAATCTCATTAAAAAAACTTTCGCCCGGCTTCCCTTAAAACCTGACCTTACTTCTGTTCCCGTTCAAAAGGAAGCAAGCTTGAGTGAAGTCATTGACCGGGTACTTAAAAGGTTTCATATTTCCGGGAATCTTTATATGACCGGCGGGCAACCGCGGGAAATCAATCTGTCCCTGAATGATACCGGCGTGCTGCCGTTTGCCCGACAGGACCTTGAAGAATTATTTCTGCGGCTTATCGACCGGTTTGCCACCCTGGCCGCCGCCGAGGATATAATTTCTCTTGCTGTATATCAAATGGATGAATATGTCTATCTTGATATTTCCCGGCATCGTAAAAATTTTCCGCCGGTGGAACGGGTTGCCCGCTTTGGTGATTACATGAATACCGCCGAGGCTGCCGAAAAACATCCTACCAATGATTTCTCCCGGTTGCTTCATGACGATGTCAGTTTGGTGGCCATTGACCCGGCGGGTCCAATCCCGGCATATCTTTCTTTCAAATTCCCCCTAAAAAAACAAACCAGTGTTACCTATATGTCTGACAGGCCGGTAGAAAGAACCATCCGGGTTCTGGCGATTGACGATGAAGCTGTAATTCTGGATTTAATAGCTGCCATGTGCCTGTCGATGGGGTATCAGGTAAAGACGGCGAGTTCAGGACAGGAAGGAATTAATCTTGCCCGGAAGGAACCTTACGATATTATCCTTACCGACCTGGCTATGCCGGATATGAACGGGTATGAGGTCGCCCGGCAACTCCGGCAGATAAACCCGGATATTCCGATTATTATGGTTACCGGTTGGGAAGCCCGAATCGATACTGCCCGTTTAGAACCTTCGGGAATTTCCGAGGTTCTTTATAAACCTTTTCGAATCGAACACCTTACCGAATTGATAAGAAAAAAAGCCCTTTCCCGGTAAAATTACATTCAAGTTACAGTAAAAGATTCGTCTTTTTTTCCGATTATATACTTAATTGGATTTCAGGGGGAGAATATATAGGCGGATTTGTAAATGGAAAAAATCGCAGTTATTGATAAGATACACAAAAGCAACGAGTTACTCTCTTTACCTCAGGCGATTTCGGAAATACTTCGCGAAATGAATAAGTCTGAGTTTTCAGCCGAAACACTTTCCCAGATAATCCTCAAAGACCCTTCCCTGACCAGCAGAATATTGAAACTGGCCAATTCGCCTTTTTATCATCGGTTGGCGCATATCACCAATGTCAATCAGGCGATTCAGATACTGGGGGTGACGACGGTTAAATGTCTGGCGCTGTCATCGTCGATTTTAAACCCGGAAAAAATTGAAAAATCATCCGGCGTTGATACGAAAGTTTACTTTACTTCGGTTCTGACGGTAGCCACCGCGGCTGAAAAAATTGCCCGGGCTGTTTCATATGAGGCTCCCGACGAAGCCTTTATCGCCGGTTTGCTTCATGATATCGGGACCATGTTCTTTCTCCATTATTATCCCGATAAGTACCGGCTTATTATCGAGCAGAAAGTCAAAGCTAAAACCTTACTGGATGCCGAACTGGAGGTTTTCGAGGTTACCCATGCCGAGGTCGGTTATCATCTCGCCCAGCGCTGGCAGCTGCCGGCGTATATTACCAAAGCCATAAGCGAGCATCATTCCTTTATTAATATTGAACAACATGATGTCATTAATAATATCATAAGGCTTGCCTGCCTTCTGGGTAATACCAGCTCCTCGGATTATGTCATGGACCTCGAGGAAAGGCTGGATAAAATAAATCACGTTTCAAAAGTCCTGGCTTTAACGAAAGAGCAGGTGGATAATATTTCCACTTCCTTGATCGCCTATACTCTCAAACAGGCCGAATATCTCGGCGTGGATATTGGTAACATTGAAGAAATGATTACCCGCGCCAACAAGGAAATCTGGCAGACTTATCTGATGGTGGAAAATCTCTTCAAGGAAAGACAGAATTTGAGTCGGAAACTGCTGAATGAAGAACGGGCAAGGGGCGCTATGGAGGCAAAAAATATCGCTATTGCCACTTTGTCACATTATTTGAATAATGCGGCGATGGCCATTTACGGTCGCAGTCAGCTGATGCGGATGCTGTACGAAAAGAAAAAAATCGACAAGATTCTGGATAACCTCGGCAACACCCTTGATATAGTCGATAAATCCATCAGAAAAATAACGGCGGTGGTTTCGGAGATTAAAGAAATATCGCCTATCGACAAAATCGAATTTTATAATATGTCTCAGGCTTTGAATATCGACGACCGGATTGAAAAGAGGATGAAAGAAATGGAAAAGGAATCGAGTATCGTCCTGCCTGATGAAGCCCTCCATTTTTAAGAATAAGATAAAGGCCGGTTGACCAGCCGGCTTTTTTTATTTAACTTTAATTCATGTTGTCTTACCTGACATCGGGTGAATCTCATGGCGTTCGCCTGACCGCCATCCTGGATGGTTTCCCGGCGGGTGTCAAGCTGGCGGTTGAAAAAATCGATTTTCAGCTGGCGCGCCGTCAAAAAGGTTACGGCCGGGGAGAGCGGATGAAAATCGAAAAAGACCGCGTAAAAATTATTTCCGGCGTCCGCGGCGGTATTTCTCTCGGCAGTCCCATAACCCTGGATATCGATAACAAGGACTGGCCGAACTGGTCGGAAAGCATGTCAACGGAGCCGACAGGAAAGCAAAAGTCGAAACCTCTGACCCGCCCGCGACCGGGTCATGCCGACCTTGCCGGGGTAATCAAGTATCATCAGAACGACCTTCGCAACGTCCTGGAGCGAGCCTCCGCTCGTGAAACAGCCGCCCGCTTAGCCCTGGGCGCCCTGGCAAGACAACTGCTGGAACATTTTCAAATTGATTTTGCCTCTCATGTGGTGCGTATTGGACCGTTAAGTCTGGATGCGGCTTATGACCTCAAGGATTTGAATCAGGTTCGTGAAATTACGGAAAATTCACCTGTCCGCTGTCTTGATAGTCAGCTTGGTGAACAGATGGTTAAAGCAATTGATGACGCGCGGCGTGACGGCGATTCTCTGGGAGGCGTGGCAGAGGTTATAATAAGCGGTTTACCGGTGGGTCTGGGAGGTTTCTCGCAGGGGTCGAAGCGACTTGACAGTCGGCTGGCCGGGGCGGTGGTTTCCATTCCGTCGGTAAAAGGAGTGGAATTCGGCCGGGGATTTGAAGGTTCCGCGCTCAGGGGCAGTGAAATTCAGGACGAAATTTTTTATAACAGTCAGGATAATTCTCCCCGGAAAGGTTTTTATCGCCAGACTAATAATGCCGGCGGGCTGGAAGGCGGCATGACCAATGGCGAGGATATTGTCTTCAGGGCGGCCGTCAAGCCCATTTCTACCCTTGCCAAACCTCTGACTTCAGTGGACCTCATAACCAGGGAGAAAGTTAAAGCCATCTTTGAACGGGCTGATGTATGTGTTGTCCCGGCTGTGGCTGTAATTGCCGAAAATATCGCCGCTCTGGTATTGGCTGAGGCCTTTCTTGAAAAATTCGGCTCTGATAACCTTGCTGAAATTGAGACCAATTATAATAATTTTCTTCAACAACCTTTCTAATTGAACGACCTGAAAAAAGTATTCCCCGGCAAAATCTCAAGTTGCCAAATCAGATTGGTTTTCTTAAATAAATACCAGTAAAATATTTTATTAACATCAAGGAGAGGAAATGAAATATAAATATACAATCGATGCAATTCAGGATATAGCGGTCGATGCGGTCGTTGTTTTTGTCCCGGTACTGGAAAAGACCAGCGACAGTGTATTAGAAAAAATTGACCATCTGTCAGGAGGAGCGTTTTCATCTCTTGTAAAAGCCGGTGATTTCAACGGCAACGAAAGTGAAACGGTGGTTATTTGCAAACCAGCCGGTTTCCAAGCCGGACGCCTTATCCTGGTTGGTCTGGGCGATAAAAAGAAAATAGTGGCTGATAGTTTCAGGCGTGTTATCGGTACCATCTCGAGGGAAAAAGCGGTAAAAAATTCCAAAAAAATAGCACTATGTTTTAAAGGTTATGAAAAACCGTCGTTTTATCAGGCGGCAGTGGAGGGGTACTTCCTGGGTTCTTATAAAATGCTCGATTTTAAAACCGGTGAAGCTCAAAAGAATAATGCTAAAGTGGAGGAAATTACTTTTATCATCAGTCACAAAAAGGGGCTTGGTCAGCTTGAAAAGGCGGTTAAAAAAGGAGAGGTGATTGCCGAAGGTCAACTTCTGGTGCGGCAACTGGGCTACACTCCGGCAAATATTCTGACCCCGGAAAAGTATGCACAAAAGGCTATGGAACTGGCTCGTAAATACAGGATTAATTGCCGGGTCCTGGATGAAAAAAACATTGCCCGCGAGAAGATGGGAGCCTTAATAGCTGTCGGAAAAGGGTCGAAAGAAAAACCGCGTTTTATTGTTTTAAGTTACAAAGGAAGAACCGATAGTCAAAACCCGGTTGTCCTGGTCGGGAAAGGTATTACTTTTGATGCCGGCGGCATTTCTTTGAAACCGGCTCTGAATATGCATGAGATGAAGAATGATATGGCCGGTTCGGCGGTGGTGCTGGCGACTATAATAACTGCCGCCCGTCTCAAATTTCCTCGCAACCTGGTGGCTCTGATGCCTCTGGCCGAGAACTTGCCTTCGTCCACGGCAACCAAACCGGGCGATATCATTACGACCCGGAAAGGGCTGACCGTGGAGGTAATTAATACTGATGCTGAAGGTCGGCTGATTCTGGCCGACGCCCTTGATTATGCTGGTACTTTTAAACCTCAGGCGGTAATTGATATCGCTACTTTAACAGGAGCGGCTTTATATGTTCTGGGGTATGAGGGAGCGCCGATTCTTGGTAATAATAAACGATTACTGGACCAGATTAAATCCGCAGCTGAGAATACGGCGGAAAAAGTCTGGGAGTTGCCCATCTGGGATGGTCACCGGGAAATGATGAAATCAAATCTGGCTGACCTGGTAAATTCCGCCGGTAAGACAGCCGGTACGATTGCCGCATCGGCGTTTCTGGAAAATTTCACGGGCAACTGGCCCTGGGCGCACATCGATATCGCCTACATGGATATGGAACCCAAAGGACGTCCCTACTTGCCGGCGGGCGTAACCGGTTATGGATTGAGATTGTTAACAAGCCTTCTCGAAAACTGGAAAAAACCCTGACATATATTTAGGACAATAAAAAAGCCGGATTGTCAATCCGGCTTTTTTTGATATTGATAAATCACTATTTTTTTATGGCTTTTGACCAGGCCGGGGACTTGTCCAGGCCGGGGCCGGATAATCTCTTGGCGTTGTTGCCGGTTATATCAATAATCCAGATTGAGCCGTCAGTGGTGGCAAAGGTCAGCCATTTTGAATCGGGTGAAAATGAGGGAGCAATAGTATAGATGTATGTACCGACTGGCGGCTGAAAGACCAGGTAATTTTCCTTCTGGTCGGGAGTGGTAATATAAAGAGCGTTGGAATTGATATCGTTGATAACATAAGCAAGCCATTGACCGTCGGGAGACCAGGCCGGGGAGAAGCCTTTCCGGTTTTTTCCCGCCAGGATTTTTATTGAATCAAGAGAAATATTAATGCTCTGGTTCGGTATAACCGCCATGCCAAGGGGTTGCAGGTTCTCGAAATAAACTACCGCCAGGTCGCCTTTAGGATTCATGGAAGGCGAGGTTAAAAATCTTTTACTGTCCGCTTCGTATTCAGCATCCAGAAAATTTTTACGGAGGATTTGCGTATTGGTGCCGTCGGCTTTCATGGTGCAGATGGCATATTTAGGCATGGATGAAGAAGCATAAATAGCTTTAACATCCTTGGTGAAAACAACCAGGTCGCTTCCGGGTAACCAGTCGGGGTCGCGACTGCCCAAATCATCGGTAACCCGTCGCCAGAACATGGTATTGCCGTTGGCCGCAGAATCAAGATAAGCTATGAACAAATCATATATCTTGTGGTGTCCACCCATCATGTCAGGCGCCTGAATGTCGAAAGTGCCTTTCCTGGTAAACATTATCCGTTGGTTGTCGGTAGCCCAGGTAAGCCGACCGTCGGCGTTGGTTACTTCCGTAACCATGGTCTGGTTGGTGCCGTCGGCATTCATATACCAGATGTTCTTATCCCGGATAAAAGCGATTTTACCTTCGGGTTTACCTATAGTACCGGCTTTTTCAGGGGGTAATTTATCAGCCGCCATAACAACGGCAGACAGACCTGTCAAAAACGCCCAAAAGGCTGAATAAATCAAGGTCAGGGTGAGTTTCCTATACAATACAATCTCTCCTATATATTTAGAGCAAGTTTTTACCTGACTAAAATAAGCCCTGCAACCTGTCTGTCAACTCAAATTACCAGCTGAAGAACCGTTTTAACTCTATTTTCCCGATGAAACCGGACAGATTCAAGTCCACCCGACCTTCAGGAGTGCCGGTATAAGTGACAATTATTTCTTCGTCTGAATCGTTATACCAGGCAACGTTGTTAAAGTTCAGGTATAAATAGCTCAAATCAGCCCCAATAACCAGATTAAAGACATTAATGGGATAATCGGCGCCCATCGTTACTTTAAAACCGGGGGCGGAACCTTTGAAGGTAGTGTTTTCCATGGCGGTCGGTTCACCCGTAGCCAAATTCAAATTCTGATACTCGGGCCAGAGG
Organism: Candidatus Zixiibacteriota bacterium; assembly: GCA_028715215.1. Taxonomy (GTDB): domain Bacteria; phylum Zixibacteria; class MSB-5A5; order GN15; family FEB-12; genus JAFGNW01. Next base: position 10,224 of record JAQUSF010000079.1, read on the forward strand.
TCCCAGTTGACCATATAATAACCTATTGAACCACCGGCTCTTAATGCCAATCCCTTAAGATGTTCTAACTTTTTGGGATGATTTAAAAAGTAATATTGTAAATCCGTGTAGAAACCGAGTACTTTTATCTCGGATGAAGGGTTTTCTATGGTCGTGCCGGTAGCCAGATATTCGATATCACCGGACAGTTCTTCGCCGATTTTCAACCAGTATTCACCGCCTAACGACCAGGAAAATCTTTCCTTGAAAAGCATACCGAAATTGATACCGAAAGCTGGAGCGATATTGAGCCAGTTCAAATCGCCGTTGGTCAATTGTTCAGAAGTATGAGTGGCAAAACTGTTGTACTGATTATTACGATTTATACGGTTCATCGAAAAATGTACTGACAACCAGGCGGTTTTATAGGTATGCTTGGTTTTATTTCTTTCGAAAAATTTGTTTACTAATTCCTGTTCGGTATTTTGCGCTTGCAGGACTGGGGTTACCATTATTAGTAAAATCAAAGCCACTAATAATTTTTTGAGACTCATTTTTCCTCCGTTTTCTAATAATTTTTTAGTTATCATATTTTATCGGAAAAAAGAGTCCTTTTCTTGATTAAAAGGACGAAAATTGTAGGACAAATAAAAAAGGCGGGTTTGTTAAAACCCGCCCATCTAAAATATAAAAATGCTTATTATTGGGCAAATTTGGAATAGTCCATCTCCGCCAGTTGCTTGAAGAAATTCCACCGCCGGTTGCAATCCTGCTGTCCCAGTTCAAGAAGCATTTTAGCCCTTTCCGGGTCCTTGGACAGGAGGGCCCTGAAACGGGTTTCAGTATAAGCATAATCCCTGAAAGGTATCGAGGGTTCTTTGCTGTCCAGTTGCATGGGATTTTTACCCTGGGTGATTAAATCGGGGTTGTAGCGGTAGAGCATCCAGTGACCCGATTTTACCGCCAGTTCTTCCTGATCAAGGCCATGTGACATATTGATACCGTGAGCGATACAATGACTGTAGGCGATAATGATAGAGGGTCCCTGGTAACGTTCCGCTTCGACAAAAGCTCTTACGGTCTGGCTGGTATTGGCGCCCATGGCAACCTGAGCGACATAGACATTGCCATAATTTGTCAACATCAGCCCCAGTTCTTTCTTGGGGCGGGGTTTCCCGGCCGCGGCAAATTGAGCGGTGGAAGCCCGCGGGGTGGCTTTGGACATCTGGCCGCCGGTATTGGAGTAAACCTCGGTATCCAGAACCAGGACATTAACATTCATTCCCGAAGCCATGACATGGTCAAGACCGCCGTAACCGATATCATAAGCCCAGCCATCGCCGCCGATAGCCCAGATTGATTTTTCAGTAAGGTAATCAGCTACGTTTTTAAGGGCTCTGACGCGGTCACTACCGTTCATGCTGTCCAGTTTTTTTACTAAAACAGCTACCCGTTCCCGTTGTTTTTCAATACCTTCCTGGTTGCTCTGGTCGGCACGGGCTATTTCTTCATACATGTCAGGAACCAGTTCCTGTACCAGTTCAAGGGCGTATTCCCGGAGTTTGTCAGCAGTAAGGCGCATTCCAAAAGCGAATTCAGCTGCATCTTCGAACAATGAATTTGACCACGCCGGTCCGCGACCATCGGCTCTCTTTGTATATGGCGTGGTGGGCAGGTTGCCGCCGTAGATGGAGCTGCAACCGGTGGCATTACCGCAGATAGCCCGGTCGCCGAACAACTGGGTCATCAGTTTAATGTAAGGGGTTTCACCGCATCCCGCACAGGCTCCGGAGAATTCGAACAGCGGGCGGACAAACTGCGAACCTTTAATGCTTTCCAGTTTGAATAGCGACGGTTCCGTTTCCGGAATTTCGTTCAAGAAATAATTCCAGTTTTCTCTCTCCTTTTCCCTCAGAGGTATCTGGGGTGCCATGTTTATGGCTTTGAAGTTGGTTTTGTTACCTTCGGCATCCTTCTCGAAAACCGGGCAGGCGTTTACACATACTTCACAACCGGTGCAGTCTTCCGGGGCAACTTGAAGGGTATAATATTTTCCTTCGAGCTGTTTGGTTTTGGCTTCAGTGTACTTGAAACCGGCAGGCGCCTTCTCAAGGTATTTCTTATCGTAAACTTTGGGGCGTATGGCGGCATGCGGACAGACGATGGAGCATATATTGCACTGGCTGCACAGCTGAGGTTCCCAGACGGGAATATCGACGGCAATATTGCGCTTTTCGTATTGTGTCGTGCCGGTCATATAGGTACCGTCATCCGGGAAAGCCGACACCGGAATCGCATCGCCGCGACCGGCGATTATTTCGGCGGTTACTTTTTTGACAAATTCCGGAGCGTAATCAGGAACTATGGGCGGTCGGGTCAGGGCACTGGTGACTCTCTGAGGATAGTCAACTTCCTCGAGGGCATTCATGGCTCCGTCAACAGCGGCATAATTCATTTTGACTACTTTTTCACCTTTATCGCCGTAAGTCTTTTTAATGGCATCCTTGATGGCTTCAATGGCGCTGTCGCGGGGCAGGATATTGGAGATAAGGAAAAAGGCCGTTTGCATTATCATATTAATACGGGCACCCAGACCGAGTTCTTTGGCCAGCGAGATGGCATCCATAACGTAAAATTTGGCTTTTTTGTCGATTATCTGTTGCTGGACTTCGCGAGGTATCCTGTCCCATATTTCGTTCTTGTTATAAGGTGCGTTTAAAAGAAAAGTCCCGCCTTCAACCAGATGATTGAGCATATCGTATTTTTCCAGGAAAGAGAAATTATGGCAGGCAACAAACTGGGCGGATTTAATCAGGTACGGTTTGCGGATTAATTCTTTGCCGAAGCGAACGTGGGATATAGTCACGGCTCCGGCTTTCTTGGAATCATATACAAAATAACCCTGGGCGTAATTGTCGGTATTTTCACCGATGATTTTAATGGAGTTTTTATTGGCACCCACCGTGCCATCAGCTCCCAGCCCATAGAACAGACCACGGAAATTTTCACCTTCCAGGCTGAGGGAATTATCCGGTTCCAGAGATGTCATGGTGACATCATCGATAATACCGCAGGTGAAATGATTTTTAGGCGCTGGGGCTTTAAGATTGTCGTAAATGGCTTTCGCCATGGGCGGATTGAATTCCCCCGAGCCAAGACCGTAACGGCCACCGATAATCAGGGGGCGTTCTTTAAAAGGTGCTGTTGACCGGTCCAGAGCTTCGTTCACAGCCGTCTGAACATCGGTATAAAGCGGTTCGCCAATGGCGCCGGGTTCTTTGGTACGGTCCATAACGGCAATACGCCGGACTGTTGCGGGGAGGACTTTCATCAGGGCATCAACCGAGAAGGGTCGGTAAAGGCGTACTTTTATCACCCCTACTTTTTCTCCATGGGAAACCAGATAATCAACCGTTTCATGAACCACTTCCGCACCGGTACCCATGATAACAACCACCCGGTCAGCCTCGGGGTGACCGAAATAATCGAAAAGATGATATTCCCGCCCGACGATTTTGGCGAATTTATCCATCATATCCTGGACGTGTTTGGGAGCCGCCAGGTAATATTTATTGACCGTTTCACGACCCTGGAAGAAAACATCCGGGTTCTGTGAGGTACCTTTAATGGTCGGACGGTCGGATGAAAGCGCCCGTTGCCGATGTTTACTCACGTGTTCATTATCTATCAGGGCGCGCATATCGTCGAAAGAAATCTCTTCGACCTTCTGGACCTCGTGTGAAGAACGGAAACCGTCGAAAGCATGCACCAGGGGAACCCGGCTGGCCAGAGCCGAAGCCTGGGCGATTAATGCAAGGTCCATAATTTCCTGGATGGAACCGGAAACCAGAATTCCAAACCCGGTCGAGCGAACCGCCATGATATCCGAATGGTCGCCGAAGATTGAAAGCGCGTGAGTGGCAACCGCCCGGGCGGAAACATGAAATACGGTTGGGGTCATCTCGCCGGCGATTTTGAACATATTGGGTATCATCAACAACAGGCCCTGCGAAGCCGTGAAAGTAGTTGTCAGAGCTCCGGTTGTCAGCGCTCCATGGACCGCTCCGGCAGCGCCGGCTTCGGATTGCATCTCCACCACTTTGGGGATAGAACCCCAGATATTCCTTTCGTTGGCGGCTGATTTGGCATCCGCTATCTCGCCCATATTCGATGACGGCGTAATCGGATAAATAGCAATTACTTCATTGGTGGCATGGGCTACGTACGCGGCGGCGGTGTTGCCGTCGATAGTTACCATGCGGCGTTTTTTCTCTTTAGTTTTGACAGCATCTATTCTGGGTAGAGCTTGTGACATAATCAGACTCCTAAGTTATAAAAAAAATATATTCTAGTTATCGTTTTTCTTCATCAGATCTTGACAATGTAATCACTTGCTGGCCCTGGTATTTTCCTTTCTTATCCTTATACGAAACCAGGCATAATTCCGTCGCTTCAAAAAAAATGAGCTGGGCGATACCTTCGCCGGCGTAAACCCGCACCGGTCGGGGAGCCGTGTTAGCCAGAGAAATCGTGGCAAAACCCTCCCATTCCGGTTCAAAAGGGGTAACATTGACAATGACCCCGGCACGAGCATAGGTTGACTTCCCCTGGCATAAAGTTATGACATCACGGGGAATTTTGAAGTACTCCTGCGAACGCGCCAGGATATATGAATTTGCCGGTATGAGGATGGAAACCGCTTTGACATCGATAAAATGCTCGTCACTGTGATTTTTAGGGTCAATTTCCGCCACCCTGGAAGAGTCGAAAATTTTAAATTCATCGGC
>JAQUSF010000080.1 GCA_028715215.1 Candidatus Zixiibacteriota bacterium
CGAGTCCGAAGGAAAAATCAAGTTCGGAATTTTGTTCAAATTTGAGTTTTTGCTTCTCGTTGAGCATGGAATAAGCCAGCTTCTTGGTCTGTTCACTGTTAAGCATATCATATTTTAGTCTCTGAAGCTTACCATCGACCCTTACCACCGGCGGAGACCCCACGGTCAGGTGCAGGTCAGAAGCTCCCATTTTTACCATCTCTTCCAATAACTCTCTCAGATTTTGCATCTAAAAACTCCTGAAAATTAAGCAGAAATATCCTTACCCTAAAAAACTTACTTATTATAAATATCGGATTTTAACCGGGAATCTTGACTTAAATCGTTAACTATTCTGATTTTAACTGATTGAAAGACATCAGATTTTGATATGTCAGCCCTACTTAACCAGCAGTGGTGGCAAAAACTTCGTCAATCCCGATAACTCCCTTTTTCATCTTATCCACCGCCGCCATTCTTAGAGAAAACATCCCCTCTTCCAGGGCTAACTTCCTGATTTCGGTATCGGGGGCCTTGGTCAGAATCAACGCCTCAATTGCCGGGGTAATAGGCATCACCTCATAAATACCGGTACGCCCGGCTTTTCCGGTATTATTACACTCTTTACAACCCACCCCTTTGAAAGCCCGAATATTTCTTAGAACCTCCTCCGGTACTTTCAGGCTGTCCACCTGCTCCTGGGTCAGGTTAATTTCCTCTTTACAGTGTTCACAGATTTTACGAGTCATACGCTGTGCCATTATCAGCCGGGTAGCCGAAGCCACCAGGTAATACGGGACGCCCATATCAATAAGACGCGTCACCGACGACGGGGCGTCGTTGGTGTGCAAAGTGGAAAAGACCAAATGACCGGTCAGGGCGGCCTTGATGGCGATATCCGCCGTCTCACCGTCACGAATCTCACCGACCATCACGATATCCGGGTCCTGCCGTAAAAATGACCTCAGCGCCGATGCAAAGGTAAGGCCGATTTCGGACTTTACCGCTACCTGGTTGATTCCTTCAAAGTTAAACTCGACCGGGTCCTCGGCGGTCATGATGTTAACATCGATGGTATTCAGTTGTTGAAGGGCCGAATACAACGTGGTCGTCTTACCGGAACCGGTCGGCCCGGTAACGAGGATAATGCCATAAGGTGAATGGATGCGTTCCTGGAATTTCTGAAGGTCCTGTTCACGAAAACCAAGCTGAGTCATATCCACCTTGAGCGCCTGGGGATCGAGAATACGCATGACCACTTTTTCGCCGAAGATGGTCGGCAGAACCGAAACCCGTAAATCCACCGTGCGGCCGGCGATTTTAATTTTAATACGGCCATCCTGCGGCAACCGCCGCTCGGAGATATCCAGCTCGGCCATAATTTTAATACGGGAGACGATGGCCGCCCGGTATTTAAATGGTAGCGGCGCCATTTCTCTTAAATCACCGTCGATTCGGTAGCGCACCCTGATTCTTTTTTCGTACATTTCAAAATGAATATCCGAGGCGCCCATCCTGATAGCATCACTGATGATGGAATCGACCAGCTTGACCAGCGGTTTGTCCTGAATCTGGGACATGAGGTCGGTTTCACTGGGACCCTCCTCGGAAGAAACTACTTCCAGGTCGGGGTCTTCCTCCATTCCTTTGAGAATGTCGGAGAAACCGGCTCCGTCAGTATAATTAGCGTCAATCGCCTTAAGTATGGCCGTTTCAGGTGAAATAACCGGCTGAATATTACAGCCGGTTATAAATTTGATGGCGTCGAGGACATAAATATTATTGGGGTCGCTGATAGCTACCAGCAGGTTCTTGTTGATTTTAGAAATAGCAATTACTTTGAATTTACGGGCAATATCCAGAGGAATGAGCTTAACGACTTCGGGATTCAGCTCGACATCGCTGATGCGCAGATTGCCGATTTTAAGGTGTTTCCCGATGAGACTGGCGATGGCATCTTCGGACTCGAAAATACCCATGTTGACCAGGATTGACTCAAATTTCTCATTCTTGGTTTTCGCTCTTTCCAGAGCTTCCTGCGCCTGCTCCGGTGTAATTTTTCCGGCCTGGACAAGAATAGTACTGATTTCAGTCGACATCTGAGCCTAATCCTTAGCAGTAACGTTCATTCGAGTTAATAACTACTTCGCCCCGAATCGGCTGATAATCAATCCTGGAAAATATCGTCCAGTTTATCCTGTGCCTCTTCGGAGAAATCGTCAGAAATACCCGCGCCCCCTTTAGAATTATTCTGGATTTCCTGAAAAACCTTGGTAAGTTCAAGCGACGCCTCTTTGGCGTACAGACGCACCATCCCGATCGTGGTACGGTCATCAAAAATGACAACCAGAATAGACCGTTCGCCGACAATGGACATATGGATATGGTCTTTTTTACCCTGGTGAAACAGGACGGAGAATTCCGGTTCCCCGACCAGGCGGGCGATTTCTTTGGTGGATGCAAAAGAACCGGCCAGAAGAGCTCCCAGAGCCGTCGTATCAAGAGATTGAGTGAAACCCTGACGGGTAATCATATGACCGTCTTTATCTACCAGTAGAGCACATTTAGCCTCGGCTCCCTTGAGTAATCTGGTGAGAATGGCTTCGATCTGCTTTATCTCTTCTTCATAAATTATAAGGCTGTCATCAGACATTTAGGCCTCCTGAAAAACTATTTTATTCCAAATAAGCGTTTGAAGAAACCCCGTTTTTTCCCCTCACCGCGGCGCTTTAACGACGGCGCCATTTGGGGCGTATGCATACGAATCGGCGATTCTTCGGTTTTATTATCATGGGCTATGACATTTTTTTCCAGCGATGCGGCCGCCAGCTCATCGTCCTTGGATGAAGCCAGGGCAACAGATGATATTTTTTTCTCCCGCTGGGCTTCTTTTTCCGACCCGGGATAGGGTCGATATGCCGCTTCCGTCACTATGATTTTCCCCGTAGAAGAACGAACTTCCCCGGTTGCCGAAGGCGGCAACGCGGGCTCGCGGACAAGTTCCGACTTCTCCGGTGACATTGCCTGGACGTCTGGCGGCGGTGTGGGGCCTGAAGCCGCCGGAGCCGATCTTATTTTCGGAGCACTGCTGGATTTGGCCTTATCAAGGACAATCTTAATAATCTTTTTAAGGGTGTCAAAAACCCCGTTGCCGATGCTGGCCGAGGCTTCAAACGTCGGCCAGTTACATTTGTTCAACCGGGCATTCAATTCCTCGACCGGCAAAACCCCCGGCAAATCCCGCTTATTAAACTGCAACACGACCGGTATATTATTTATATCATAACCGTATTCCTTCAGATTCTCTTCGAGATTGGTGATGGATTCGATATTTTCATCCATCTTCTCCGGCTGGCTGTCGGCCACGAAGACAATCCCGTCCACCCCCCGCAGGACCAGTTTGCGCGTAGCGTTATAGTAAACCTGGCCGGGAACCGTATACAGCTGGAACTTGGCGGTAAAGCCGTTTATGGTGCCGATATTTATCGGCAGAAAATCAAAATATAAAGTTCGGTCCGCTTCGGTCGCCAGCGAAATCAAATCCCCGCGCGTGTTATTGGGGACCTTGGAGTGGACATACTGAAGATTGGTGGTCTTGCCCGATAATCCCGGTCCGTAATAAACAATTTTACAGCATACTTCCCTAGCTGAATAATTTATCGATACCATAACTCCAACCTGTGTTTTTTACTGCCATCCTCAACCGGCCATATTCAGACGGTCCAGGGCATTTTTAATTTCCAGGCGAATCAAACCGATATTCACCTGTTGTTCTGTAGTTACTACCAGGATGCCAAGGCGCCCGGCCGATGTGAAAAACATTTTGGTTTTGTCGGCTTCAATCGTTACCTGTGACAACGGGCTGGTTTGCAGTCGTTCCAGGGATTTTTGAATGTTGGTCGTAATCGAGGCCGCCAGAGCCCCCACCGTATCGCCTTCAAAACCGGTTTCCATGTCGGCGGCGATGACGATCCCGTCATTGCCGACAACCATCGAACCGGTAATCCCCGGTGTCTTGTTGAGATCACTTAATACTTGGTACATTTATATTCTCCACTTTATCTTCTAAAATTTTCGCATATCGTTCTTCAATATATTTTTTAATAATATCAATCCCCTGGCTGATTCTGATTTTAAGGACATCGTCACTGTGATGTTCCGCAACCACCATCAGGTTGACTTTATTGATGCGGGCAATGACAATCCGGTAAGCCTCCAGGACAATATCAACTTTTACCGGGGTACTTTTAACCGTGCGATTCAGTACCTGTCGGTTACTCTCTAAAAATATCAACGCCATGGGAGCCCAGACTTCCGGGTCAAGGTCGCCCCTTTTGAAATTCGCCAGCAGGAGTCCCTCATGGTCAACCACCGTCGTCAGATGCACCGAGGCATGTTCACCGATATACCGGACGGCGCGTTCAAAACCATTAATATCCGGCTGTAGAAAACTGCGGGTGTTTTCGCCGGGACTATATGAATACTGCGGCATCGCCGAAGAAGTCCCGTATAAAGGCTCGGCCTTGGCTGTTACCGCCGGTATGGGAGCGGTGACCGGGATGACCGGGGATTCCCAGGCCAATGGCTTTTCCGGTTCTTTGGAAATTTCCATAGCCGGTGTCGGCGCTTCGGCTGTCATCATGATTCCCGGTCTGTTACTTTTTCGAACGCCCCGGTCCTTCCGCCGGCTGATTTTATCGGTCAGCGGTTTTAAAATGAACGGGGTAACCAGAATATTAAACAATAAAACCGGGAGATAACTGAACAGACCCAACTGCAAAGAAACCAGCAGATTCATGCTGTAAAGACCGGCAATGATAAGACCGAAAGTCGCTCCCAGAAACAAGCGATAAACAAGGCATAAGCCAGCTGAAAGCAACAGTTGCAACAGGGTGATCCGGCGATTGAATAAGAACATGAGGAAACCGTAAAAAACAAGTTCGTATAAAAGATTTACAAACGATGTTCTGGCCAGTTCCGTTCCAAACATCCGCGGGAAAAACAACAGTGGAATAACCATGACCGCTAACGTCAGCAGAGATACTCGCCCTATGATATTGTCCTTAAAAATCATCTTTTTCCCTTACTTAACTTGGCTGATAATTATCCACCAGACCGGATAATTTCATGCGCATGTTACCCAGACTGATCCTGGCGTCGCCGATAAACAAAAAGAGGCCGTCAGTTACTTTATGCAGATAAAAAACCAGCTGCTTGTTCTCAATTAAAACCTTCCTAACGCGGCCGAAAGAATTGTTAATCATCTCCTGAGTCAGAAAGTTTATAATCTCGTACATGGTCGCTCCGCAAGTCTGACTGTCCATCTCGAGAGTCCATTCACTCTCCGTCACCAGGCCTTCGTTATTAACAAAAAGAGCTCCCTGCATATCCGGCAGGGTCAATGCCTGTCGCACTATTTCACCAATATTCATAGAAACCGGTTTCCGGGCGCCGAATGGAGGAACTTCCTCTGCCGTTGCCGAGGCCGTGCCCTGAGCAACTTTGGTTGAGGAAGACATCAAAACTTTCTGCTCTTCCGGTATTCTCTGAGCAATATCCAGAAGTTTCTTGATCTGTTTGTTATCCGGGTCCGACTGATGCAGCTTCTTGAGAAGTTTAACCGCTTCGACAAATTCACCCTTGTAAATCAAAATTTCCGCAAGGAGAAGGTCGATCGACCGACTGGTCCCATCAAGCTCCACGGCCTTTTTAATCTCGGCTTCCGCCCAGTCATAAAGACCCCGGTCCATATTGATTTTGGCCATAACTACGTGAGCAGCCCCGTAAGAAGGGTGGATTTTTAAGCCGTTCTGACAGACACGAAAAGCCTTATCCAGCTCTCCCTTTTTACGGTGGGCATCAGCCAGAGCCGCAAATATCTGGGAGTTGGGGTCAAGCTCCATTATTTTCTGGCATTTATCAATGCGGTCGTTGATTTCACTTGATACTGTCATATTACTAATGTAAGTTGCCTTAAAGCAATATGTTAGAAATCATCAGTTTTAAGCGACTTCTTAAATATAAATTTTACAATTAGTTATGTCAACATTAAATAGTCAGCTTAATACTCTTTTGGTTTCATAAATCCCGTATAAAAACAAGCCCACGGTTAACACCATCAGCACCGGAACCACGAAATTCGGTATATTAAGAATTTCAAAGGTATTTAAGAGATTAACCAGTTGGCTGATAGCCAGCAGACTAAAAGCAATCAGTAACATCTGCCAGCTTCTGCTTAACTGGCCGCCCTTAACCAGAGTTAATACCTGAAAACAGATAAAAAGGCAGGCGCCCGCAAACAGAAAAACCAGAATATTTAATAAGGTCGGCGGACTGGTAATAACCGCCAGGTTGGCCGCCTGGATATCCGTCGTCATCAGGGCAACAAGGCCCGCACTGAAAATTAATCGTTTCATATTATCAACCTCTTACTAACTTTACAATTTTATCAGCCTGTTTTAAAATGCCGTAAAAATTATCTTCAATTCCATAACTTTTAACCAGTTCCCGCCGCGTAGCCAGGGGATCCGATATTTCTCTTTTCACTTTGGTGATTGATTCCCGGAAAGGTCCCGCTCCCAGAAGCTGATGCACATAGACGAGCTGTTCTGACAGCATGCGGTGCAGAGCGGTCATCAGGGTATGGTAGCGAACCGAAGCCGGTATGGAGCGGACGGCGTTGAGAAATTTATCAAAACTCGGCATCAGGTCGGAAGCCGGGTCGACACCCGGAAAGAAGACCATCAGACCGGTACGATACTGGGCGGCAAAGGAGGCGAAATTCGTATTCTGTTCGCCCAGGATACCGTCGACAATATTGCGAATCTTGTAAAAGCAACTATTATAAAGGCTGAAGATGATGGACATCACCACCTCTTCCTCGTCTTCCTTGATTTCCGTTTCGCTGTTTTTCTTGCCGACCACTTCAAGCAACTTTTGATTCGTCAGGCGGTAAACCGCCCGGCAGGTTACGAATTCACCCATCGGCGAAAGACTGATTAAATCCGCCAGCGTCCGTTCGCCGTTAATTAAAGCCAGAACACGGAATTCGTCGAGAGAAATGACCAGTTCCTCACGGTTGACGCGCGGCGACTTGACAATACTTAAAAGCACATCGTCATCCGGCAGAACCTTCTGAATCTCCATCCATTCATCGATACGCCGGGTACCCTCCATGATGACATTCATCGTATTAAGTTCAATCAAAAAAGGAGTGTTTTTAGGGGCCGCACCCTCATGAAACACAAAGTCTCCTTCTTTCCAGGAAAACAGGTTATACACGATTTCTTCAATCTGGAGTTTGAGACATTCCGCAATTTCCTCTTTGGTAAACAGGTTCATGTCGATCAGGGTCGTACCCATCTGGCGGCCGGTCTGCTTATGCAGCGTGATGGCTCTTTCCAGGTCGGTTTTAGAGATTTTTCCCTTTTTCAACAGCATGTTTCCCAGCAGGTCTTCCGAAGCATTAACCGAAGAAGCAAAAATAATATTACCATCTTTAAAAGCGACCTCTTTCTGTCGGGACGAAGTCTTGCATTCCAGCGTGCCCGTTTTTTTACCGGTCGCTAAAAGCTGTAATATATCTGGGAAAGAAACAGTTTTTAAATTTCCCGAAAGGCTCATTATTACAATTCCACCCCATTAAAATTTTTAACCACATAGATTTCAGGCATTTCTATGTATTTATCGGGCGTTTTAATCCTTTTCTTTATTAGAATAACCGCTGAAAAGATTTTTTATTGAGAAGGCAATGATAAATACAGGGGTCCCTGGCGCTCAAGGTCATACAGAAAATCCGGCCGGCTCCGGTCATGATAAGATGCGGTGAATCCTGATGTTAAATGAAAAGGCGGTTCAATTTTTGAACAGATAATAATCCCATACCCGGCTCCGGACAGGCTGGCCCAGTCATTTTCCGACGGTGACCAACACTCACCGATAACAAGGATACTTTGGTGCTTATCTTCATTCGGGGCAAAGACCGCCTCGGTTACCCGGTTGGTGAAAAGAACTCGACTATGTTCCAATATCAACCAAAATCCTTTTTCATCGGCATAATATCCCGGGAAAGTCTTCGGCTCCACAGCAGGTGAAAAAAAAGATATATCGAAGGCCTCCGGGAAATGAAAATTCCCCCGAGCCAGGATATCGGTCAAACTTGCTTTTAAATACGCCGCCGCATATATTTTTTCAACCCGGAATAACTCAGCTAACCTCAGAATATCATCAATGGCTTTGAAGTCGGCAGTCAGGATGAAAAGACGCTTAATCTTATCAAGCCGGGCTTTTTCAAAAACAGGAGTCAGGATCTTTTCTTCGACCGGGTATTTGCGCTCAATCATGCCGGTTATAATCAGGTCAGCTTCGGACAGCCCGCCGGTTCGGATTAAAGCAACCACCCCGCCTGGGATTTTAGCCAGTTCCATTCCGAGACTTTCGTTTCCCCTGCTTGAAAACACTTTTTCGACCAGGAACAAATTAAGACCGACCAGCATCACCATAAAACCCACTCGACGAAAGAACTGGTTCTTAAATGCCGGGACCGCCAGCGATATCAAGATAAAGAGAAACAGGATAAAGACCATGGTGTCGGTTTCGCCGGTCAGGCTGCCGGTTTTGAAAACCGGGATATCTTCACCCCCCAGAACAGTTAAAACCGAAACCACCAGGTGCAAAATAATATTTACCAGCGAGCCGGCAAATTGGCCCAAAAGAGGAAATACCAGGTCCGCCACCAGCAGAGCCAAAGAACCCAGAAAACCAACCGACACCAGCGGCACCACTACCAGGTTGGCCAGAACGGTCAGGGCCGGTACCCGGTCAAAATAATAAATCATAACCGGCGTGGAACAGAGCTGGGCTACCAGAGAAATCAAGACCGGGAAAATTACCCAGCGATACCATTTATGGGAATGATGGTTTTTGAAAATATCCGACAAGGCGGGCATGATGTAAATAAGACCCCAGGTGGTGGCAAAAGATAGTTGAAAACCGATATCAAAAAGCTGGGCCGGAGCAATCAGTAAAATTATAAGAGCACTCAGGGCAATGATGTGGTTCAAATCATAACGGCGTTGAAAAAAACGGGCGATGATTACCAGGCCGGCCATCAGGGAAGCCCGGACGACCGATGGTTCGCCATAGGCAAGCGCACAGAATAAAATGATAACAACAATAAGTACAAAAGCTCTTTTCCGCCCGGAAAAATTAAAGGGTTGCATCAGAATCAAAAAGAAAAGAAGGACCAGAGCAACATTGGAACCGGATACCGCCAAAAGATGGAAAGTGCCGCTGTTGCGAAACATCCGATAAATATCCCCGGGGATATCCCTGGTCTCGCCTATCAGGAATCCCCCGGCCAGGGCGGCCGAGGTCGGTGAAAGGTTTCTTTGAAAACTATTCAAGACCGCCCGGCGCAGCCAGTCGGTTAACTGATAAAAACCTACCGGCGAACGCCGGTCAACCTGGATATCCAAAATCGAATTCTTATAGACAATACCGAACACGCCCTTCATGTTCAGATACCGGTTATAATTGAAGCCGCCGATTTTTTTCTCGGTGCTGACAGGATAGATACGTCCCATGAAGGTTACATAATCACCCCTCTGTAAAGCGGTGGTCGTATCGGCAATTTTTAACAAAATCGAGCCGGTCACCCTTTTTATATCCTCAGTCTTTACCGAATCAAGACTTACAATAATTTCAGTCCGGTCGCTTTTCAACTGCGGCCAGGCGCTGACTTTCCCGTAAAGTTGATAGGTGTTCTCAACCGAGGTAACCTTTGATAAATGATTCAGTCCGGTGTCGTAACATTTGATATGATAATTAAAAGCGGCAAAACCGCCCAGACATAAAGCGAAAAATAATACTCCCGGAAGCTTGCGCCGCCGGCCCAGGAAGAAAAAACCACCCGCGGTACCGATTGCCGAAACCGCAAAAAGAACCCAGACCGGGGGATGCAGACAATCGGCCGACAATATCCCCGCTACTGTAAAAAAGAGCAAAAATAGTCCTGGATATCTACGGAACATGAAAACTAAATCGTTTTATTTCCGCGGAACAGCTTTCGGGCAAGGAGGGTAAATTCTTTAACTCGAAAAATAAGGCAGAAAACCATATAAATTATCACCCCTCCCGTTACGGGTATGGCCAGGTTTAAAAACCGGTCCAAAACCGCAGGTGCGCTCCGGGAAAAATCAAAGGTTATAAGTTTCGAAACATACATGGCAAGGAAAGCCGCCAGGGCGATCCTCAGAATATTTAAAAACAGTTTGTGATAAGAGATTTGCAGTCCCTTTCGGGGCATAAAATATAACAGCAATCCGAAATTAATAAGTGCGGCTATCGACGTAGCGGCCGCCAGACCCGCAAAACTCAAAATTTTTATCAGAGGAAAATAAAGGATGATATTCAGAACAATCGAAAAAATGGATATTTTCATCGGCAATTTGGAGTCGCCCAGGGCATAATAAACCGGGACCGTAACCCGGACTGCCGCAAAACCGACCAGGCCGTAGGAATAATGCAAAAGGGTCAGGCCGGTATTCTGGGCGTCCAGCTCTGTGAATCGCCCCCATTGATAAATAAGTCCCACAATTTCATAACCCCAGTCAGCCAGGATAAAGGCGGAGGGTAAAATAAAAAGCATATTAAGATTTAGTGCCTGGTAAAAGGTATCTCTGAGACCTTCCATATCCCCTTTTGCGGCTATTTCCGAGGCTTTGGGTAATGCCACCGTACCCAGTGCTACGGCAAAAACACCCAGGGGAAAATGCATCAGCCGAAACGAGTAATTAAGATACGTGATCGCTCCTTCAACCAAGAACGATGCCAGCAATGTGCTGACGAGGATATTGACCCGCCCGGCCGACAGTCCTATTATCATCGGCACGAAAAGACGTATCACTTTTTTAAAGCTGTCATCGATGAAGTTAAAATCTGGTTTGAAACGGTAGCCTATTTTTATCAGAGCTGGAAGTTGTATCGCAGCCTGGCCTATCCCACCAATTAAAACCCCGATAGCCAGAGCATAAACCGGGACATTCAGGTATTCATATAAAAGAACATTGGCCAGGATGATACCCAGATTGAAAACAGCGGGTGAAATAGCCGGGATCCCGAATTTCCCGAACGAATTAAGCATCCCCATAATCAGGGCTGATACCGAAACCAGTAACAGATAAACGAACATCAGGCGGGTTAAACTGACTGTCAGGTCGAATTTTTGAGGATTAGCTGTGAAACCATGAGCCGAAATGTAAATAATTATTGGCGTGGCGATAATTCCAAAAAGGACAATGGCTCCGACTACCAGTAAAATAGCTGTCAGGACAATATTGGCCAGAGTAAAAGCTTCCTGCTTATCTCCCTTAACCAGTTTTTCTTTAAAAACAGGGATAAAAGCCGAAGACAGGGCACCTTCGGCAAACATATCCCGAAGTAAATTGGGAATTCTGAAAGCAGTGACAAAGGCATCGGTTGCCATCCCTGCCCCAAAGAAAAAAGCCATCACCTGTTCCCTGACCAGCCCCAGGACGCGGGAAACCGCGGTAGCCGAAGAGACTATTCCGGCCGATTTAAAAAGCGAATCTTTTTGACTGTTACCGGTTGACAAAATTAATAAACCGCTTATATTTATTAATTAAATTTTTTTTTGAAAGGATAATAACATTGCCCAACCATAAATCCTGCATGAAACGGGTTAAAACCTCTGAAAAAGAGAGGTTGCTCAACAGGGCTATACGCAGCCGTCTCCGGGCGGTTATCAAGGAAGCCGAGGCCGCGACATCGAAAGAAGAAGCCGCCAAAAAGTTAAAAGAAGCGACCATTGAACTTGACAAAGCAGCCTGTCGCGGTTTGATCCATAAAAAGAACGCCGCCCGCAATAAGTCCCGGTTAGCCCGCCGCGTAAACAAACTCGACTGATTCTTATTCGGCTTTTTCATCTTTTGTAAAATAAATGCCTCGCCATTTTTATCAGGCGGGGTCTTTTTTTAATTACTCCCAGAATAATGATAACAGGATTGAAAGAATCAAGGTTTTTCTCTACAAAATATTCGTCCAGAGCCTGGACCAAGTCGTCAAGTTCATAATCGGATAATTTAACCATGAATTTTTTGATTTTCAAATACATGGTTAATTCATGGTGCTTGATATCCAGAAACTGTCGGGGATAGAGGTCATGCAGTTCCCTTATGGTTTTAATCTCTTTTTTTACAAAAGCTATGGCTGCTCCGGCGGCGATTTGTCCGGACAGGAGGGCATTGACAATCCCGGCCCCGCTCAGGGAATCGAGAACCCGGGCGGCATCGCCGACCACCAACAGGTTACCGCGCGCTAATATCCTGCGCCCCTGGTACCGAGGACAGGTACCGCCTGACTTCCTGACTATTAAAGCCTTCCCGAAACGATTTTTGATGAATTTTTCCAGATACGCCGATACCTTTAACCTCCTGTTGGAATCACACTGCATACCCAGTCCAACGTTGGCTATGTCCTCCCCGCAGGGGAAAACCCAGGCATAGGCGCCGGGAGCGATATTATTCCCGACATAAAATTCCAGCATATCTTTTTCGATATTGACCCCGGCCAGTTGATACTGCAACAATGATTCGGTTTCATCGAGACTATAGCGGTTATTGATACCGGCGGTTCGGGCTATTGTACCTTCGACCCCATCGGCCGCAATGAAAATATCGGCTGTAACATGTTCCACATTGTTACCGTTGGTAACCAGTGAAAGGGTATTAAATCTCTCGCCTTTTATATTTATGTTTTCCGCCCGGCAGGCGCAGGCCAGTTCTCCCCCCGAGGCTTTGAATTCTTCGGCCAGGTCCTGTTCCATCCGTAAACGGTCAAGGACATAACCGGCTTTATGATACTTTAAATCGAAATACCTGCCTCCGGGCGCAACCAGACGCCCTCTTTCCACCTGAGTTTTAATCCAAGCGGGCCGGGGGCGGATAATTTTTTCAAAGGAGCGTCCCGGCACGGCTTCAGCGCAGTTGACCGGCCAGCCGACCTGTTTATCTTTTTCCACCATGAGTACGGATAATCCGGCCCGGGCACACACCCAACCGGCCATCAGACCGGCCGGACCCGCCCCGATGACGACTACATCATACCTGGTATTCACAAGCCAGCTCCAGAGCTTCTACCGGGCAGAAAATAACACAGTCACCACATAATAGGCATAACTCTTCATCACAGGTAAGCTTATCCTCAAGCAGAAGAAGAGCTTCGGTGGGACAAAGAGTGATACAGCCGCCACAATGTATACATTTTTCCTGGTAGATTTCAAGCATATTGAAATCTACCAGACCTTCAGCCGAGGTTCAAGTATTTTTTATATGTTAAGGATGTAAACCGTACCCTCAAGGAAGATCGTACGGTTGGCCTGCTCGCGATAAGCGATCAACTCGCGTAAAAAAGACTCTTTTTCATCAAGGGGTAAATCCGAGTCAAGCACTGTTAACGGGAAATCGATATTGACGATACGGGTGGAAGAAAAGACTTTTATAATATCAGGCGGGAAAAGACGTTCGGACATAGCCGCCGCCTTCAAGTCCACCAGTTCAAAAGTAGGCAGGGAAATTATATTATTCAGACGGCGTGCTTTGAATATCGTATCATGAAATTCACGACATTCATAAACGGGCACATAACTGCCACGGGCGAGAATAGCTTTAAAAATAATCTCCAAAGGCAAAGGACAACCATTTCGAGTGGAATCACGCAAATAAATCCAGAGGGGCGGTTCGTCATTGAAGGTAAATTGAAAAGATATATAATTTGACAGACAGGGTTGTTCTTGCGGGGAGAAAATCACCTGTTTGGGGAATTTCAAAGCAAAACGGGACATATCTTCCACCGTAAAATCAACCAGACTTATTTTTTGCGGCAGAAAACGAAGGTGTTCATTGCGACAAATCTGTATCGGAAAATGTTTGAGCCCGGCATCCTGAAGAGCCCGGAAAAGGGTGGTCTGTCCCAGCAACAAATAATTATTATCCGGCAGGCAGGAAACCATAAAGGGATGTCTGATGAGATTCAATTCGTTGACATTAAGGTCATCCGGATTAAGCTTGGGTTCATACCATTCAAAAGGGTAAATCCGTTCTGCAGGTAGAATCCTGATCTGTGAAAGAAGACTTTTAATCATAATGCAGTTAATAAAGCAAGGTTTGTGCCCTGATTGTATATTATACACTAAGTCGTTTTATGACAAGGAATTATTTTCATCTTTTCATTACTATTCCGGCAATAATCTGTTTTTGAAATCATTTTCCATCTCAAAAAATGTCAGTCTTACATAAAATATGCAAAAAAGTTTACTTTTATAAAAAAAAGAACCGGTTTAAAGAATTACACCTTTCTGGAAAGGTTTAATATTAAACTTTCTCTTTTCATCAAAATCGAAATCGAGTTTTACTTCATGGTTCTCAGGCAAAGAAGGATAATCTGCGGGCGACAATAAAGCCCGGTTTTTAATTTGCTGAATAAAACAAACCGCAATTTTCATATATGAAGTATACTGTTTCAGTATCTTTAACTTGGGCGAGTCCGGACCCAGATGCTTTCCTTTACCGGTAAAAGAGAAAACAAATTCGGGATTAGATGAAAAGATACGAATGTTATTTATTTTTTCACGGGCCAGCGAACTGGAAAGGAATTTTAAAAGGGAGAAAAAGGCTGCGAACTCCAATTCAATCAGCTCTCCTTCGACCCTGCATTTAAAAAGAACCCCCAGCTCGGGGATAGCAAAAACCACCAGGCCGCGGGTAAAACCATTTTCTTCCAGGAAAGGGTCTATTAAATGGTTGTGGATGGCACCAATAAAACAATCATAGGTTTTTTCGTTTTTTTCCATACCCAGATTAAAGCAAGGATAATGCCGGTCTTACCAGCTTCCCGTGCAGCTGTTCAACCACTTTCCGGTTAAGGAGTTATGACATTAACCTGACCTGAAGGTACAAAAAATGCGAAATTAAATTATGAAAAAA